>JBJMPM010000160.1:0-2877 GCA_045803205.1 Longimicrobiaceae bacterium
GTCTCTCTCTCTCTCTCTCTGCGCCTCCGTGTGTCTCTGCGTGAGGTGCCGTTCAGCGCTGCTGCGCGCGCGTGAGGCGCCGCAGGTCGGCCTCGGCGGCGATGTAGCCGAAGGGCGCCCAGTTCTCGGCCGAGGTGATGCGCCAGAACACCTCTTCGGCCTCGCTCTGCCGGCCGTTGTACAGGTACCAGTTGCCCACGCCGTACGCCTGCGTGGCCAGCTCCAGCGCGCTCCGGCCGGTGGCGTCGAGCAGCGAGTCGGGCGGGAGCTCGCCGCGGTACATGCGGATGCGGCGCAGGTACGGCTCGTTCTCCACCACCCGCACCCCGGGGCCGAAGGGGCGGATCACCGCCTCGGCGTCGGCGGTGCGGCCCAGGCGCCGCAGCGACATGTACAGCCAGTCGGCGGCCGCCACGCGCGAATCGTCGTTGCGCGCCAGGTTCAGCGCCGCCCGGAAGGCGGGCGCCGCGCGCATGAACACGCCGCGCAGGTAGTAGGCGAGCGCCAGGTGGTACCAGATGTTGCCCTGCAGCGTGCCGAGCGGACCGGCGGGGCCCGGGTTCACGTCGGGCTCCGGCTGGTCCGGCTGCCCGCGCGTCAGCCGCACCGCCCGCTCCAGGTCGATCACGGCGCGGTCGAAGCGGCGCACGGTGATCCAGCGGTGCCCGCGGAAGCGGTAGAAGCGGGCGTCGCGCGGGTGCTTCCGGATCCCCTCGGTGAAGAGGGAGATGGACTCGCGGTAGTGGCCCGCGGCGGCGGCGCGGCGGCCGTACCAGAGGATGGCGTCGGCGGAGTCGGGGTGCGCCTCGTACGCCAGCCGCGCGCTGTCGAGCTGCGCCTCGAGCCGCTGCCGCACCTCCAGCGGCTGCTCGGGGGAATAGAGCGGCTGCCCGAAGAGCGACTACGCCTCCGGCTCCCCCGCCGGCCCGGGTCCCCGCACGCGCGGCACGCACGCCCCCAGCACGCAGGCGAGCGCGAGCAGGCGCGGCAGGGTGCGGGCGAGGGTGCGAGGCATAAGGGGTGCGGCGGGTAAGGGGCGTGTCGCGTCACAGGATACGGAGCGCACCCTTAAAAGAAAAGGGGGCTTCGCCCCGAGAGAAACCGAGAGTGCGCGGAGAACGACTGCGCTCTCTCCCGTTTCTCTGCGTCTCTGCGTGAAATAGATCTACATTCCAACCTCAGGCACCATCCCCCTGTCCAACGCCCTGCCAGACGACGTGAGCGCGCCACCGCACGACCCCGGAGCCGACCCTCTGTTCGCGAACACCGTTGCGGTGAGCGGAAGCGACGCCGCGCTGGCGGCCTCTGGCGACGCCCACGCCTTCGCCCGGCTCTACCGGGAGCACGCCGGACGCGTCCACGCCCTGGCCCGGCGCATGGCCGGCGACCAGGACGCCGACGAGCTCACCCAGGACGTGTTCGTCCGCGCCTGGGAGAAGCTGCGCACCTTCCGCGGCGAGAGCGCCTTCGGCACCTGGCTGCACCGGCTGGCGGTGAACCTGATCCTGGCGAAGCGCGCGGCCCACGCGAAGCGCCGGAGCCGCGACGCGGGAGACGAGGCGCTGGAGTGGACCCCGGCGCGCCCCGCCACGCCGGAGCTGGGAATGGACTTCGAGAAGGCGCTGGAGCGCCTGCCGGACGGGGCGCGCGAGATCTTCGTGCTCTTCGACGTGGAGGGGTACCGCCACGAGGAGATCGCGGAGATGCTGGGAGTGAGCGTGGGAACGAGCAAGAGCCAGCTCCACCGCGCCCGCATGATCCTGAGGGAGCACCTGAGATGAACGAGCCCGCGATGCTGCACGAGGAGTGGACCGACCGGCTGAGCGACTACCTGGACGGCGAGCTGCCGCCCGGCGAGCGCCTGGCGCTGGAGGAGCACCTGCGAGGGTGCCCCGCCTGCCGGGGCGTGCTGGAGCAGCTCCGCGCGGTCAGGGTGCGCGCGGCCGCCCTGGGCCACGACGAGCCCGGGCCGCACGTCTGGCGGTCGATCGCCGAGCGCATCGGCCACCCCGAGGTCTCCGCCGACGACCCGCGGGACGAGCTGGCGGCGCGGCGCGCGAAGAAGATCCGCTTCCCCTGGCTCCAGGCCGGCGCCGCCGCGGCCGCCGTGCTGGCGCTGGGGATCGGGATCGGGCGGTTCTCGAAGGGGCCGGAGCGGCTCCCCACCGCCCGCGTGGAGGCCCCGGCGCCGGGGACTCCCATGACCGGCGACGCCTACCGCGTGGCCGTGGCCCAGCACCTCTCCCGCACCGAGACGCTCCTCACCTCCTTCCGCGCCGAGGCGGCCGGGGGGCGGGTGGACGCCGCGGCGGTGGAGTGGGCCGGGCAGATGCTGAGCACGACCCGCCTGCTGCTGGACTCGCCCGCCGCCGACGACCCGCGGCTGCGGACGCTGCTGGAAGACCTGGAGCTGGTGCTGGCGCAGATCGCCGCGCTCCCCACCCGCCCCGACGCCCCATCCACCACGCACACCGAGGTGGACCTGGCCCGCCGCGCCATGGAGGAGAAGCAGCTTCTCCCCCGCATGCAGACGCTGGCGCCCGCCGGCTCCCCCGTCACCCTGGGAGAATCGTAAATGCCCCGGACCGTCCCCACCCTGGCCGCCGCGCTGGCGCTGCTGGCCGCACCGCTCGCCGCGCAGGGCCGCGCGCAGGAGCGGCTGGCGCTCGACGTCCAGAAGCTCGCTTCCGACGCCCAGAGGCTCGCCTCCGGCCGCGACGCCCTCGCCCGCTCGCGCGACGCGCTGGGCTACGACGCCCGGCGCCGGCTGGCCGACGCGCCGCCGCCCCCGGCCTTCCCGCAGGACCCCGCCGACGCGCTCTACCGGCAGGGGCGCGAGGCGCTGAACGACGAAGACTGGCTGACCGCCGCGCGGCG
>JBJMPM010000307.1:0-2536 GCA_045803205.1 Longimicrobiaceae bacterium
GCGACAGACCGGCTGTGTCGCTGCCGAAGTTATAGATCCTTCGGTCGCCGCCAGGCTTTCCAGACGACGCGATTTCCGCGCGGCGGCTCCCTCAGGATGACGTCTTTTCTTTGCACAACCAATCTCGAAAGACGGTATGAATGCACAGTAAAATTGATGGGATGGGTTCACACGGAGACGCGGAGGATCGGAGGAGAGCCGCGGAGCTCTCCCTGGTCCTCCGTGTCTCTGTGCGAGACCCTCATTTTCTTTCCACGAGCCGTCATGGATGGGCGATGGCGACCAGGGCGGCATCGCCGGCGAAGAGGTACTCGAGGGTGGAGCGGAGCGTCTCGGGGTCGAGGGCGGCGAAGCTCTCGTCGAGGATGAGGACCTCGGGGCGCTGGAGGACGGCGCGCGCGACGAAGAGGCGGCTGCGCTCGCCGTGGCTGAGCTGCCACCCCGTCTCCCCCACCATCTGGAAGATGCCGCCGGGCATCCGGTCCAGCAGCGGGCCCAGCCCCAGCCCGCGGCAGACGCGCTCCGCGTCGCGCAAGTCCGCGGGCGTGGGGGGCCATCGCCCCATCAGCACTGCGAAGGCGCCCGTCAGCACGGGTCTCGAGGACCGCGGACGAATCCCACCTGCCCGTGCCACCCCACGTCCACCCGCCGGCGGCGCGCACGCGCTGGCGGTGATCGCCTGCGCCTGGCCGGTTCGGCGCGGGTGATGGCCGGCGGGGATACGGGCCGGGCGAGGAAGCGAGGTGAGATTGAGCCCCGGAAGCGCGCCCGGATGCGACTCCGGACGCTCGATGCTCACTTCGCAAGGCAGGCGATCATGACCGCACGCAACATCCTGTACGTCACGGAACCGACCGCGCCCGTCGCGGCGGTCGCCGGCTCGGGCTTCACGCACCTGGTGCTCAGCCAGTGCCACATCGAGCAGAACCCCGCGCTGCAGGTGTTCCGGATCATCAACGGCCCGGTGAGCAGCATCCGTACGCTGTTCCGGGCGAGCGACTTCTCGCAGTGGACCGCGGCGCTGGACGCCGGCACCTTCCCGCAGAGCCTCCGCAACGCGAGCAGCCAGGCGTTCAGCGACGCCGGCGAGCCGCTCTCCGCCAACGTGACGGTGACGGTGAACACGGCGGGCGCCGCCTGGACGCTCACGGACAACGCGAGCGGCAACTCGTTCCCCATGCAGGTGGACCCGAACGGCACCTTCATCAGCTTCCACGGCGCTCCGCTCACCACCATCACCAACACCTCGACCGTCGCCTCGTACAAGGCCAGCCTGGACAACGGCCAGCTCCCCGCCGCGCTGCAGCAGGCCGCGGGGCTGCAGGGCCCGAACGCGAACTACACGGTCACCCAGGAGCCGGCGCAGATCACCAAGCTCCCGCAGTGGCTCATCACCGACACCACCAGCGGCTTCACCTGGTTCGTGGGGATCGGCTCGCAGGGGTCGCCCGACGTGATGGTGGTGCGCAACTATCAGGACTTCTTCAGCCCCAACCTCGGCGCCTTCGTGGCCTCGCTCGGCTCGGTGGTCGCGGCGGGGATCCCGGTCTTCGTCTCGCTGGGGGGATGGGCCGACGACACCACCTGGGCCATCATGGGGAGCGACACGCAGCAGTCGCTGGTGGTGGTGGCCGAGCTCCTCGACACGCTGGGCGGGTCGGGGGTGGACTACGACTGGGAAGGGGGCCCGCCGTCGAACGTCGGCGCGATGACGGCGTTCACGCTGGGCCTCCATGCGGGAATGCCGGCCGCGATGTGCACGATCTGCCCGTACGTCGACACCATCTCGACGCTCCTCCAGGTCTGGCAGGACGTCGGGTTCAGCGGGATCGCGTGGGCGAACTGCATGAACTACAGCCCGGACAACAACCTCCCGTCGGGCGTCAACTCCACCTTCGTGATGCCGCTCGCGAACGCGTTCCCGACCATCCTGGGCTCGGGCCCGGCCGCCGCCCCGTACGTGACCGCCGGCTTCACGGCCACCGGCCTGGACTCGCAGCAGTTCGCGAGCCTCGTCGCCGAGGTCGTGGACGGCGGCACGGGGTGGCCCCCCTACCCGAACCTCGGCGGCGCCTTCACCTACGCCTTCGACTTCAACGTGCCGAACGTGAGCGGCGCCCTGCAGACGTGGGCGAGCGCCGTGGACATCGCGCTGTCGGGGGGCGGGGCAGACCAGTACCGGGCGGCGTAGACAACCCGATCGTTCAGCGAAGAACCTCACACGGAGTCAACGGAGTCAACGGAGGAAAGACGGGCAGTTCTCCGTTGACTCCGTTGACTCCGTGTGAGGCTTTTGCTCGACTGATACCGCTTTTCAGGATTCGCTATGCATAAGGACGTCATCCTGAGGACGGCCACGCAGAGCTTGCGGCGAGCGCAACAGCCGGCAGTCCGCAGGATCTATAGCCGCGGACGCGACAGACCGGCTGTGTCGCTGCCGAAGTTATAGATCCTTCGGTCGCCGCCAGGCTTTCCAGACGACGCGATTTCCGCGCGGCGGCTCCCTCAGGATGACGTCTTTTCTTTGCACAACCAA
>JBJMPM010000349.1:0-30326 GCA_045803205.1 Longimicrobiaceae bacterium
GGGAAGGAGAAGGTGCCGTCGGCCGCGGTGCGCGCGTGCCCCACGTCGTGCCCCTCGCTGAGCGCGCGCACCGCCGCCGCGGGGACGGCCGCGCCCGTGGCGGCGTCGATCACCTTGCCGCGCAGGATCTGTGCGGCGAGCGGGAGGAGGCGGACGAGAGAGCGCATGCCGGGCTTACCAGGGAAGGGTGTGGGACCACTCGGTCCGGCGGCGGCCGTGGTCAGGGCTCCTTGCGGGTCCAGATCAGGATCACGCCGCACTGGGAGTTGTTGTCGTTGTACTGCACCGGGATCTCCGACGGGCCGCGGAAGACCTCGATCGCCTCCACCTGGTCCGGGTCGACCACGGAGTTGATGTCGCTCTGCGCGTCGTAGGACACGCGCACGCCGTCCACGAAGAGCCGCGGCAGGCAGGCGTTGTTCGGCGGTCCCCACTTGGCGGGCGCGGCTCCTGTACCCTTCTCCGGCGGCCGTGGGCTCGCCGACAGCCGCGCGGCGTCGGGACTGCCGCTGCGCGGGAAGTAGATGTACTGGCTGGAGCCCGAGTAGTAGATGGCCGTACCCTGCACCCGCGACAGCACCTGGGCCAGGTTCGTGTTCCCCCGGTTCTCGAAGTCCTCTCGCCGCAGGTATTTCCCGACCCCCTGCCGCTCGCGGTCGTAGAAGCCGTTCTGCTCCAGCGCGCGCCGCCGCGGCGGCTCCGCCCGCGCCGTCACCCGCAGCGGCTCGATGGCGATCGCCTCGGCCGAGAGCCGCACCTCCACGTCCACCGTCTCGCGGACCCCCACCGGCAGATCGCCCGTCACCGTGGTGCGGTAGCCCGTGCGCTGCGCCTCGATGCGCACCGTTCCCGGCACGCGGAGCGCGAAGGAGAAGGTGCCGTCGGCGGCGGTGCGGGCGTGACCCACGTCGTGCCCCTCGCTGAGCGCGCGCACGGCGACCGCGGGGACGCCCGCGCCGGTGGCGGCGTCGACCACCTTGCCGCGGAGGGTCTGCGCGGCGAGCGGGGTCGCGGCGAGGCAGGCGGCGAGCGGGAGAAGTCGGCGGAGGAGGGGCATGGGCGGAGCTCCGAGCTGGCTGAAGAAGGTCTCACCCGGAGGCGCGGGGGACCGGAGACGAGCTCACGGCTCCTTGCGGGTCCAGACCAGGATCACGCCGCACCGCGAGTTGTTGTCGTTGTACTCCACGGGGATCTCCGACGGGCCGCGGAAGACCTCGATCGCCTCGACCGCCACGGGATCCACGATGGCGTTGATGTCGTTGTCCACGTCGTAGGTCACGCGCACGCCGTCCAGGAAAAGCCGCGGCAGGCAGGAGTTGGCCGGCGGACCCCACCGGGCGGGCGCCCGCCCTCCGGTCGACCGCGTCCGGCCGAGACCGGGACCGCCGTTGCGCGGGAAGTAGATGTACTCGCGGGTGCCCGAGTAGAGGATGGCGGCGCCCGGCACCCGCGACAGCACGTGGGCCAGGTTCATGTTGCTGCGCCTCTCGATGTCCTCGCGGCGCAGGTACTCCCCGATCCCCCGCCGCTCGCGCTCGTAGAAGCCGCTCAGCTCCAGCGAGCGACGCCGCGGCGGCTGGACCCGCGCGGTCACCCGCAGCGGCTCGATGGCGATGGCCGCCGCCGAGAGCCGCACCTCCACGTCCACCGTCTCGCGCAATCCCACCGGCAGCTCGCCCGTCATCGTCGGGCGGTAGCCGGTGCGCTGCGCCTCGATCCGCACCGTCGCCGGAACGCGGAGCTGGAAGGAGAAGGTGCCGTCTGCACCCGTGCGGTCGTGCCCCACGTCGCGTCCCTCGGGCGTGAGCGCGCGCACGGCGACTGCGGGTACGCCCGCGCCGGTGGCGGCGTCGAGCACCTTGCCGCGGAGGATCTGCGCGGGGAGCGGCGTCGCGAGGAGGGAGGCGGCGAGCGGGAGGAGGCGGAGGAGGGGGCGCATGGCGGTCGTCCGGGGAAGGGGGTGAGACCACTCTGTCCGGCGGTCGTGGTCAGGGCTCCTTGCGGGTCCAGATCAGGATCACGCCGCACTGCGAGTTGTTGTCGTTGTACTGCGCGGGGATCTCCGACGGGCCGCGGAAGACCTCGATCGCCTCCACCTGCTCCGGGGCGACGACGGCGTTGATGTCGCTCTGCGCGTCGTAGGCCACGCGCACGCCGTCCAGGAAGAGGCGCGGCAGGCAGGAGTTGCTCGGCGCGCCCCACTTGCGGGGCGCGCGCCCGCTGGTCGACGCCTGCCGGCCGAGGGAGGGGACGCCGTTGCGGGGGAAGTAGATGTACTGGTTCGGCCCCGCGTAGAGGATGGAGGTGCCCTGCACCCGCGACAGCACCTGGGCCAGGTTCTGACTCGCGCGGTTCTCGAAGTCCTCGCGCCGCAGGTACTTGCCGATCCCCTGCCGCTCGCGGTCGTAGAAGCCGTTCAGCTCCAGCGAGCGCCGCCGCGGCGGCTGCACCCGCGCTGTCACCCGCAGCGGCTCGATGGCGATCGCCTCCGCCGAGAGCTTCACCTCCACGTCCACCGTCTCGCGCGTCCCCACCGGGAGATCGCCCGTCACCGTGGTGCGGTAGCCCGTGCGCTGCGCCTCGATCCGCACCGTCCCAGGCACGCGGAGCTGGAAGGAGAAGGTGCCGTCGGCCCCGGTGCGCGCGTGCCCCACGTCGTGCCCCTCGCTGAGCGCGCGCACCGCCGCCGCGGGGACCGCCGCGCCGGTGGCGGCGTCGATCACCTTCCCTCGCAGGGTCTGCGCCGACAGGGGCGCTGTCGCGAGCAGACAGGCGGCGAGGGGGAGAAGGCGACGGGGGAGAGGCATGAAGGAACTCCGATCGAGTAACAGGAAGGTGTCACACAGAGGCCGCAGAGGAGCAGCGCGGGAGGGATGTCTCGGACGGTAGTGGAGTGTAAACGTTTGAGCAACCCCCACTTTGACCAATCGGCCTCAGGGGACGGCGTCGACGGCGCCGGACTTGAGCAGTGCCTTGAGCGCCTCGCGCTTGCTGAGCGGGCTCAGCCGCGCCGCGTGGGCGCGCACGTAGGCCACCACCGCCTCCGGGTCGGTGCGCGCGTGCTGGCGCAGCGCCCACCCGATCGCCTTGCGCAGGAAGAACTCCTTCGACCCCAGCGACGGCTCGATGCAGCGGTGGAGGAGGTCGACGTCCGTGCGCCCCTTCAGCGGGAGCTGGCAGAGGATGGAGGCGCGCCGCTTCCACATGTCCCCGCCCACGCTCCAGGCGAGCATCGCGCGTTTCATCTCCGCGGGATGGCGGCGGACGAGCACGGGAAGGCGGTGCGTCGCCACGTCGTCCACGTAGTCCCACCACGCGCCGGTGACGATGATCTCCTCGTACACCGGGAGCGCCTCCATCGTCTGGAACGCCGCGGCCCGCCGGTCGCCCGCCAGGAAGAGCGCCGCGTAGCGCTCCTCGCGGTACGCCGCGCTGCGCCAGAGGTGGAGGACGAGCGCGCGCCACGCCGCAGCCGAGGGGAGCGCCGCCTTCGCGAGCACGCGCCTGAAGATCTCCCGCTGCGGCACCGCGGAGACGCCGTGGTACGGCATCGCCGACTTCATGTACGCCTGCGCCCCGGCGGCCCGCTCCGGGTCCCCCGCCGCGGCCAACTCCGCGCGCAGCCGCAGGAGGATCTCGGGAGCGTCGTCGGGCGTCATCGGGAGATGTATTCGGGGCCGAAAGGAGTGATCTCACGCAGAGACGCAGAGGCACGGAGAGGGCTCGCCGCCGTCTCTCCGTGCCTCCGCGTCTCTCCGGGAGCTTCTACGCGGCCGGCTTGTGCTCCTGCTGGTCGCGGATGATTCCGGCGAGCGCGCGGAGCGCCCGGTTGACGGAGGCGGGGTCCGGAAACACCTCGGCTACGTCGGGATCGAGCAGGACAACGTTCGTACCCCGGGCGTACCGCTCGGCGTACTTGCCGCGCACGCCATCGCGAAAGTCGTACTCGGGGCGCATCTCGTCGGAATCTTCGCTACCGGTTGGCTTCTTCATAGTCTCTCCGTTCGCCGCGCGTTGCCGGGCGAGCGCTGATGATCCGGATCGTGTCGCCGCGCTCGGTATGCGCGACCACCAGCAGGCGTCCTGAGACATCCTGCCCGATCAGCAGGAAGCGATCCTCGCGCTCGGAGTGGTCCGGGTCCGGAATCGTGGACGAGAGGGGATCGCTGAACGCGGTCGACGCGTCGTGGAACGTGACGCCGTGCTTGCGCTCGTTCGCCTCGTCCTTCGCGGGGTCCCACTCGAAGCGCAGATCCATCGCTGCAATCTACGCTCGCGAACTTCACCCACCAAGCAGTTCTCTCTGCGCCTCTGCGTCTCTGCGTGAGATGCCGTCAGCTGAGCCTGGACAGGTACTTCTGCCGGAACTTGGCGACCTTGGGCGCGATCACCACCCGGCAGTACGGCTGCCCGGAGTTGCGCCGGTAGTAGGCATCGTGGTAGTCCTCCGCCGGCCAGAACTGCGTGAGCGGCTCCACCTGCGTCACGATCGGATCGTCCCACACCTGCTCGGCCTCCAGGTCGCGGATCACCTCGCGCGCCGTCTCCTCCTGCTCGGGCGAGTGGGTGAAGATCGCCGAGCGGTACTGCGTCCCCCGGTCCGCGCCCTGCTGGTTGAGCGTGGTGGGATCGTGGATGGTGAAGAACACCTCCAGCAGCTCCCGGTAGCTCACCTCGGCGGGGTCGAAGGTCACCTGCACCACTTCGGCGTGCCCCGTGCGCCCGGTGCACACGTCATCGTAGCGGGGGTTCGGCACGGTGCCGCCCGCGTAGCCGCTCTTCACCTTCTCCACCCCGCGCATCTGCTCGAACACCGCCTCCAGGCACCAGAAGCACCCGCCGGCCAGCGTGGCGACCTCGCGTTCGGCCATCGTCGTCTCCTTTCCGATTCTACCACATCGATCGCGGCCACTGCCGCAATCTCTTGGATGCGCGCGCGTTACGCGGCTCCGGACTTTGCTTTTCGATCAGCCTCGCCACGCTGGTACGCCTCGCGAAGCTCTTCGGGCGAGGGCGGGAAGATCGAATACCAGTCGAAGCCGTACACCTGCTCCCGCTCCATGTTTGGGTCCTCGGAGACGAATCCCGAGCCCGGTGTTCCCCCGTCTTTGTAGACCACCAGCGCAGTGAGGCCACGAAGCTTCGTCTGCGAGCAATAGTACATGATGTGCCCAAGGATAGGTGCGAGAAAGTCGGCCCGCGGGAAACCAATCTGCCTCGCCAGCATTTCGTACGTCATCGTCTGTCGGTTCGCCGCACGCCCAATCAGGATCAGCCACACCTGGAGAGCGCGGTTCGGATGGGTCGATTCATCCTTGAAGTATCTCATGATGCACCTCCCTTGGTTGAGGATCAGGCCTCGCGACGCAGCACGGTCACGCTCTCCACGAACGGGCTGAAGGGGAACATGTCGAAGCACTCGAAGGGATCGGGCCGGTAGCCGGCGCGCGCGAACGAGCCCAGGTCGCGCGCGTGCGACTCGATCGAGCACGAGACCAGGCACACCGCCTCCGGCCTCCACGCCGCCACCCGCTCCGCCACTCCCGGCGCGCACCCGTAGCGTGACGGGTTCACGTAGACCACCGACGGCCGCTCCGTCTCCGGCCGCCCCACCAGCCGCTCCACGGGGATCCGCTCGAACCGCGCCCGCGCCAGCCCATGCAGCTCCGCGTTCTGCACCGCGCTCTCGATCGCCCAGCGGTTGGTGTCGACGCCGACGACGGCGCTCTCCGGCCCGGCCGCGAGCACGCTGTGCAGCCCCACCCCGCAGTACAGGTCGATGATGTGCGACGGGTCCGCCGCCACTGCCTTCGCCGCGGCCGCGAGCTCCGGGGTGAGCCAGCGGTTGGTCTGGAAGAAGGCGAGATGGTGGGAGAGGATGGTCTTCCCCAGCAGCACGTGCCGCAGGTGCGTCTCCCCGGCCTCGATCCCCTGCGACGGCACCGCGATGCCGAGGATGCCGTCCACCTCCTCCAGCAGCGCGGCGCAGAAGCCGTCCAGCCGCGCCTCGCTCCCGCGTTCCGCCGCGACGGTGACGTGCGCGCGCCCGCCGCCGAACTCCAGCCGCACCTCGAACCCCGTCGCCCCCGCGGCGCGCGGCGCGGCGGCGAGGCGCTCCGTCACCTCGCGGACCAGCGGCCGCGCGGCCTCCGGGAGCACCCAGAGCGACTCCTCCAGCGGCACCCGGCCGCCGCGCGGGTCGACCCCGCGCGCCATCGCATCCTCCGGCGCGCCGCGGCCCAGGTAGACGCTCGCGCGCATCCGGTAGCCGCGCTCCACCGGCGTGCGCCGCATCCCCCGGAACGTGCCGCCGAAGCCGCCCTCCTCCAGCAGCGCGGCGATGCGCGCCTCCTTCGCGTCGGCGTCGGCGGCGTAGGCCGCTTGCAGCGCGTCCGCGTCAGCCATCGCCGTCGCGCTCGCGGCGGAGGGCGTCGAGGAGGGCGCGGGTGCCGGCGGAGGCGAGGCGCGCGGCGGCGGCATCCCAGAACTCCTCCAGCTCCGCGTGCGGGGCGCGCTCCGCCGACCCGTACTCGGCCGCCTGCATCACCGTCTCCAGCCTGTCCAGCTCCTTGACGAAGCGCGCCTCCGGCGTCTCCGCGGCGGCGTACTCGCGCCAGAGCCCGAGCAGCGCGTCGTCGCCCGCGAGCGCGGCGAGGCGGCGCATCGCCTCTTCCTCGCGCCGGCGCTTCTCCTCCGCGTCCACGCCGTCGAACGGGGTGATGTCGCCCACCAGCGCCTCTGCCAGGTCGTGCACCAGCGCCATCGCCACGCAGCGCGCCGCGTCCAGCGGCGGCGCGGCGCGCGGGGCCAGGACGAGCGCGAGCAGGGCCACGCGGTGCGAGTGCTCCGCGACGGACTCGGGATCGGCGATGCCGCGCAGCGCCCAGCCGGCGCGCGGCGTCTCCTTCAGCCGGCCGGCCAGGTGGAAGAAGCGCAGGAGCGCGTCGTCGGCGGGCGCGGGGCCGCCGGCGGCATCGGACGGATCGGTCATGCGGGGGAAGATCGGCGCCCGGGGCGGGCGGGGAAAGACGGGGGGAGAACGACGGCCGCCCCGCGGCTCGGGTGCCGCGGGGCGAAACGGGCGTGGCCGTGGCCGCCCTGTCAGGCGAGCTGGACCTGCTGCGGGGGGAGGAGCACGTTCGAGGCGGCGGCGAAGAAGGGCTTGCCGTCGCCCTCCACCAGCTTGAGCTCCAGCAGCCGGCTGCGGTCGCCGGTGCGGCCCAGCACCCGGGTCACCACCGCCAGCCCGCCCGTGCAGAACACCTCTTCGCCGGCCTCGGGAAGACGGTCGTTGGCCGTCACCCATCCGGGGCGCGCGTCGTGGTCCACTTCCAGCGAGCCGCGCTCGATGCGGCGCGAGCTGTTGTTCATCATGGGGAGTGCCTCCAGGAGCGAGTCGCGGGGGGGGAGAGCCGGGGCTACTTGTGCCGGTAGGTGATCCGTCCCTTGGTCAGGTCGTAGGGAGAGATCGCCAGGGTCACCCGGTCGCCCTCCAGCACGCGGATGCGGAACTTCGCCATCTTCCCGGCGCCGTAGGCCAGGACGCTGTGCCCGTTGGGGAGCTCGACGCGGTAGCGGCGGTCCGGGAGGACCTCGGTCACCACGCCGTCCATCTCGATCGATTCCTGCTTCGCCATACCCTTGCTTTCCGCCGCGGGCTCGCGGCACGGAGAAAAAGGTCCCGCGGCTCACGTCAGCGGTGACGTGCGCCGCGGGCGAATGCCATCCGGGATCGCCGGAATTGAATTGAATATAACGGTTTGTGGCTGATTTCGAAACCTGCGGCGAGCGGAGCGCGCGCGACCCGCTCCGGGGTCAGCCGGCGGCCGGCTTCTTCTCGGGATTCCTCGAGGGCTCCTCGCCGCGCGGCGCCGCCGCGCCGCTCAGGAAGAGCGCGGCCACCCCCAGCAGGTCCAGCCCGGCGATGAAGCCGCCGGCCACGTCGTGGCCGCCCTGGATCAGCATCGCGGAGACGGTCAGCCCGACGAGGATGATCACCAGCGCGAACACCTGCCCGCGGTCGGCCCGGCGGGTCTCGGCCTTGACGATCTCGCGCTCCACGTACCGCCGGTGCCGGCTCTCGGCGCGGAACTCCTCGAGGATGATGCGGGGCGCGGAGGGGTCGGCCTCGCGGTAGCGCTTCAGCTCGCGCCCGCTGGGGAGCGGCCCCTCGCGGAGCTCCGCCGCCAGCACGAGCCGCTCGCGGTAGAACGCAAGATCGCCACCCGCGGAGTGTGGACGAGTGGCGACCGGGATGGGTCCGGGTGGAGCGGCTCGACCCGCCGCGGCGGGTTCCTCACTGTCCATGCAGCTCCCGGTACCGCCGCAGGGCGAGCGAGAGGTCGTGGCCGATGGCGGACCAGTCGGAGCCGAGCGCGCCGCGGACGCTGCGCTGGTCGGCCCGGAAGCGCGCGAGCCTGCGACGCGCCATCCCGCCCGTGAGGTCGAGCGCCTGCGCCATCCCCTGGAAGAAGGCGCCGTTGAACATCCCCGGGCGTGTCATCATTTGCGTCCTTTTTCAAGGGTTTTCGTCCTGCTTCGAGCATGTAGCCATTTCGCTCCGATGTCAAGTGCCATCTGAAGCGAGCGTGGAAGCCCTCTCAGGCGCCGGCTTGTGTCCACTTTCTCCAGTGCGCCGGTGACTCCTTCTCTCCGTGCCTCCGCGTCTCTGCGTGAGACGATCTGTAAAACCTGCCTACCACGCGATCCCGTAATCCTGGCCGTAGTTGCTCGCCCCGCCCCAGAAGGAGCCGTGCTCGCGGTCGAGGAAGATCGCGGTGATGGGCCCGGAGGTGAGCCGCTGCACCTCGAGCGTGTACCCCATCTCCCGCAGCCGCGCGCGCACCGAGTCCGGCGTGGCGGCGTTCACACGCTCAAACGGCTCCCTCCGGCTCAAACGGAGCGACAAGTAGACGCGCGTCCACTATCTTGCCCGTGCGGGTTCCCGCATCTTTTCTCACTTCCCGCACGGAGGGCTCACATGAAGGTTCGCATCGTCGCGCTCCTCGGCCTGGTTGTTCTCGCCGCCTGTGGCTCAAACAGCCCGACTGCACCGCAGACCCAGCCGCCGCCACCGCCCCGGCACGACGGGGGAGGTTTCCTGGGAGGCGGCTCCTGAATCTCTAACACACAAAGTGATTCGGGCGGTGGCCGATTCACGCCACTGCCCGATGCTCTTTCATGATCCGGAGCACTTCGTCAACGAGATCGCCGGCAAGTCGTGGGGGCCCGCGCTCCGGCCGAACAAACCCAGCCGACTTGAGCGAATCGAGCAGCGCCTCGGCTTCGAGCACGAACTGAGGCTCGCCACGAGTTCGCGCGATCTCGGCCGCGGTGCGGGCAGGGAAGGTCGCCCGCGCGACCTCCCCGCGGAAGGCGGCTCCGTGTGCCAGGTTCAACAGGATCGTGGGCGTGTATGGGTCCGTTACCCCGCCGTCGAGAAGAACCTTCGCCTGCGCCCAGGCGGTCTCGAACGCTCCCTCGTCTCCGGCTCCGGCAGCGGCGCGCGCAATGTCCGACCAGACGAGGGCGCGAAGCCCGGGTGCGGTGAAGTGGTTGAGGACTTCCTGCGCCAGCGGCAAGGCGCGCTCGAAGTACCCGCGCAAGATCCATCGGTAGCCCAGGTCGCGCGCAAGCCTTGCACGCCTGGGCGAGTGTTCGGGGTACTTGGCGAGCGCGTTCACGACGAACGCTTCCGCGCGCTCCCAGTTCCCCGCCACCGCCTCGAGGGTGAAGAGGTAGTGGTACGCGTTGGCGACCTGCTCGTCGATGTGATGGCGGATCGCTGCCCGGAGCGCACGCCTGAACAGTCGGCGCGCCCTCGGAAGGTTGCCGCGCTCGAAGTAGAGGTCGCCGAGCCCGCAGTATGCGTCTGCGTAGACGTACCAGTCTTCGACCCGACGAGCGGTGAAGATCGCCTGATCGTACCAGCTCGCCGACCGGTCCCACTCGGCACGGTCTTTTAATATCCGCGCAGTACGCGCTGCATGGAGCGGGAACTCGGGGTCGGCGAGACTGGCGACCTGCGAGAACTCCACGGCCGTGACGAGCCTGCTCCGCTCCTCCGCCCATTCTGCGATCGCCCCGCAGTCGGTGGCAACAGAGGTCGCCTCTCGGCCGCCACTCAGGCTCGCGAGCAGACGGAGCCGAGGCGCCGCCGACGCGAACGTGCTGTCGAGCTGGCCGATCAGCTCACTCCATTGTGCCGGGGCGTCGGCGAAGAGACCTTCCTTTTCGGGTGCCGTCGCCCAGAGTTCCGCGTCGCGGCACGCGAACCAGAGAACGAGGCCTCCGAGGCCTCCGAACTCTTCCAGGACCTCCAGTCCTGGAAATCCCTCGGCTCCAAGGGAATGAGCAAGTGGGGGCGGAACCCGGCGGGGGGCGTAGGCTTTCCGGCGGGGCAGCTTTGGGCGGGTCATGATTCCAAGGCTTCCACCAGGGACACGGGAGGGAACAATCCTGCGTGGAGAATACGTTCCGAATCGGCCGTGGGGAAGCCGTGTCGCGAAAGGTGTGAAGTGGGCCAGGGTCAATGCCGGAGTGGAACTCGAAGCCGAGGCAGCCGAATCGTGAGGTCACCCATCTCGGAGCGGTTCAAAAGGAAGGGGATGACCCAGAATTCCAGCGGGATCTCTTCTCCGCGATGAGACCAGAGCATGGCCGCGTGGCGAGCCGGCCACCCGTTCTCCCACTCCACTGCCTTCCAGAGCGGCTCGCCGCCCTCCGTGTGCTCGGTGACGGCGGCCTTTGCGCGGTTTGGGTCCGAGAAGATCCCGAGCACGAACAGGGAGGTGTCCGTCCCGACCTGCTGCGCCAGAAGCCACACACGCCGTTTTAGAGATGGACGGCTCAACGCGGTTGCTGCTGCGGGTGAATCGGAAGAAACCCCGGCCTTTCCAGGCGGAAGATAGGCAGCAGCACCGCTCTGTACAGGCCACCGCACAAAGCGGCCGGAGGCGGCGGGCGCGCCTCCGGGATCGACGGGGTCATGCGGCGACCGGAGCCTGTGATCGCTTCGAATGAGACAGAGCCGGCGACCCCTCTCAGCGTCTCTGCGTCTCCGCGTGAGACGCTCCACGCCAGCCTGCCTCACCACGCGATGCCGTAGTCCTGGCCGTAGTTGCTGGCGCCGCCCCAGAAGGAGCCGTGCTCGCGGTCGAGGAAGATCGCGGTGATGGGCCCGGAGGTGAGCCGCTGCACCTCGAGCGTGTACCCCATCTCCCGCAGCCGCGCGCGCACCGAGTCCGGGGTGGCGGCGTTCACCAGGATGCGCCCGGGGCGCGCCTCGTGCCCGCCGAAGGAGCTGCGCATCTGGTAGCTGTTGATGTTCGGCGCCTCGGTGGCCTGCTGCACGTTCATCCCGAACTCCACCACGTTCAGGAAGAACTGCAACAGGTTCTGGTCCTGCGAGTCGCCGCCCTGCACGCTGAACGCGAGCATCGGCCGGCCGCCGCGCAGCGCCAGCGTGGGCGTGAGCGTCACCCGCGGGCGCTGCCCCGGGCGCACCACGTTGAACGGCCCCTCCGCCGGGTCGGTGACGAAGCTCTGCATCCGCTGGCTGAGCCCCACGCCGGTGCGCCCCGCCACCACCGCCGGGATCCACCCGCCGCTCGGCGTCACGCTCACCACCCACCCCTCCTCGTCCGCCGCCTGCACCGAGGTGGTGCCGAGCTGGAACTGGCGCTGGAACTCCGTGAACGAGGTGGGCGGCGCGGAGACCGAGTCGCGCCCGTTCATCGTCGACGGCCAGTTCCGCAGCACGGAGAGGAACGGGTTGCGCCCGCCCTGGAACGGGTACGGGTCGCCGGGGAGGAGGTTCGGGTCGTTGCGCTCGGGGTCGATCAGCCGCGCGCGCTCGCGGGCGTACTCCTTCGAAAGGAGCCCGCGCACCGGCTCCTCGGGCGGCACGTAGGGATCGCCGTAGTAGAAGTCGCGGTCGGCGAAGGCCAGGCTCATCGCCTGGTAGACGGTGTTGATGTAGCGCGGCGAGTTGTACCCCATCGACTTCAGGTCGAAGGTCTCCAGGATGTTCAGCGCCTGCAGCATGGCCGGGCCCTGCTGCCACACGTTCAGCTTGTAGACCTCGATCCCCCGGTAGCTGGTGTGCACCGGCTCTTCGATGCGCACCCGCCAGCCGGCGAGATCCTCCATCGTGAACAGCCCGCCCTGCTCGCGCACCGAGCGCACGATCTCCCGCGCGATGTCGCCGCGGTAGAAGCGGTCGTACGCGGCCATGATGGCGTCGCGCCGGTTCTTCCCCTGCGCGAGCGCCTGCCGCTCGGCGTCGACCAGCTTGCGCAGCGTGGCGGCGAGGTCCGGCTGGCGGAAGATCTCGCCGGTGGCGGGGCCCTCGCGCGGCTGGCCGGGGTGCACCAGGAAGAGCGCGCGCGAGTACGGCCACTGCCGGATCCGCTCCTTTTCCCGCTCGATGGAGTTCGACGCCTCGTCCTCCATCGGGTAGCCCTCGGCCATCTGGATGGCGGGGGCGAGCACGTCCTTCAGGCTCAGCCGCCCGTATTCGGCCAGCATGGTCAGGATGCCGCCCGGCGTCCCCGGCGTGACCGCCGCGAGGGGGCCGTACTCCGGCGGGTAGCGCATTCCCCGCGACCGGTAGAGCTCCGGCGTGGCGCCGGTGGGGGCCATCCCCAGCGCGTTGATCCCGATCACCCGCTGCGTGTGCGGGTTGTAGATCAGCGCCTGCGTCTCGCCGCCCCAGCTCAGCACGTCCCACATGGTCGCGGTGGCGGCGATCATCGCGCACGCCGCGTCGACCGCGTTGCCGCCCTTCTGGAACATCATCGCCCCCGCCGTGGCCGCGAGCGGCTTGCCGGTGATGGCCACCCAGTGGCGGCCGTGCAGCACCGGCTTCACCGTCCGCTGCGCCTGGGCGGGGAGGGCGGACGCGACGAGGACGAGGAGCGGGACGACGCGGCGGACGACGCGCATGGCAGGGCCCCCTGGCGAACGGGATGGAGGTCGGATCGAGGTGATGATATCAACCCCCATCTCGAAAAAGAATGGCTCTCACCGAGGTCGCAGAGGCCACGGAGGGGGCATGGCGGTTCTCCGTGGCCTCCGTGACCTCTGTGAGAGACGAAGCCGTAGAAGCATGAATCCTCGGAGGACTATGTCCCGTAATGCCTTAGCAGGCGGATGTCTGGCGTGGGAAGCGCCGGGAACCGTACCTTTCGTCCGCCATCCGTCCGGCCCGCGGTCTTCGGCCGGCCCTCTCCCCCCTCGCGGGAGCCGCGCATGAGCATCGCCATCGTCCTCGCCGTCGTCGCCGTACTCCTGGTCCTGTTCGCCATCGTCACCTACAACGGCCTGGTGCGGCTCCGGCTGCAGACGCAGAACGCCTGGTCGGACATCGACGTGCAGCTCAAGCGGCGCCACGACCTGGTGCCCAACCTGGTGGAGACGGTGAAGGGGTACGCCGCGCACGAGAGCGGCACCCTCGCGAGCGTGACCGCCGCGCGCACCGCCGCCGTGGCCGCGCGCTCCGCGGGCCCCGCCGAGCGCGCCGCCGCCGAGGCGCAGCTCACGACCGCGCTGCAGGGCCTGAACGTGGCCGTCGAGGCGTATCCGCAGCTCCAGGCCAGCGGCGGCTTCCGCGACCTGCAGCAGCAGCTCGCGCAGCTCGAAGACGCCATCCAGAACGCGCGCCGCTACTACAACGCGGTGGTGCGGGAATTCAACGCGAAGATCATGCAGTTCCCCTCGAACGTGGTCGCCGGCTCCTTCGGCTTCCAGCCGCGCGAGTTCTTCGAGGCCGGCGCCGCCGAGCGCGAGACGCCGAAGGTGAGCTTCTGATCCGTCGGCGGGCGCGCCCCCGGGCGCGTCCGCCTCCCCGCACCCCGCCTCTCCCGATGCGACGCCTCCTCGTCGTCCTCCTCGCCCTCGCGGGCGCGCTCGCCGCGCCGCGAGCGCTGCACGCGCGCGACATCACCATCCGCGACTACCGCAGCGACGTGGTGGTGAACCGCGACGGCACCACCGACGTGACCGAGACGCTGCGCGTGTACTTCGAGGGGAGCTGGAACGGCATCTTCCGCGACATCGTCCTGCGGCACGAGACGGGGCAGGGCCGGAAGGGGCGGCTCGACGTGGAGGTGCTCGGCGTGACGGGCGCGGAAGGCGCCGCGCTGCAGTACTGGAAGGAGAAGCCCGAATCGGGTGTGCTCCGCATCAAGATCGCCGTTCCCGGCGCGTCGGACGCGGAGCGGACCGTGGTGATCCGCTACCGGGTGAGGAACGCCGTCCGCTTCTTCTACGCGGGCGACGAGGGCGGCGCGCACGACGAGCTGTACTGGAACGTGACCGGGAACCTGGGCACCTTCCCGATCGAGCACGCCAGCGCGCGGGTCACCGTGCCGGACGGCGCGCTCCCCACGCGGCAGCACGCCTACACCGGCTACGCGGGGTCCGCCGGGAGCGACGCCACGGTGTCGGTGCGGGGCCAGACCGTCGTCGCCGAGGCGGCGCGCACGCTCGCGCCGGGCGAGGGGCTCACGCTCGCCGTCGCCTGGCCCGCGGGGGTGCTGGCGCGGCCCAGCGAGGCGGAGCTGCGGCGGAAGCGGCTCTTCTCCTTCTGGCCGCTCCTCCTGGCGCCGCTGGCCTTCGTCCTGATGCTGCGCCGCTGGCTGCGGCACGGGCGCGACCCGCGCGAGCAGGCGATCGTGGTGCAGTACGCGCCCCCCGACGAGATGACGCCCGCCGAGATCGGGACGCTGGTCGACAACTCCGCGGATCTGCGCGACATCACCAGCACCCTGGTGGACCTGGCGGTGCGCGGCCACGTGGGGATCGAGGAGGTGGAGGACAAGCACCTCTTCGGGCTGGTCTCCAACCGGGACTGGGTCTTCCACCGGCGTACGGAGAGCACCGAGGGGCTGGTGGCGCACGAGCGGGAGTTCCTGGGCGCGCTCTTCTCCGGCGCGAGCTACGGGCCCGCGTGGAGCGCGGTGAAGGCGGCGCGCGAGCGGGCGGCCGCCGCGCGCGCCGCCGGGGAGGAGGTGGAGGCGGGAGCCTTCGTCGAGACCGGGGCGCAGGCGGGGCAGCCGAGCGTGCGCCTGTCGTCGCTCAAGAACCAGTTCTACCGGTCGCTCACGGGCATCCGGACGGCGATCTTCGAGCGGCTGGTGGAGCGCGGCTACTACCTGAAGCGGCCTGACTCGGTGAAGGGCGCGTGGATGGCGCTCGGGATCGTGCTCGCCATCCTGAGCGGGATCGCGGGGGGGATGCTGGGCGACGCGGGGGTGTCCTGGCTCGACCCGATGGCCCTGATCGCCGGCGGGATCGCGGCCGGCGTCATCGTCGCCGTCTTCGGCGCGCTGATGGCGGCGCGGACGGAGAAGGGGGCGCGGGCGCGGGAGGCGGCGCTCGGCTTCCGCGAGTTCCTGGACAAGGTCGAGAGCGACCGCTACCGGCGGATGATCACCTCGCCGGAGATGTTCGAGCGCTACCTGCCGTACGCCATGGCCTTCGGCGTGGAGGGGCGCTGGGCGAAGGCGTTCGAGGACCTCTACCGCGAGCCGCCGGGATGGTACGCGGGGAGCGGCTACCACTCGTTCAGCGCCACGCACTTCAGCTCGTCGATGAGCTCGATGGGCACGAGCGCGGCGAGCACGATGTCGTCGAGCCCCAGCGGCTCCAGCGGGGGCGGCTCCAGCGGCGGCGGCTCCGGCGGCGGCGGCGTGGGCGGCTGGTGAACGGCAGGGGACAGGGGACAGGGTACAGGGGACAGCCAGCAACCGCTTTTACCGGGTGTCCCCTGTAACCCTGTAACCTGCCGTTACGGCTCCACCACCTCCTGCTCCGTGGGCGAGGGTACGGCCCGCTTACGACGTCAAAGCTCGTCCGCGCGCGTGGTGCAGGGACAGCCGGTCCGGCAGTACGTCGGCTCGCTCTGGCAGAATGGGTGGGTGCCGGTGATGGCGTGGGCATTCACCGTGCCCCTGTGGTCGCCGACCTCCTCGGTGCGGAAAGTGGTTACGGCGAGGTCGTCGACGTCCAGCCTCAGCTTGCTCATGTTCCCTCCCGGGTGCGGGTGACCGATCCCGGCGCCGGCTGCGGCGCGAGGATGCCGGATGTGCGGGGAGCGTCTCGGCAGTCTAATCCGGACGATAATCCCGCACAAGCGAGTCCCGGCCATCGCAGCAGAAGTTCTCTCCGTGGTCTCTGCGTCTCTGCGTAAGATCGAGCCGAGTTTACGGCTCCACCGCCTCCTGTTCCGCGGGCGAGGGCGGGGCTCCGCGGCGCAGACGCTCGCGTCGCCCCTCCCAGAGCGTGACCGCCACGCCGGCGAAGATCAGCACCGCCGCGGGGATCAGCCGCGGCGAGAGGCGCTCGTGGAGGACGGGGATGGCGATCACCGCGGTCACCACCGGCTGCAGGTAGCCGAAGGCGGAGACCAGGCTCGACTCCACGCGCGTGAGCGCGAACACGTTCAGCCAGTACGCACCCACCGTCGGCAGCACGATGATATACGCCACCACCGCCCAGGTGGCCGCGTGGAGGTTCCCCGCCTCGCGCGCCAGCGGCGCGATCCCCCAGGGCACCATCCCGATCGCCCCGAAGACGAAGACCCAGGTGATCACCGTCAGCGGCTGGTAGCGGCGCAGCAGCCCGCGCGAGATCACCAGGTAGATGCTGTACGAGGCCACGTTCAGCACCGCCAGCAGGTTTCCCAGCACGCTCCCCGAGCGCGCGCCGGCTCCCACCAGCAGCACCGCCCCCGTCCCCGCCACGCCGATCCCCAGCCACTTCAGCGGCGTCGCCGTCTCCTTCCGCGCCAGGATCGCGATCAGCAGGGTGATGGCGGGGCCCGCGGCGACCACCGTCTGCGCCGCCGTCGCCGTCGTCAGGGTGAGCGCGGTGATGTAGAGGAGCTGGTTCAGGATCACCCCGAACACCGCGTAGACCGCGAGCAGGCCGTAGTCGCGCCGGCTGCGGACCCGCTCGCGCACCAGCGTGGCGTGCAGCACCACGAAGAGCAGCGCCGCGCCGGCCACGCGCGCCAGCGCCAGCGCGGGGGTGGTCAGCTCGCGCAGCGCGAACTTCACCGCGATCGGCAGCGTCCCGAAGAAGAGCTGGATGAAGAGGAGCGCCGCGAGCACGGAGAGCGTCGCCTTCGCGCCGGCTCGGTCGGACGGGTGCGTGCGGGTGCGGATGGCGCCTCTCCGGTTCGGGGGCGGGGATGATCGGCCATCGCCGCCGCGGGCGCAACCTCGGCGCCGCGTGCGCGCCAGACGCCCGGCGGTCGCCTGTCGCGGGTGAGGCGGGGCGTGTATCTTGCTCGCCCCGGCGGAAGGGCGGGCAGGCGCGGGAGAACCCAGACGAGGCGCGAGGAGAGATGAGCGATCAGGAGCAGGCGGGCCACGGGCACGAGGAGGAGGAGACGGGCGACGTGCTGGGGATGGCGGTGGGGTTCCGCATCTTCGCGGACGGCGGCGACCTGTACCTGGCCGAGGCCGAGATCAGCCCCTACGAGGACCAGCCGACGGCGCTGGGGGTGACGCTGGTGTTCCACCCGCTGGCCGGCATCGATCCCACGGGCGATGACGACGAGGACGGCGTGCCGCTCGCCTTCGACTTCGACGACGAGCTGACCCGCGACGAGGGCGCGAGCATCGTCGAGCAGACGCAGGACATCCTGCGCCAGCTCTCCAGCCTCACCCCCGAGTCGCTGCGCGAGTACCTCCAGGCCGCGCGCGAGGACGAGGACGAGGAAGACGAAGAGTAGCTGCATCTCACGCAGAGAACGCGGAGACGCAGAGAGGCCGCCGCGCCTCTCTGCGTCTCCGTGTCTCTGCGTGAGATGCAGTTGCCGTTATTCGGGGAGGATCTTCTTCCGAAGCGTCGCGTAGCTGGACCAGACGGTGACCACGGGCGACGAGGTGCCGCGGACGAGGGTGGCGTCCTTCAGCGCGGCGAGGAAGGAGTCGCGGTTGGGCTCGAAGGGGGGCACCTCCACGTGCGCCGTGCCGATCTCCTGCAGCGTGTGCGCGTCGCTCCCGGCGCCCAGCAGCTTGCCGCGGGCGCGCGCCCAGGCCTCGCCGCGCGCGTTCACCTCCGGGCGGAAGGTGCGCGCGTTGTGCGCCTCCACCACGTCCACCAGGTCCGCGATCCCGTCCAGCAGCTCGCCCCCGCCGCGCCGGCGCGTGTCGAACGGGTGCGGCACGTAGACGACGCCCCCCTGCTCGTGGATGCGCAGGCAGGCCTCGCGCAGCGGCGTGTACTTCGGGATCAGCCCGCTCAGGAAGATGCCGATCAGGTCCGGGCCCTCGGCGGTGCGCACCTCCTCGCCCACGATCACGCGGCCGGGCGCCCGCGCGTGCATGCGCAGGGCGCCCTCGATGCGGTCGTGGTCGGTGATCACCACCCGGTCGATCCCCGCCGCGTCCATGGCGGGGACGATGCCGTCGTAGGGGTTCAGCGAGTCCTTGGAGGCGCGGGTGTGGCAGTGCATGTCCACCCGCAGGCGCGGCGCCTCAGCCACCGGCCGCCCCGGCCCGGCGCTCCAGCTCCTGCCACACGTCGCGGGCGCGGCGGCGCACCTCGGCCAGCGCGCCCGTGTTCTCGATCACGTAGTCGGCGCGCGCGCGCTTGAGCGCCGAGGGCATCTGCGCGGCGATCATCTTCTGCGCCTCGGCGGGGTCCAGCCCGCGGTCGCCCACCAGCCGCGCCAGGCGCGTCTCCTCGGGCGCGTCGACCAGCACCACCACGTCGAACTCGTCCACCAGCCCCACCTCGAAGAGGAGCGGGATGTCGGCCACGATCACCGCCTCGCCGCGGGCCTCGGCCTGGCGGTAGAGCTCCTCGCGCAGCCCCGCCACCGCGGGGTGGACGATCTGCTCCAGCCGCTCGCGCGCCGCCGGGTCGGCGAACACGATGCGCCGCAGCGCCGCGCGGTCCAGCCCGCCGTCGGGCTCCACCACCTGCTCCCCCCACTCCGCCGCGATGGCCGAGAACGCCGGCGTCCCCGGGTCCACGGCGCGGCGGGCGAGCTCGTCCGCGTCCACCACGGTGGCGCCCAGCGAGCGCCAGACCTCGGCCACCGTGCTCTTGCCGGCGGCGATGTTGCCGGTGAGTCCCACTTTCAGCATGCGCACCCCACAGAGCTCTGCCTTCGCCTGCCTTCGGTTTCAGAACCGCCGCCGCGGGTCCCGCTGGTGCGTGAGCGGCTCCGGCCGGGAGAGGATGTCGTCCTCCGTCCCCGGCTGCCTGTCCTTCCCGGCCGAGGCCACCTGGAAGGTGGCGGTGCGATCGATGAGGATGTAGTACGGCGTCCCCCACGGGTCGAGCGACGCGTCGCGCTGCATGTCTTCGCTGTCCACGAACTGCGCGAACGCGTCGGCCGTGGTGGGGATCGGGCGCCCGGTGGCGTCGGCGCGCTTCACCAGGTCGCGGATCTCGTTCACCCGCGTGCGGGCGTTCCACTCGTACACGGGGTTGAGCGCCGGCTGCAGCTTCGGCCACACGCGCTCGCGCACGGGCGGCACCAGCACCACCACCGCCACGGCCGCCACCAGCAGCCAGAAGATCTTCGCCACCATCGCCGGTTCCCTCCGGTTCGGCCGGGTCAGCGCGGGCGGAAGCGGTCCGCCCCGCCGCGCCCGTCGCACTCCGCGCGCCCCTGGCGGACGAGCCGCTCCAGGTGCGCCCGCGTCTCGCGCAGCGCCAGCATGCGCGTGGCGGGCGGCAGCTCCCGCCCGGCGTAGCGCCGCTCCACCACCTCCCAGGTGGTCGCGGGCTCCGCGCTCAGCACCGCCGCCACGGCCTCCGTCTCGCCCTCGGCGGCGGCGCGCAGCTCCGCCATCCGCGCGGCGCCCTCCAGCGGGTCGCCGTGGCCGGGGAGGACCCGGGCGGGGCGGAGCGCCCGCAGCCGCTCCAGCGCGTCCAGGTAGTCGCCCACCGGGTCCGCCCGCTGCCGGTTCACCCCCAGCGTGGGGGTGATGCGCGGGAGCACCGCGTCGCCGGCGACCAGCACCCCGTCGGCGGGGCGGTAGAGGGAGACGTGCCCCGCGGTGTGCCCCGGCGTCCAGGCGAAGCGCCACCCCTCCGCGCCCGGCACCTCGCCCTCGTCGCCCTCCAGCACCCCGTCCACCTCCACCGGCGGGGCGGCGGCACGCGTGCGGGCGTGCCCCTCCTCCACCACCCCGATCCACTCCGCCGGCGCGCCGCAGCGGGCGAAGAGGCCGCGGCGGTACTGGGCTTCTTCCTCCGGATGCGCCGCGGCGTGCGCCATCCGCTCCGCGTCCAGCCGCCCCATCACCACCGGCGCGCCGGCGGCCTCGCGCACGCGGGCCGCGAGCCCCACGTGGTCCATGTGCATGTGGGTGACCACGTGCACGCGCACCGCCTCCCATCCCCCCGCCGCCCCGCGGACGCCCGCCTCCAGCGCCGCCCATGCGGGCTCCGTGCCGAGCCCGCCGTCCACCAGCAGCCACCCGCCGCGGGGGAGCTCGGCCAGGTACGCGTGCACCTGGCGCGGCCGGCCGGGCATGGGGGTGGAGATGCGCCAGAGGCCGGCCGCGACGGCCCGGGGCGGGTCGGCCGGTGGGGGGTGCACGGGATCGGTCGCGCCGGGAGTCATCCGTGAATATGGACCTTCCGCGCCACCGCGCACAAGAAAATCCTGCGCAGAGCCGGGGAACAGGTGGGGAACAGGTGGGGAACAGGCGAATGAATTCGCGGCAACAACGGCCCGAAGTCCGCCTTCGCGGACTCCCGTCCGCCGCATTCCCGCCGAGCCCACCGCCCGAGCGAACCGGATTTCGGCAACACCGCCGCCCGCCGATCCGGAGAGGTAGACAAGCAGTCCGCGAAGGCGGACTTCGGGCAGTGGTTGCCGCGGTTTCAACCGCCCGGCAAACCCGATAAGATGATGCGCTCCCGTCGCCACCCCGGGTTCGGAGGAGATCTCGATGGATGCGGACACGCTCCGCCACATGTTCGGCCTCAGCACGCGGGCCCTGGGCGTGAACCTCGAAGGCTTCACCGAGGCGGATGCGCTGGCGCAGCCCCCCGGCGGCGGGAACTGCGCCAACTGGATCGTCGGCCACATCATCGTGCACCGCAACCACATGCTGCGGGCGCTGGGGCGGGAGCCGGCGTGGGGCGCCGGCGAGGACGCGCGCTACGACCGCGGCAGCGCCCCCGTCACCGGCGCGGAGGGCGCGCTGCCGCTGGCGGCGCTCACCGGGGCGCTGGACCGCTCCCGCGAGGCCGTGCTGGCCGCACTGGAGGTGGTGACCGACGAGCAGCTCGCGGCGGTGCCGGACGCCGCCAGCGGGAGCGCCACGGGTCCGCTGGGCCGCCGGCTGGCGCTACTGGTCGTGCACGAGGGCTACCACGCCGGCCAGGTCGCTGCCCTGCGCCGGATCAGCGGCCGCCCCGGCGCCATCCGCTGATCTTCTCCATCACCCGACTCCATCTCCACGCCGTCGATGCCGCAGGCCGAGACCACCCACGACGGACGGCAGGGCCGGCCGATCCTGGCGCTCGCCCTCTTCCTGGTGGCGGTGTTCGCCGGCGGGGCGCTGCTCGCGCCCTGGCTCCACGAGGCGCTGCAGGCGCTCGCGCCGGGGACGAAGCTCGCGCGGACGCCGTTCGCGCGGGTGGTGAACCGCGCGCTGCTGCTGGTGGCGCTGCTCGGCATCCCCTTCTACGTGCGCGCCTCGGGCATCCGCCGCTGGGCGGACGTGGGCGTGGACCCGCGGCGGCTGCGCTGGCGGCGCGTGGCGGCGGGGTTCGCGCTCGGCTTCTGCTCGCTCGCGGCGGTGTGCGGGATCGCGCTGGCGGCGGGGGCGCGGACGCTCAGCCCGCGCACGCCGGGAGAGCTCGCGGGGCAGCTCGCGGGCGCGCTGGCGACGGCGCTGTTCGTGGCGGTGGTCGAGGAGCTGCTCTTCCGCGGCGCCTTCTACGGCGGGCTGCGGCGGGCAATGCCGTGGGGGGCGGCGCTGCTGGCGAGCAGCGCCGTCTACGCCATCGTGCACTTCATGGCGCGCCCCGCCAACCCGCCGGAGATCGGCTGGCTCTCCGGCCTGCGGGTGCTGCCGACCATGCTGGCGGGGATGCTGGAGCCCGGCGGGCTGGTCCCGGCCTTCCTGAACCTGACGCTGGCGGGCGTCGTCCTCTGCCTCGCCTACCACTTCACCGGCGACATCCTGGCCTCCATCGGCATCCACGCCGGGTGGATCTTCTGGCTCAAGTTCTACGGATTCCTGACGAAGGCCGTCCCCGGCACCGACACCATCTTCTGGGGCACCCGCAAGCTGGTGGACGGCTGGCTGGCCTTCGTGGCGCTGGTGGTGGTGCTGGGGATGGTTACGGTCTTCACCCGACGGCAAGGGATCGTGCGGCCGCGGGTATAGACGCAGGCCGTCACTGGAAACATGAGCAACCTACGACCCGGTTACACTCCTCTTGCCTCTACCACCGATTCCTACATAGGCTGTACCTTGCATGACGGTTTGGTGAGGTAGCAGTGTTGCGGTTCCCCCTCAACAAAGCACGGCCATGAATAGCCCACTAATTGACATTTCCGCTGTTATCGCCGTCGAATCTCTCTTTCGAGATGGGTGTAGTGACCCTTGGGCTGCCCGGTTGGCAGGAGAACTGGCGGATCTCTTCATCTATGGGGATCAAGTTCGTTATCCGGTTCCCGTACCCTCGTATTCAACTGGGCTCGTGGAGGAACCAGATCTCATCAGGACGTTGACGACTCTCGATCCCATCATTCAGTCCTTACCTTATTCAACAGATGAACGCCGCTGTGTACGAGATGAGAACTTCTCAATGCTTCTTGAACAGTTTCGCGCATGGACTAAGAACAATCAGCGAGTCTTTCAGCGGTGGCTCCAGTTCACCAGAACCATACTTCGTTTTCAGCACCACCGATCCGTCTTTTCATTTGAGAGCAGGCAGTCAGCTACAGTCGCGGCACTGGCACGTGAGATCAGCGTCGACGAAATGGAAGTGATTTACACATTGGATCTGATTGCACGTTACCCGCTTTATGGAACCGTCGCAGGAGATCAGTTTTATCTGAATCACCCGATTCGGGACATCGTCAAAGTACCTACAATGACAACCGACCTTGTCCCTGCTGTACGTCCCGCACTTGCTTTTCGAGATACAATCGCGCGAATGGCACCTAAGCTGACCTTAGATTCATATTCGGCCCTTCTCCACCGGCTCCGAGGCGAAGTGCGTGAACGAGGATTACACGTCCTACCACCGGGTCAATTATCCACTGACGTTGTTAAAGACATAGCACAAAAAGCGGGCCTGCCACCAAAGCTGAAGCATGTTGGTCGGGCCGTTGGCATAGCGAGCGGGATTGTTGGCGGATTAGGTGCAATCGCTATCCTAGGCCCCCCGGCAGCGCTCGTCGGTGCGGCTCTATCGGTTTCGTCTGCCTTTTGGCACGGGGACCTACCGGCCGGAGTTGGAAAGGCAAAGTGGCTCCACTGGGCAATGGAATGGGATCTCGAGTCCCAGTCGACAACACCTGACTGAATCCTCTAAAGGTTCTGTTGGCGAGCGCGCGAAAGAATGATTAGCCAAGCTGCTATAGGAGTTAGGCGCTACAGAGGATCAGATCGCGCTTTGCCCCACCTTGCTGTACATCCGGTCGATCTTCACGAAACGTGTACCCCACGTTCAACCCGATGACCTAACTGGTGCCCACGCACTGGCCCCGGTCCTGCACGAGGCGTATGTTGTCGGCACTTTCGTCCAGAGACTGAACATACCGGGTGCGCCGCTGCTTCGGCGGCCCGGCTGAACTTTTCAGCAGAGCACCCGCGATGGCCACGACCACCCGCAAGAAGCCGAAGGCGGAGCCCGCGACCTCGATCGACCGCGACACCCTGCTCGGCTTCTACCGCACCATGCTCCTGTCGCGCCGGCTCGACGACAAGGAGATCCAGCTCAAGCAGCAGAACAAGATCTTCTTCCAGATCTCCGGCGCCGGGCACGAGGGCGTGCAGGTGGCCGCCGCCGCCCACGCGAAGCCCGCGCACGACTGGTTCTACTTCTACTACCGCGACCGCGCCTTCTGCCTGGCGCTGGGGATGACGGCGCTCGACCAGCTCCTGGCCGCCGTGGGCGCCGAGGCCGACATCGGCTCCGGCGGGCGGCAGATGCCGAGCCACTGGGGCCACCCGGCGCTCAACATCGTCAGCACCTCGTCGCCCACCGGCACGCAGTTCCTGCAGGCCGTCGGCACCGCCGAGGCGGGGCTGCGCGCGCGGAAGATCGGCGACCCGCTGGTCGAGGCCACGCGCGCGGCCGACGACGACATCGTCTGGGTGACCACGGGCGACGGCACCACCAGCGAGGGCGAGTTCTGGGAGAGCCTGAACAGCGCCTGCAACCTGAAGGTCCCCGTCCTCTACCTGGTGGAGGACAACGAGTACGCCATCTCCGTCCCCGTCGAGGTGAACACCGCCGGCGGGAGCATCTCGAAGCTCGTCTCCGGCTTCCCCGACCTCTTCATCCAGAGCTGCGACGGCACCGACGTGGTGGAGAGCTACGAGGTGCTCGGCCGCGCGGTGGAGCACTGCCGGCAGCGGAAGGGCCCCGCGCTCGTCCACGCCAAGGTGATCCGCCCCTACTCGCACTCGCTCTCGGACGACGAGAAGTTCTACAAGACCGAGACGATGCGGGGCGAGGAGGCGAAGCGCGATCCCATCGTCCGCACCGCGAAGCTGCTGCGGGAGCTCGGCTACGCCACGGAAGACGACCTCAAGCGCATCGGCGACGAGGTGAACGCCGAGATCCAGGCGGCGACGGACGAAGCGCTGGCGTCGCCGCAGCCGGACCCGTCCACGGCGATGCGCTACCTGTACTCGCCCGACGTGGACCCCACCGCCGAGCAGTTCGACACGGAGGACGATCCCCGCTTCTCGGGGAACGAGACCACCATGGTCGACCTGATCAACGCCACGCTGAAGGACGAGATGCGGCGCGACCCGCGCATCGTGGTCTTCGGCGAGGACGTGGCCGACTGCTCGCGCGAGGAGCTGCTGGAGCAGGTGAAGGGGAAGGGCGGGGTGTTCAAGGTCACCGCCGGGCTGCAGCGCGAGTTCGGCGGCACGCGCGTGTTCAACTCGCCGCTGGCCGAGGCGAACATCGTGGGGCGGGCGGTGGGGATGGCGGTGCGCGGGCTCAAGCCGGTGGTCGAGATCCAGTTCTTCGACTACATCTGGCCGGCGATGATGCAGATCCGCGACGAGCTGGCCACCATGCGCTACCGCTCCAACAACACCTACGCCTCGCCGGTGGTGATCCGCGTCACCTACGGCGGCTACCTGAAGGGCGGGGCCATCTACCACTCGCAGACGGGCGAGTCGATCTTCGCGCACTGCCCGGGCTTGCGCGTGGTGCTCCCGGCCACCGCGACGGACGCCGCCGGGCTGCTGCGCACCGCCATCCGCTGCGAGGACCCGGTCATCTTCCTGGAGCACAAGCACCTCTACCGCCAGGTCTACAACAAGGGCGTGTATCCGGGGCCGAACTTCATGATCCCCTTCGGCAAGGCCAGGACGGTACGCCAGGGGACGGACGTGACGGTGGTGGCGTGCGGCGCGCTGGTGCAGCGCTCGGTCGCCGCGGCGAAGATGGCCGAGGAGCAGCTCGGCATCAGCACCGAGGTGATCGACCTGCGCACGCTCTCTCCCTTCGACATGGAGTCGATCGCCGAGAGCGTGAAGCGCACCAACCGGGTGATCGTGGCGCACGAGGACTCGCTCTCGTGGGGGATCGGCAGCGAGATCGCGGCGCGCATCGCCGACGAGCTCTTCCCCTGGCTCGACGCGCCGGTGAAGCGGGTCGCCAGCCTCGACACCTGGGTGGCCTACGCCCCGCAGGTGGAGCGCGCCATCCTCCCCGAGCCGGAAGACGTGTTCAGGGCGATCCAGGACATCCAGGCCTTCTGATACACGATCGTCTCACGCAGAGACGGAGAACGGCCCCGCCCGGAGAATCCGGCGGGGCCGTTCGCATGCGCGGGCGGTTCCCACGCTGGTGCACGACAAGGTTGAGCCGCCTTCGCGAAGCGCGTATTGTTCGGGAGCCGGCCGCAACCGGCTGACACCATCCTGCGCGGTTCATTCAGGCCCATCTTCCTCCCGCCCCGCCGATGTCGGCACTGTTGTCCGCGATTTCAGGGCAGTTCACCCGGGCACTGATCTTCGGGGCTCTCTTCCCGGCGGCCATCTTCGTGCTGCTGTGGATGTTGTTCGTGTCTCCGCTGCTGCCGCCCGGCCTAGCCATTCCCGCGCCGCACCTGCTGGGGAAGGAGTGGGACGCGCTCTCCGTCACCTTCGTCACGCTCGTCGTCACGGGGCTGCTTTACGTTCTCGACATCCCCCTGATGCAGCTCTATGAGGGGTATCCGTGGCAGAAATCGATGCTCGGGCGCTGGCGGACGCGGGTGCAGGTCGAGCGGATGCGGGCCGAACGCAGGCGCGCAGCGGTGATCTTCGAGTTGACGGAGAAGGAGGGGACGGCCGGGCGCAACCGCCTGCTGGACGAGTGGACCCGTACTCGGCGCGAGCTCCCCATGGACTGGCCCGACCGCGACGACCTGGTGCTTCCCACGCGGCTGGGGAATGTGATGCGAGCGTTCGAGCGCTACCCTTCCGTGCAGTACGAGATCGACGCCATCTACTTCTGGCCGAGAATGATGGGCGTGATCGAGCCCGACTACGCTTCGGCGCTCGACGCCGCGCGCACCTCCTTCGTCTTCCTGCTGAACCTCTCGTTTGTGACCGGCACGCTGGCGGTGGTCATCCTCCTGACCGGGCTGGCCTACCTTCCTCCCGGGCTCGCCGTCCGCGTCTTCCTGCCGGCGGCGGTGGCGGCGTTCCTGTCCGTATGGTTCTACGGCCGGATGATCGAAGGTGCCAAGGCGTGGGGGGAGATGGTGAAGGGCGCCTTTGACCTCTACCGTGGCAAGCTGCTGGAGAAGATGGGCTACAGCCAGAAGCCCCGCACGCGCGACGAGGAGCGGGCGCTGTGGAGGAAGATCACGTTGCAGGTGATCTTCGGCGACAGGTCGAAGACGCTGACCGAGAGCCATCCGCGCGTCGACTACGTTGACTCGCCCGCGCCCGCGCCTCCGCACCTGGCCAGCACAACCGTGGGCGATACGGCGCTCGGGGTTTCGCGCGGCGTCCGCCGGCGCGCCAGCGAGTACGAACTGGACGTGGTGGTGACGGTCGCCAATCCCCATTTCGTGCGGGTGGCAAAGGACGTGGTGGTCACCGACCCGATACCAGCCGGCTTCGAGTACGCGTGGGGCTCGGCGCGCGTGAACGGGGCCACCGTTCCCGCAACCGGTATCAACCCGTATCATTTCGAACTGGGCGACCTGCCACCCGGTGCTTCGCTGGAGCTGTCGTACACCACCGTCCGTACGGGACCGACCATGAAGGAGGCATCATGACCCAGCGGCGAAAGACAGAGACGGCCATGGCGGCGGCGGGCGAGATCCTGCTGGGCGAGACTGGCGCGGCGGACGACGAGGCGCTGGCCGGCCGGAGCGCCGTAGCCCGCCGCGTGGCCAGCGAGCAAGGGATTTCCGTGCGCGCGGCCAAGAAGCAGGTGCGCGACCTTCTGCGCGTTCAGCTCGGCAAGGTTCCCGAGCGCGCCGGAAGGCGCGTGCGGAAGACGTGGGAGCGGACCATCGGCACGCTCGCTGAAAAGTCGGGCCTGGATTCTCCGGAAGAGGCCGTCCGGCGGATCCGCGTGCTTCTCGACCGGCTCCGCACGCGCGTGCTGGGCGGCGGCATGGGCGGGAAGAGCGGCACCAAGGACGACCGGGACTGGCCCGACATCGAGGTGCGCGGTACCCCCACCGGGTCCATACCGGCCGGTGCGGCGGGATATCAAGGCACCCGTGGCCCCGCGTACGCGTCCGCCGGTGGGGCTGAACCCGCTCCCGCGGCCGGCGCGGCATATACCGTAGAGCTCGAATCCGGGATACGCGACTACACCATGGACCCGGATCCCGGCACCCGCGGGGACTCGGGTGTCGAGGCCGACGCAGACGGCGGGCTGGGCGGCCACAGCGGCACCAGGGATGACCGTTAGGCGACCGGACGGGTCGCGGGGAAGCCGTGTGAGCAGAAAGAAGACGAACATTGTCGGGACGCTGCGCGGGTTGTGGCGCTCCGAAGCCGTGGACCTGCGCCACGCGGGGATTCGCACGGTCGAGGCGCTGCGGGAGCGGATCGCGCGCGACGGCTTGGCGAAGACGCTCGACGGGCGCGCGGTGCAGCCGGACCGGTTGCGCCGCGCGCTCGCGCGCTACGAGCTGGAAGCCGCGGCCGGGCGGACGGACCCGTTGCCGCGTCGGGCGCTGCGGTTCGCGCGCGCGAACTGGGCAGAGGCGATCATCGCCGCGCTGGTGCTGCTGGTGGCCGGGCTGGGCGTGCGCGCGGCCACACGTCCTGAGCGGGCGGTGCTGGCTACGCGCGAGCTGCAGCCCTTCCAGGTCATCGGCCCCGGCGACGTGAAGGTGCGCGCGACCGAGGCGGACTTCGGCACCGTGGGCGACTCGGCGTCGGTCGTCGGACACTTCCCGCTGCGCGCGGTGTCGAAGGGCGAGCCGCTGCGCCGCGACCGGCTGAGCCGCGTCCGCTTCCAGCCCGCCAACGAGCTCCAGGGCCGCCGTATCGTCTCGCTGGCGGTCGCCCGGCGCACGCTGCCGCTGGCCGTGGCGGGTACGCACGCGGCGCTGCTGCTCTCCCCGCGCGACCCCGCCGCCAGGGACACCGGGGAGGTCGTCGAGGACGTCATCGTGCTGAACTCCGGTGAGGCGGGAGACAGCTCCAGCGTGGTGGTGGCGGTGCTGGAGAGGTACCTGCCGGTGCTCGCGCGCTCCCTCGGGAGGGCGGAAGCATTCCTCATCCAGAAGGTCGAGCCGGCCGGCCCCGCGCCGGCGCCGCAGGCCGCACCCGGTGCTTCCGGCCGGCAGTAGCTCGTCTCCACACCCACCCGGGGGCGGCCCGCGTCCCAGTGCCGGCGCCGCTCACCTGCACCTGAATCCGCGTTCCGCCCATCCGCGTACGGGTACGCCGTGGGGCGATGGCCCCGCGGTGATCCCATCTCCGGAGAGTGCCGATGACAGCGTTTCGTTCGAGGCGGTCAGCTCTGCTGGCAGGAATGTGCTCGGCGTTCTGCCTTCTTCCCGCATCGGCCGCCCATCCGCAGGCGGCGACGCGGTTGTACGGATTGATCGATGCCGACTATCTCGGCTACGACATCGCCTTCTCGGTGGAGCTGGGGAACCCGCACACGGTGAGGTACTACAGCTGGGGGCGCGACCTCGACGAGGTGGAGGGGATGGCGGTGGACGGCGACGGGGAGCTGTACCTCTTCTCCGAGAGCGGTGCCATCCGGAAGGTGAGCCTGAGCCAGCCGAACCGTCCGCCCATCCCCGTGGTGCAGCGCAGCCCCCACGAGTTCACCAGCGCGAACCTGAGATCGTCCGACGGGATGATCGAGCTCTACGACGCGCGGGGCGGGCGCTTCGTGACCTTCGACCCGCGCACCGACCGGCTCGTGTCCGGAGGCGGGAGCCCGCGCGGGACCCTTCCCGCGTTCGACGGCCTGGCGCGCGCCGCGGGGCAGCTCTACGGGACCGCCCCGGTCCGTGACCATCCCGGCCTCTTCGCCTGCACGGACGAGGGGTGCCGTCCCGCCTGCGCGCAGCGGCTCGAGCTGCCGAGGGACCTGCAGGCGATCGAGACGTTCACGGAGTCGACGCTGATCGTGGCCTGGACCTCCATCACCCCCGGGAACGAGATCCTCCTGCACGTCGAGAGCGTTTCCCCCGGCAGCTGCGTGCGGAGGGAGCTGTTCACGGCGCAGCTCGACCGCGCCCAGATCGGGCAGTTCCTGAAGCCGTCGCTGAACTTCGACGACGTGCTGCGCCGCGCGCGACGCAGCAACCGGAGCGCGGAGATCGAGGCGATCGCGGTCCAGCGTTGACCTGAACGCATCTCACGCGTGAGGTGTTTTCAGCTCCGGCCGCGAAGCTGAACGGCTCGGCGGCCGAACTCCGCGAGCAGGTCGCCGACGGTCAATCCCAGGGCGGCGGCGAAGCTCGCGGCCGACGCGGGGCGGAGGCGCGAGAGGCCGTCTTCGATCCTCCGCACCTGCCGCTCGCTCAGCCCGGGAACGTCGATCTGCCGCACGCCGCGCTCCTCGCGGATGCTCCGCAGCGCCCGCCCGCCGAGATCGTTCGAGTTCCGCTCGATCTCGATGCCGGTGGCGAATGCGGGGTCGGTGGCCTGGAGGAGCTGCGAGACCCC
>JBJMPM010000354.1:0-14054 GCA_045803205.1 Longimicrobiaceae bacterium
TGCCGGAAGAGGTCCGGTAGGCGACCTGAGCCTGCATATCTGCAGGGACACTAACATCAGAGGTCACGTGTGTGCTAGTTCGAGGTCCGTGGGCCGGTGAGTACGCCAACCGATTGATCTGGTCGTCCGCTCAGACGTGAATTGTGCTCCAATACGCTGAGTTTCGTCGAACCAAACATGGCAAACTTGACGCGTTAGTGCAACGGGTGATTACCCCTGCGCTACGTCTCAACTTTCTCATTCATTGTCCGCCTTTCGCGCAGAGGCTCGGCACCACTCGCCGCCTATGATGAAACCAGAAGCCCTCCACCGCCGAAGCGGTGGGGGGCTTCCGCGCGATTGTATCGAGCGGCCGGATCGAACTGGCGACGCCGCGGTTGTGGGTTCAGTACCCGCGCACCGCCATGAGCGCGTTCACCAAGCCGTAGCCCTGCTCGGAGTGCCGGGTGGGGTAGAAGGCGCCGGCCTGCGGCAGGCGGGCGCGCACCTGGTCGCGGGTGAGGCCGGGGGTGCGTGCGGCTCCACACCCGTGCGGGGATGGAGCCCACCACCGCGGTCGTGTTGGAGCTGCCGCCCATCCCCACCACGTCGGCGGTGTAGCGGCCCGTGCTGGGGATGTCGAGGTACGCGGTGACCTCCACGTCGGGGCCGTGGTGGATGCCGCAGGGAACGCCGCCGCCGGGGTAGGTGATGCCGGTGACCGCCATCACCTCGGGCATGTCGGCGGGGAACACCACGTTGCTGTCCAGGATGCCGTCGCCGCACCCCGAGGTCCCCGCGGCCGCCACGAAGAGGATGGGCCGGCTGTAGTGCCAGTACTCGATCTCGTCGCTCACCTGCCACCACCAGTTCAGGCTCTCCCACGCCATCACCACCACCTGCGACCCGTTCTGCGACGCGCCGCGCACGCTCGCCGCGGCGTCGCTGCTGGAGACGGCGGCCACCCCGTTCGCGTGGCGGACGCTGATCAGGCTGCTGCGGTAGGCGATGCCGCCCACGCTGCGCCCGTCGCGCGGGGCCGCGATGATCCCGGCCATCCGCGTGCCGTGCCCGCACTCGTCGTAGGCCGAGGTGAAGGTGGGCGTGACGTACATCAGCCGCAGCGTGCGCCCGTAGCTCTCGCCCGCGGTGAAGGTGCTCAGGAACTGCCCCTGCCCCGACGAGATCCCGGTGTCGATCAGCCCGATGGTGATGCCCGCGCCGCTGGAGAGCGTCCACGCGGAGGGGACGTTCATGGCGGTGAGCTTCTGCGAGTAGACGTCGCCCGAGGCGGTGTACTGCCGGTCGCCCGTCCACGCGTCTCCCCAGCTGCACCCGCCCACGCCCGCGTGGCTGTTCAGGTCGCCCACCGCCACCATCGGCTCCACGTAGTCCACCACGCCCAGCCGGCGCACGGCCCGCAGCGCCTCGGGGCCGTCGAGCCGCACCTTCACCCGCGGGAGCAGGTCGTCGCTGCCGAGCAGGGTGACGCCGCGCTGCGCCAGCACGGCGCGCTGTGCCTCGCCCCGCGCCTGGGCGCCGATCAGCACCTGCCCCTTCCACACGCCGCGCGGCGCGCCGGCCGCGCGCAGCCCCACCGTCACCACGCCCTCCGAGGCGGCGACGTGCGGCCAGAGCGCGTCGTCGGGCATGTCGGCGAAGGTGCCGGGGCGCTCCTGGGCCCGAGTGGGGATCGGCCCGGCACCCGCGCGCACGGCGGACGGCGGCGTCATCGGCGCCGTCGAGTCGTCGGAGCAGGCGGCCAGCGCGAGGAGCGCGGCCAGGACGGTCGGGGCGGTGAAACGGAAGCGCGGCATCTGCATCCTCGTCTGGAAGGGAACGGGAACGAGAACGGCGGACGCGCCTGTAATCCACGTCCGCCGTCTGAAGACCGTCTGTAAACGAGTGCACAAATGTTTAACGGCCTGCGCCCGCGCGCGCAAGCCGCGGCGGGGCTCTCATACCGTCTCTTGAAAACCGTTTTGCAAAGGAGATGTCATCCGGGGAGCCCCAATGGTGTCATCCTGAGGCCCGGCCTCACCTCACCTTGTGTCTGCGATGAGCTTCGCAGGGCCGAAGGATCTGACCACGGCCACCACGGGGCCCGCCGCGGAAGCCGCACGGCAGTCGCGGCAACGTGTTGTCTCGACCGCTGCGAGACCCGTCATTCGCGACGCTGCCGCGCCTGGGCTCCGCTGCTTCCCCGGCAAGATCCCTCGGCTCTGCGGACACCGGTGCGGCGTCGGGTTCGTCGGGGCCGAGCCTCGGGATGACACTTGAGTGTTTCGGCCATTTCGACGTTTTTCAACCGTCTCTGAGGGAGTCGCCGCGTGGACTCGCATCATCGAAGAAACCTGGCGGCGACCGAAGGATCCATAGCCGCGGGAGCGATACGTCCGGCTGTATCGCTGCCGATGTCACAGATCCTTCGGTCGCCGCCACAAGGTGCTGCGGAACAATGGCTTGAGCGCAGCGGCTCCCTCAGGATGACATGTTCTGGAAGCGCGCGAAATGCACAACGAATCCCCCGATTTGGATTACGGAGGCACGGAGGAACAGAGAAAACCGGGGTGGGCTGGACATACCTCGAAGCGCTATGTATACTGGTTCTATGTATACGCGTCCCGAGGGCCCTGCGGCGCCTCTTCACCCGCCCGTCCGATGAGCATCAACAAGGATCTCGTCGCGGCGTCGTCGACGCCCCTGGTGCTGGCGATCCTGGCCGAGGGGGACAGCTACGGCTACGCCATCCTCAAGCGGGTGCGCGAGCTCTCCGGCGGCGAGCTGGAGTGGACGGACGGAATGCTTTATCCGGTGCTCCACCGGCTGGAGCGATCGGGCCTGATCGAGGCCCGGTGGGACCAGGCCGAGTCGGGGCGGAAGCGGAAGTACTACCGGGTCACCGAGGCCGGCCGCGCGCAGCTCGCCGAAGAGCGGCGCCAGTGGCACACGGTCGACCAGGCGCTCCGCAACCTCTGGTCGGCGCTGGTCGTGGCCGGGGCCGGCACCCTGAACCTGATTCTTTCTCCCCAGCGCGGTTGACATGGACCGGAACCAGAACGACGACGCCCCGGCGGGACCGCTGGAGCAGCAGATCGAGGCCTGGCGGGCGCACCTGCGCGGGAGCCGGACGATCGCGGCTTCCGACGCGGCGGAGCTCGAAGACCACCTGCGCGAGCAGATCGCCTCGCTGCGCGCGGACGGGCTCTCCGACGACGAGGCCTTCCTGGTGGCGGTCAAGCGGATGGGCGCCATCGACGCCCTGACGCGCGAGTTCGCCCGGGAGCACTCGGAGCGCCTCTGGAAGCAGCTCGTCCTCTCGGGAGACGGCTGGGAGGGCGGGGCGGAGCCGGAAGCGGCGTACGGCTCCCGGAAGATGTGGGTCGCGCTCGCCCTGGCCGTCGCGGCGGGGGTGGCGATCAAGCTCCCGGCGCTCTTCGGGGTCGACTTCGACCCCGACCAGAACCTCTTCTACCCGCGCAACATCGCCTTCTTCACCCTTCCGTTCATCGCCGCCTACTTCGCGTGGGAGCGGCCGCTCCGGGCCTCGGCCCGGCTCTGGCTGGCCGCCGCCTTCGCGCTGGCGGCCGTGCTCGTGAACGCCTTCCCCTTCCCCTCGGGGGCCGGGAACACGCCGACGGGCGACACGCAGGTGCTGACCATCCTCCACCTCCCCATGGCGCTCTGGCTGGGGGTGGGGGTGGCCTACGTGGGCGGGCGCTGGTGGGGGAACGAGCGGCGGATGGACTTCGTGCGCTTCACCGGCGAGCTGTTCATCTACTACGTGCTGATCGGGCTGGGCGGGGGCGTGCTCATCGGGCTGACCTTCGCCCTCTTCCGGGCCATCGGCATCGACGCGGAGCCGCTGGTGGGCGGCTGGATCGTGCCCGTGGGCATCGTGGGCGCGACCGTGGTGGCCTCGTGGCTGGTGGAGGCGAAGCAGAGCGTCATCGAGAACATGGCGCCCGTGCTGACGCGGATCTTCTCGCCGCTCTTCGCGCTGCTCCTTCTCGCCTTCGTGGTCACCATGGTGGCGACGGGGCAGGGGATCGACCCGCAGCGCGAGGTCCTCATCGTCTTCGACCTCCTGCTGGTGGTGGTCTTCGCGCTCCTCCTCTACTCGTTCTCCGCGCGCGACCCCCTCGCCCGCCCTGGGCTGAACGACTGGGTGCAGCTCACGCTCGTCGGGACGGCCCTGCTGGTGGACCTCCTGGCGCTCTGGGCCGTCGGGAGCCGGATCTCGGAGTTCGGGTCCACCCCCAACCGGGTCGCCGCGCTGGGCGAGAACCTGGTGCTGCTGGTGAACCTGGCCGGCTCGGCCTTCCTCTACCTGCGCTTCCTCCGCGGCCGCATCGCCTTCTCGCGCCTGCTCGACTGGCAGACGACCTACCTCTACGTCCTCGCCGGGTGGGCGGCGGTCGTCGCCTTCGTCTTCCCGCCGCTGTTCGGATTTCGCTGAACGGCCCCTCACGGAGTCACGGCTTTTCTCCGTTCCTCCGTGCCTCCGTGAGAGCCCCGCAGTTACCACCACAGGAGTTGCAGAATGCACAGACTGGTACCGGCCGCCGTCGCCGCCCTGCTCGCCGGCGTGCCTGCCCACGCACAGGACAGGACGCGTGGCATCGACAGCATCTTCAGCTTCGCCACGGCGGAGACGCCCGGCTGCGCCGTCGGCGTCTCGCAGCGCGGACGGGTGATCGTGAACCGCGCCTACGGCCTGGCCGACGTCGAGCGCCGCGCTCCGCTCGGCCAGCGCTCGCTCTTCGACATCGGGTCGACGCAGAAGCAGTTCACCGCCGCGGCGGTCCTCCTCCTGGTGGAGGACGGGCGCCTCGCGCTCTCCGACGACGTCCGCAAGTACCTGCCGGAGCTCCCCGACTACGGCCGCACGGTCACGGTGGACCACCTGCTCACCCACACCTCCGGCATCCGCGACTGGACGGGGATGCTGCCGCTGGCGGAGGAAGGCACCGCCGTCCTCCCGCTGATCCTGCGCCAGCGCGGCCTGGACTTCGCGCCCGGCACGGAATGGTCCTACTCGAGCAGCGGCTTCGAGCTGGCGAAGGAGATCGTCGCGCGCGTGAGCGGAATGCCATTCGCCGAGTTCGCGCGCCGGCGCCTGTTCGAGCCGCTGGGGATGAAGTCGAGCGCGTACGTTCCCGACATCCTGCGGGCCGGCGCGAACGCCGCCCTCGGCTACCAGAAGGAGGGCGCCGGCTGGAAGCCGTACATGCGGCTCGGCAACAACCGCGGCGGCGGCGCCATCGTCAGCACGGTGGGCGACCTCGTCACCTGGACCGACGCGCTGGCCACCGGCAGGCTCGGCCGGTTCGTCACCGCGAAGATCCAGGAGCCCGCGCGGCTGGCCAACGGCCGCAGGCTCGAGTACGCGCGCGGCCTGGTGGTCGACTCGACGCCCGGCGGGCTGGTGGTGTCGCATTCGGGCGGCGCGGCCGGGTTCAGCACCTGGATGGGCCACGTGCCGGAGCACGGCTTGTCGGTCGCCGTCTCCTGCAACTTCGACCCGGTGTCGGCCACGGCGCTCGCGGGGAGCGTCGCGGACCTGTACCTCCCCCCTCCCCCCGCGGCGGTGCGGGCGGAAGCCGCCGCCGCTGCCGCGGGCGCGGCGGGCGTCGACCCGGCCGCCCGGGCCGGGCTCTTCTTCGACGAGCGCACCGGCCAGCCGATGCGCCTGCAGGTGAGCGAGGGCCGGCTCCGCATCGCCAACGGCCCGCCGCTCGTCGCGCTGTCGGCGGACCGCTTCCGCCCCCTGCGCCCCGCCCTGTTCTTCCGCTCGCAGGACGCGTTCGAGATGACCTTCCTGTCGAACGACCAGTTCGAGATCAGGTCGATGGAGGGGCAGACGACGCGGTATCGCCGCGCCCAGCCGTGGACGCCCACCGCGGCCGACCTGCGGGCCGTCGAGGGCAGGTACGAGAGCACGGAGCTCGGGTCCGTCTTCGAGATCCTTCCCGGAGCCGGCGGCGGCCTGGTGATGCGCTTCGAGCGCGCGCCGGATAAGGCGGTGGAGCTGGCGCCGGTCGAGCGCGACACCTACATGCTCCGCATGATGTCCGTGCGCTTCCGCCGCGACGCGGGCGGACGGGTCGTAGGCTTCGACTACGGCAACCCGGCGGTGCGCAGCATCCCCTTCACGCGGCTGGGCGACCGTGCCACGGGGGCGCCGCCGCCTCCGACAACACAGCCTCCCGCGGCGCCAGCGGCCGCGCCTGCCGCGCCCGCTTCGGCCGCGCCGCGGCTGGAGGGGCTCACGGGGGAGTACGAGCTCGCCCCCGGGCGCACCCTGGCGATCACGCTGGAGGACGGCCGGCTCCACGGGCAACCGTCGGGCGGCGGTGCGAAGCGCCCCCTGGCACACGTCTCGGGCACGACGTTCTCCGCCGTCGACACCCCCATCACCCTGACCTTCACGCTCGGCGCCGACGGCCGCGCGACCGCGCTGGTGATGCGGCAGAACGGCAACGAGCGCACCCTGCCGAAGGTGCGCTGAACTGAAAAGGAATGGTTCTCACAGAGGCCACGGAGGTCACGGAGTTAAAGTTTGCTCCGTTCCTACAGACGCATCATGGAACTTCAGATTCACGGCGTATCGAAGACCTGTCCCAACGGCGTGCGCTTCCTCGACCTGCTCAGCGAGTTCGGCGAGAATAGCGCGGTGATCGTCTCGACCCACATTGTGGAAACGTCTCCGAGCTGTGCACGCGGATGGCGATCATCGACTGGGTGATAGCCGAGCCGCTCGGCGCCATCCAGGAGATGCAGGGGAGGATCGGGCGCAGCACGGCGTGAGTTCCCTCTGCGTTCCCCGCCAGGCGTGGGGGAGGAACACTCCTGTCATACCCTACCTGATTCTCGCACTGCCACCGTTGACCCGCCATTCCGTGACTGCTAACATGCCATTATTCCTTCCACTTGAACCATCCTGCCCATTCTTCGAAGTGCTTCACGGATTGGGTAGTCGTAATCTTCGCGCTGGTCGTGAGCAGCTGTTCCGAGCAACTCGAACCTGTAGCAGCACTTGATCCATCAACCTTTCGTCCTACCTCGCACGACTACGCTGATCCAAACTTTCCAGGCGCCGCTGCATGCGAAGTCCTTTTCGCCGTTTCACCTCCCGGGCTGGTGCCGTCGCGCCACTCGCCGCCAGCCTCCTTGCGTACGCGTGCACCTATGACGCCGGCAGTGAGAGAGCCAGCCGCCAGCTCCTGCACACGCTTCTGGAAGACCGCTTCACCGCGGGACGGCTGGTCGGCCAGGATGCGTGGCAGGAGTGCATCCCCACCGACACCTCCTCGCTCATTCCGAGGGTTCGGTGCGGTCCGGTGCTCCATGCGGGCACCAGGCATTTCGATCGCATCGAGAGTGCGGCTCGCGCTGCGCGCCAAGATGTCCAGAGGGACGAGTCCACGCAGGCGCTGCGCTCCGAGGCGCTGCTGGAACTCAGGTTCGCCGAGTCCTCACCTCTCAGGCTGGATCGCACAGTCCGACTGCTGGAGCGGGCACGCCGCCTGGGACCAGACGATCCCGTCATTCTCAATGAGCTCGCCGTGGCGTACCTCGCAATCGCCACGCGCGACCAGCAGCTCTCTCCCCTGCTGCGGGCGCTGGATGCCATCGAGCATGCCGTGGCCGCCGACTCACTGCGAAGGGAGATTCTGTTCAACCGGGCGCTGATCCTTGAGCGCCTGTACCTGCTTGCAAGCGCGGGAGACGCCTGGAAGCGGTACCTGGCGGCCGAGCGCGATCCCCGCTGGCGCGCCGAAGCCGAAGTGCACGCCCAAAGGCGCGGGACTGCGCCGGAGGTGTCGTGGGATTCGCTTCTGCGCTCGCCTCCCGTCCGGATGGACCAAGGCACGCGTGCTCGGATCCTCGTCCTGGTGCGGCGTTCACCTCAACAGGCGCGCGAGTTGGAGTTCCCGCTGCTGGGGACCTGGGGTACCGCCCTGGAGCGCGGTGACACCATCCGCGCCACTCGGCTCCTCGGCCTTGCGCGCGAGATCGGCTCCGCGGCCGTGTCACTGGGGCTGGACCGGAGCGTTGCACTGGCGGTTGGCGCCATCGATGCCGCAGCCGATGACCCTGGCCGTTCGGCATCTCTCGCACGGGCACACGTGGACCTACACCGCGGCTGGCTCCTCTATTCACGCGACGCATTCATCGACGCCACCCAGGCGCTCACGCGCGCCGACGGGGCCTTTCGGGCCGCCGGGTCTCCCGCCGCGCGGTGGGCGGCCTTCTACCTTGCAGCTTCGGCGGTGAACAGCGTCGACTACGCGCGGGGAGACCAGATCTTCAGGAGGGTGATGGGGGAGGCTGGGCCCGACGAGCCTGCACTCGTTGGCAAGACGCTCTGGGGGATGGGGCTCAGCCAGCTGCGTCGCGGCAACTACGACACCGCGAACCAACTGTACCACGAGGCCGCTCCCCATGTGGCCCGTTCACGGGAGGCGGAGAACCAGGGCGCGCTCGAGGTCCTGATCGCAGAGGCATATGCCCTCTCCGGGCGAACGCGGGCTGGCGGCACGAATGCCTTGCGCGCTCTTCGCCTCCTGTCCCCCATCCGGCAGTCGCGGTTCCTGAACAATCATCTCGGGATACTGACATTCTACGCACGAGACGAGGAGCTGCGGTACGCCGCGGCGGCCGTTACGGGTGAGCTGGTGCCGGTAGCCCGCGGCATCCACAAGCCGTCGACCATGACGCTCGCGCTGTGCGCAAGGGTTCGCGAGCTGGTAGCCGTGGGCCGGCAGGCTGAAGCCGCGGCGACCCTGCGCGAAGCGCAGGCCTGGGCAGATTCCCTTGCCGGGGGCCGCGGGGCAGATCGGGTACGCGCGCGAGTGCGGCTGATCCTCGGTCAGCTCACGCGCACCCACGATCCCGGCGCGGCCCTCCCGATCCTGGTCGAGGCGGTGGATGCGTACACCAGCTTCGGGACCGACTTCTATCTCCCTGCCGCGTTGTACGAAGCGGCGCTTGCCGCCCAGGCAGTGGGAGATCCCGTGCGTGCGCGCCAGTGGCTGCAGCAGGCCATGGACCACCTCGAGCGTCAACAGGCCTCGTTCGCCAGCGTAGATGCGCGCGCTACGTTCTACGAAACGCAGGAGAAGGTATTCGACGCGACGATCGAGCTGGAGTTGGCCGCGGGTCGGCCGGCCGCGGCGTTCCACGCCTTGGAGCGCGGGCGCATCCACCCCCGGAGCGGTCCACACGGTCGTGCGGGAGCCGCGCACAGCCCGCCGGCTCCGCCGCTGAATGAGGTGGCGGCCTCCCTTCCCGGCGACATGCTCCTGGTCGAATACGCGCTGCTGCGCGAACAGCTCGTCGTGTGGACGGCATCGCGCCGCGGCACGCGCCACTACACCATCCCGGAGCCGCGCGACTCGGTGGCCGCGCTCGTAAACGCGTTCGCCCGAGACCCCTCCGCGGCCGACGCGAGCGCCCGCCTGTCCGGCATCCTGCTGCAGCCGCTGGCGGCCGAGCTTCGCGGCATCCGGCAGCTCACCCTCGTCCCGGACCGTGAGCTGAACCAGGTGCCGTTCGCCGCGTTGCGCGACCCGGCCGGGCGCTACGTGGTGGAAGGATACAGCGTGCGGACCGTACCCAGTGCGGGGTTCTTCCTGGCCGCCTCCCGGGGCCCCCGGCCGGACATGAAGCGAGGCGGCGCGCTGGTGGTGGGAGACCCCCGGCTCGAGTCCGCGCTGGCCGCGAGCCTGCCCCCGTTGCCCGGCGCCGCCCGCGAAGCGCAGGCCGTGGCAGACCTTTACCCGCGGCACATCCTGCTGCGCGGAGGGCAGGCACGGCGCGACAGCGTGCTGCGGTTCATCCCCGTTCATCCGGTATTCCATTTTGCCGGCCATGCCGTCTTCAACCCGGAACAGCCGGAGCTCTCCTTCCTGGCGCTCGCCGCGGCGGGGAAGGGCGGAGACGGAAAGCTCCACGCCTGGGAAATCGCCGGGCTACGGCCATCAAACATCCGCGTGGTGGTGCTCTCCGCATGCAGCTCGCTGAGCCCGCGGGCCAGCCGCACGGGCCCCGTGGCGGGGCTGGCGTACAGCTTTCTCCAGGCGGGCGCGTCCGGAACGGTGAGCACGCTCTGGGACGTGAACGACGGTGCAACGTCGGAGCTGATGGTGTGGTTTCATCGCTACCTGGGCGCAGGGGTGCCCACCGCCGAAGCCCTGCGCCGGGCGCAGTTGCAGGCACTCGGCTCGTCCCGGCCCGAGCTGCGAATGCCTGCGTCATGGGCGGCGTTCGTCTATACCGGGCCATAGGCCGCTGACCTTCAGCCACAAGGAGCCATCATGCCGGGGTCGTTCACTCTGAAAGTCGAGTTCACGGGGCCGTGTCTCTACGTCGTGGATGATCCTCAGCCCGATGGTGGCAAACTACTCGCCGCCCGCGTGGGGGTGGTCATTCCGGACTGCCAGCAGCAGGACACGCCCATGGAGCATCTGGACAAGTTTCCAGCCGAGCCACACATGGCTTTCGCGCGCCTGGACCTCGGGGATGTGCTCGCGGGCATTCCCAGGGGAAATGTAAAGGGAGCGCCCCGGTACGAGCTGGTGCACCGGATCCGGCGTCAGACCATCCGCTTCGTCGCGTCCGCCGCTGCTGAGCGGATCGACGTCACGAAGCTGGGCGTTCCCGAGTTCGGGCGGTTCGCGCCCAACCTGACGCCGCGAGCCAACCTCTTCAGCGGCGGGGCGGATGGGGTTCTGGCGCGACTGGTTCTCGAAGGGGGCACGCTGGTTGGCGACAGCCAACGCGCGAAGTGGAAGTTCTCCAGCGCCCTCAACCCGACCAAACCGGAGTACGAGGGCGAATTCGCATCGCTTGTCACCTGGACGCGTAAGTTCAAGGACAGCTCTCTCGCCGTTTCCCTGGGCGACCTCTCGGACGCCAGTGTGCAGGAACACGTCCCAATCGACTCAATACCGAACGGGGCCGTCATTACCCTGCGGGTGGGCAATCTCTGCAAGGTCAACCCGCTGGATTGGAAGGAGTTGCCCTTCAAGCCGACACCGAAGATCGACGAGGACTTCAAATGGCTGTACCGGTTGTTCAAGCCGTTCCTGGTGCCCGTGCAGCTCCCGGCTCCGATTCACGTGAAGGGTGGGGACGAAACGGGGGATGACGGCTGCATGGGCGGCAGCGTCTCCGGTTCCGTGCCTCCAGGGTGACAGGTAAGGCAGGGCTCCGTGTGCCCGATTGTCTGACATACTCATCATACCCTTTTTCATGACTGCGACAGATGACGAGCGAATTCGTCCGAAAGTGCCGGGACCGCATCGGGCACCACTTCGGCGCGGCGCTCGCGGACAAGGCAAGCGATGCCTTCTGCGAGGCGTTCGATCCGGACTCCGGGAACCCGCGCCGCCCATGGCGAGTCATCGTCGAGCTGGAGCCCCAGCCCCTGCCCGCCATGAAGTTCCAAGAGGCGGTCGAACGGTTGCGGGCGGCCTTCGTGGCGAGAGATGTGCTGGCCGGCGTGCGGAGCGCGCTGGCAGAGGTGCTCGGCGAGGACGCCGCCCGTGGCCTGACGGGGGGAATGGACGCGACCGCGCTGGTGCGCGAGGCGTACGTGCAGGACCTGCACGCGCGGAGCCACCGGGCGGCGGCGCACGTTCTCGAACTGCTGAAGCGGCACACCGCGGAGCGCTTGGCACCCCTGTTACCGGGGACCGGACCGCTGGAGGCCGTGTTCGCGACCGAATACTGCTGGCTGAGCCATACGATCCGTACCTGGCCCAACCTGCCGGCGCTGCTCGCGCTCGCCGAAGATCCAGCCGTACGGCGCATAGAGCTTCCCCGGCCCCTGAGCCTCGAAGTAGCCGTCTCCGGGGTGGCAGTGGGAGCCGTCGACTACCGGCAGCGAACCGGGAGAACCGGAAAGGGCGTGGTGGTCGCCGTCATCGATTCGGAGGTGAAGCGGGATCATCCGGCCCTGAACGGCCGCGTACACCGCTCGGGCAACTATTCGGGGGAAGACTGGGGCGAACCGCACCCGCACGGAACCGCGGTGGCGGGCATCATCGCCGGGGACGACGCCACCCATACGGGGATGGCGCCGGGGGCGATTATCTACAACTACAAGATAGACGCCACGTTTGGGAAGGAGCCCGACGAATTCGGCGGCTGCTGCGCGCTGGCCCGCGCCCTGCTGGACCGCGCCCGGATCGCGAACTGTTCGTGGGGGACGGACGCGCCCACCGATGGCACCTCTCCCGTGGTGCGGGCGGTCGAGAACGCGTGGGGGTGCGGAATGACCGTCGTCAAGAGCGCAGGCAACGATGGACCCATCACGTCACCCGCGGACGCGAAAGACATCATCGTGGTCGGCGCGACGAACCGGTGTGGGACGGTGGTCATGGGCTACAGCAGTCGGGGACCCACGCAGAACAAGCTGAACCGCCCGCACCTGGTAGCTCCGGGAGGCAGCGACGCGTCCCCGATCAAGACCTGCGATGTCGATGACGACTTCAGTGAGATCAAAAAACCCGGCACCAGCTTCGCGGCGGCGCACGTCTCGGGGCTGCTGGCGCTGCTGCTGGAGGACAAGCCGCAGCTCACGCCCGACGAGCAGCTGGCCTGCCTGCTCAAGAATTGCAAAATGATCGGTCAGGACGTGAACGCGGAGGGCGCCGGATTCATCTCCCTGCAGGGCGTGGTCAGCTGTCCGCCTCCATGAGGAGCGCGTGCGGAACGTCTATCCTGAATACCTCGGGCAGCTCCACCAGCGCGGCGAAGGACTCGGCGGGCAGGCGCGTACGCAGGGTCTGGTTGATCCAGGCGGCGCCAAGTACCTCTCCGCCAGTCGCCTGAATGGCTGCTTGCACGCGCCGCGCCTCCTCGTCGAATCGCGTGCGTAGCCAAGCGATCCGCGCCTCGCGGGTCCCGCTGGCGAGAGGAGTGAGCGGCTGCAGCTCCACGATTGCATCCAGGCGCTCGCCACCGCCGGCGTGCGCCAGCCGCTCCGCCATGCCGCTGGTGAGCTTCGACTCGTCCATTTTTATCCCCGACACAAAAGCTGCCGATCCGTCGACCTGCACGAGCTCCGCACCGGTTCCTCAAAGGGGGTGCTGCCAGGACGCAGCTCCTCGCGGGGCTCCACCGCTGCACGGTGGCCCAGGCGCGCTCGTGGTCAGTGGGGGCGCGTAGTCCGCCTCCAGCTTACGGGAGCGCACCAGGCTGCCGTTGTGCATGCGCACGTCTGCTGCCGCCTTCCGCGTACTCCGCTGGATCTCCTGCCGAACCCCACCGGCGCCACCTCGTAATAGCGCTCGCGCACAAAGCGGTAGCTCCTGGTGCTCCCCTCGTGGTTGTTGAAGATCCCATCGGGCTCCGCAACGGCTTGGGCCGCCGGAACCCCCCGGCTATCGGTGTTTTCGTGCTGCCCACGGTGGTTCCGCCGCGCAAAACCCGCACCGGGCAAGCTGAAGCTGGCCGGAGCAGATGCTGACGCACCGCAGGGACAGGCAGGTTTCGCAGGAGCTGCGCACGCCTGGCGTATCGAAGACCTGTCCCAACGGAGTGGCACGCGCTGAAGGAGGTGACGCTCACCACCCCGGCGGGGATGTACGGCCGCGCCAGCCCTCCGATGCCGGCATCACCCCCTGCGTCGTGGTGGATCCACCTGGAGAGGTTCGACAACGTGGAGAAGGTGGAGATTGCGCGCTGAGGGTATGATATACGCTCTGACCCTTGTGTACCTGGACACCCCCACAGGCCTGAATGACCGAACGGAACAGCTCGAACGGAGAGTGCGCCGGCTGCTCCTGCTGTTCATCGCGGGCTTGGTCCTCAGCGGCTTGACGGCCTTCCCGCTGGTGACGGAGCTCCGGTGGCTGACCGGCGTGCTCGGCGCCGGCCCCGGGACGCGGTCCGAGGAGGTCGCCGGCGTGGTCCGGTGGCTGGTCACCGTCCGGGACGCGCTGATCGCGACGAACGCCAGGTACCCGTTCCTGGCATACGGGACCGACTGGCTTGCGTTCGCCCACCTGGTGATCGCCGTGGCCTTCGTGGGCCCGTGGCGCGATCCCGTGCGGAACCGCTGG
>JBJMPM010000410.1:0-7022 GCA_045803205.1 Longimicrobiaceae bacterium
GACGACGCATTCGCCGTCGGGACAATCGCGTTGCGGGTCGTAGCGGCAGTCCGGCCCGAGGTTGACGTAGTGCCAGCGTGCGGTGCGGCGGAAATAGGCGGGGTCGCGGTCGCGCAGCGCGTCGGCCCAGTCGGCGATGCCGCCGAGGGACGGTTGCGGCTCACCGGCGAGCAGGTCCTTCACGGCGCGCCGGGTGGCGGGCTGGAGATGTCGCTCGGCCAGGTCCCCGACCAGGCGATGCCCAAGGGCGCTCCAGGCCTGTGCCGGCCGACTGGCGGCCAGCAGGAGCAGTCCTGCGACGAACGGGACGAGGGCGCAGCGCATGGGCGGGGTGGGGCCGTCACCGTGGAACCGCTAAAATACCCGGCTTCCCCGTCACGCGCAGGAGCAGTTCATGGCGATCAAGGTGGGCATCAACGGCTTCGGCCGCATCGGGCGCAACGTGCTGCGCGCCGCCAAGCAGGCGGGCGCCACCGACATCGACTTCGTGGCCGTCAACGACCTCACCGACACGAAGACGCTGGGGCACCTGCTCCGGCACGACTCCGTGCACCGCCACTACCCCGGCACCGTCGAGGTCCGCGACAATTCGCTGATGATCGACGGCGACGAGGTGCGCGTGTTCGCCGAGAAGGACCCCGCCGCCCTCCCCTGGGGCGACCTGGGCGTCGACATCGTGATCGAGAGCACCGGCCGCTTCACCAGCCGCGACGACGCCGCCAAGCACCTGCAGGGCGGCGCGAAGAAGGTGATCATCTCCGCCCCCGCCAAGAACGAGGACATCACCATCGTGCTGGGGGTGAACGAGGACAAGTACGACCACGCCAGCCACCACGTGGTCTCGAACGCGAGCTGCACCACCAACTGCCTGGCGCCGGTGGTGAAGGTGCTGCTGGACGAGTTCGGCTTCCGCCGCGGGGTGATGACCACGGTGCACGCCTACACCAACGACCAGCAGATCCTCGACCTCCCGCACAAGGACCTGCGCCGCGCCCGCGCGGCGGGCATGTCCATCATCCCGACCACGACAGGCGCCGCGAAGGCCACGGGGCTGGTGATCCCCGAGGTGAAGGGGAAGATCGACGGCGTGGCGATGCGCGTGCCCACCCCCGACGTGTCGATCGTGGACCTGGTGGCGGAGACGGAGCGCGAGGTAACCGCGCAGCAGGTGAACGACGCCTTCCGCGCCGCGGCCGAGGGGCGGATGAAGGGGATCCTGGGCTACGAGGAGGAGGAGCTGGTCTCGGTCGACTTCACCGGCAACCCGCACTCCTCCATCGTCGACGCGCCCAGCACCAACATCGTGGGCGGGCTGGTGAAGGTGATGAGCTGGTACGACAACGAGTGGGGCTACTCCTGCCGCTGCGTGGACCTCGCCCGCTTCATGGGCGAGCGGCTGAACAACAGCTGAACTGCTCGTCTCTCACAGAGGTCACAGAGGTCACAGAGTCATCCACTCCGTGACCTCTGTGGCCTCTGTGAGAGCTTCAAAAGGGGTTTGAGGAATGAACAAGCTCACGCTGAACGATCTTCCCGCGGACGCGCTGCGCGGCAGGCGCGTGCTGGTGCGCGTCGACTACAACGTGCCGCTCGACGCAGACGGCACCATCACCGACGACACCCGGATCGAGGCGACGCTGCCGACGCTGCGGCACCTGGTGGGCGCCGGCGCGCGGGTGGTGCTCCTCTCCCACTTCGGGCGGCCGAAGGGGAAGGTGGTGCCGGAGATGTCGCTGCGCCCCTGCGCCGCGCGGCTGGGCGAGCTGCTGGGCCGCGAGGTCGCCTTCTCCGAGCACGTCGCCGACAAGGACGCGGTCGCCGCGACCCGCGCGCTCGGCGACGGGGAGGTGCTGCTGCTCGAGAACACGCGCTTCCTCCCGGGCGAGGAGAAGAACGACCCCGAGCTGGCGCGGCAGATGAGCGAGCTCGGCGACGTCTTCGTGAACGACGCCTTCGGCGCCGCGCACCGCGCCCACTCCTCCACCGCCGGCGTGGCGGAGGTGATGAAGGGCGAAGGGAAGCCGGTGGTCGCCGGGTTCCTGATGGCGAAGGAGCTGGAGTACCTGGGCGGCGCGCTGGAGAATCCCCAGCGGCCGTTCGTCGCCATCCTGGGCGGCTCCAAGATCTCCGGGAAGATCGACGTGATCACCGCGCTGCTCCCCAAGGTCGACCGGCTGCTGATCGGCGGGGCGATGGCGAACACCTTCTTCCGGGCGATGGGGCTGCAGACCGGCACCTCGCTGGTGGAGGACGACCGCGTCGACATGGCCCGCGACCTCCTGCAAAGCGCCGGGGACAAGCTCGTGCTCCCCGTCGACGTCGTCGTCACCGACCGGCTGGAGGCGGGCGCGTCGCACGAGTCCGTCGCGCGCGAGGCGATCCCCGCCGGCCGCAGCGCCGCCGACATCGGGCCGCGCACGATCGAGCAGTTCCGCAACGAGCTCTCCGGGGCGAAGACGGTGCTCTGGAACGGGCCGATGGGCGTCTTCGAGGTTCCCGAGTTCGCCGGCGGCACCCGCGGCGTGGCCGAGGCGGTGGCGCAGGCGACCGATGGCGGCGCCACCACCATCATCGGCGGGGGCGACTCGGCGGCGGCGGTGGCGGAGATGGGACTGGAGTCGCGGATGTCGCACGTCTCCACCGGTGGCGGGGCGTCGCTCGAGTTCCTCGAGGGGAAGGAGCTCCCCGGCGTCGCGGCGCTGGACGAGCGGAGCGGCTCGTGAGCGCGCCGCTGAAGCCGGTGCTCGCCGGCAACTGGAAGATGAACCTGGGCCCCTCCGAGACCGCGCGCTTTTTCGAGGAGTTCCTGGCCGTCTGGGAGCCGCGGGACGACCGCAGCGTGGTCTTCTTCCCCCCCGCCATCTCCTTCGCCGCCGCGCGCGAGGCGGTGCGCGGCCGGGCCGACGTGCGGCTGGGCGTGCAGAACGTGCACTGGGAGGCGGGTGGCGCCTTCACCGGCGAGACCTCGGTCCAGATGGCGGCCGATGCCGGCGCGGAGCTGGTGCTGGTCGGCCACAGCGAGCGCCGCTGGGTGTTCGGCGAGACCACGGACGAGACGGTGAAGAAGGTGCGCGCGGTGCTCGACGCCGGGCTGGTGCCGGTGCTCTGCGTGGGCGAGAAGATCGAGGAGCGCCGCGCCGGCCGCGCCGGCGTGGTGGTGGCCGGCCAGCTCCAGCCCGTGATCGAGGCGGTCTCGCTCGACGAGGCGCGCTCGCTGGTGATCGCCTACGAGCCGGTGTGGGCCATCGGCACCGGCGTGAACGCCACGCCCGAGGACGCGGGGGCGATGCACGGCTCCGTGCGCCAGGAGCTCGCAGCGCGCTACGGCCACGAGACGGCCGCCGCCGTGCCGATCCTCTACGGCGGGAGCGTGAAGCCCGACAACGCCGCCGCCCTCCTCGCGGTCGAGGGCGTCGACGGCGTGCTGGTCGGCGGCGCCAGCCTGGATCCGCACGGCTTCGCGAAGATCTGCGGCGCGGTGTGACGAAGTGCGAAAGTGCGCGCGCGATCCCGACGCACTCCCGCACTTCCGCACTCACGCACGCTCTCCTCCGGTTGACGGATCCGCGCGCATCCTGCTAAATTCCAACTCTTTACGGCCCTGAATCCACCTTCGACCTCCGAAGCTTCGTGTTCACGCTTCTGCTGATTCTGCTGATCCTCAACGCACTCGTGATGATCCCGGTGGTGCTGCTGCAGTCCGGGAAGGGCGGCGGCCTGGCCGCGATGGGCGGGAGCGCGGGCACCGACACGCTCTTCGGCAGCCGGCAGGCGACCACGATCCTGACCAAGGCGACGTGGTGGAGCGGCGGCCTCTTCGTGGCGCTCGCCTTCGCGCTCTCGCTCCTGTCCTCGCGCCCGCAGCAGGGCTCGTCGATCCTGCGGCAGGGACTGCAGCAGAGCGCGCCGGCGCAGGCGCCCGCCAGCATCCCGGGCGTCACGCAGTCGCGGCCCGCGCAGAACCAGGCGCAGGGCGCCGCCCCGGCCCCGGCGCCGGCGCCGGCCCCCGCCGCCCCGCAGGGCGGCAACGCCCCGGCCCCGGCCCCGGCCCCGCGCCCCTGACGCTCCGGCGGCCGCGAACGAACGAGCGGGCCGGCTTCCCTCGCGGGAGGCCGGCCCGCTTCGCGTTTCCGTTCCGGGAACAGATCGTCTCACGCAGAGACGCAGAGACACGGAGAGAACCACCCCATCCTCTCTCCGTGTCTCTGCGTGAGACGATTTGTTGCTGTCGTGATACCATGACGGTAGCACGCCCGGCCATGGTCTGTTCCGGGGAATGGAACTTGCGCCGGGCCGGCGGCGGCGGGGGACGTGCGCACCCCGCCCCCATCGAACGATTCGGCGCGCACCCAAACCGCCTGGAGGACCGGACCGTGGGCCTGACCCGCAACACCTCGCGCGCGATGCAGCGCCAGATCGACCTTGCCACCGCGATGGCGCAGGAGAAGCTGCTGGACACGCACGTCCGCCACGTGCTCGCGCTGGTGGACCTGGTATCGCCGCAGCTCCCCTTCGACGCCGCGCTCGACATCTACGCGCGCATCCTGCGGCTCAACCCCGAGCAGGCCCGCAACGTGGGGAGCCGCGCCTTCGCCGAGCTGGGGCGGCGCACCGGGGTGGAGCGCGGCACCGACGTCACCCTGCTGGAAGACGACGCCGCCGACCGCGAGGAGGCCGTGGCCTCGCGCCCCGAGCCCGGCGAGGGCGGGCGCTTCGACCAGGTGTTCTCGCGGGTGCGCCGCCGCATCCGCGGCCGCGTGCACGACGACCTGCGCCACCGCATCAACCTGGCCGCCGCCCGCGCCGAAGACGACCTCTTCGAGCGCCACGTGGCCAACGCGCTCGAGTTCGCCCGCGCCCTGGCCGCCGAGGTCCCGCTGCACGAGGCCGCCGACCTGTACCTGGAGATCATGACGGTCCCCGAGGGCGTCTCGGACGTGGTGTTCAACCGCGCCCTGCGCCGGGTGGCCGACAGCGAGCTCCCGGCGCTCGACGCCGCCGAGCCGGTGGCGGCGCAGACCGCCGCGGCCTGACCGCGCGGCGGTGCAGTTGCGCAGTCTGCCGCGCACGTGCAACGAAATACTGGCGTTCGGCACTGAAAGTGCGTATTCCTAACGGGTCTGAGAACCGAGCGCCCGCGTGACGGACACCAGACGGGCCAGACCGGCGCGGGGAAGCGGCCCCGCTCGCACGAAGGCCGGGGAGGGGCATGGGGGGAACCTGGGGTGGCATCGTGTGGGCGGGGTTCGTCGCGGGCGTGCTCGCGGCCGGCGTCTTCTGGCTGTTCCGCACCCTCGCGCTCACCGAGCTCAGCGCCACCGGCCAGCTCGGCTGCCTCTTCCTCGACGACCCGCGCCTCCCCATGACCGAGACCCTCGGGTTCGGCCTTTTCCTGGCGCTGCACGCCACGCTGGTCGCCGCCGTCTACGCGGCCGTGCTGCGCGCGCTGGGGGGGCCCGGGTGGGGGACCGGGGTGGCCGCGGGAGGGGTGCACGGCGCGCTGCTGGCGGGCGCGCTCCCCTGGCTGGCGCGGGCCAGCCGCTGCGTGCGGATGGGCCGCATCCCGCCCCCCGGCCGGCTGGGGCTGGGCTGGGGGCAGGCCACGCCGGTGGCGCTCATCGCGGCCTTCGCCGTCTACGGCGGCGTCTTTGGCGCCGTACTGCATGCCTGGTCAACCCGCGCTCCCTGAGGGCGCAGAGAACGAGAGGAGGTGGCTCGCGAGCGTGAGGAACCGTGGGGAGGACGCCGTCCCGGCGAGCTCCCGGGAAGCAGGTGTTGGTGATGAGGACGGGAAGAGAGTGCTGGCGGGATCCCCCGCGCGACGCGGTGACGAAAGGGGGCCCAATCACCTGGTTCGGAGAGGACACATGAGACGAGCGCTCACATCCGCCTTCGCGGCAGCGCTGGTGTCGCTGGGGGCGGCGGGGAACGCGCAGGCGCAGGACATGGTGGTGCGGACCGCACCCCAGTTCGACATCGGCATCTTCGCCGGCGGCGCCTACACGACCGACTGGTTCAGCATTGCGGACGAGGGGTACAAGCCCGAGTTCTCGCCGGTGTTCGGCGCCGAGGCCACCTACTGGCTGAGCCCGACCTTCGGCATCCGGCTCGACGGCAAGTACCTGCCGTCGCACATCCCGAACGGCCCGCTGTACGAGAGCGACCGCTGGCTGGAGAACGTGTGGACGTACGACCTGGACCTGGTGTGGCGGCCGATGTTCTGGTCGGGCACGGGGTTCATGAGCTCGATGTACGTCTTCGCGGGCGGCGGCGGGCTGACCGCCGACCTGGCCGAAACTCCGGTCTCGTGCATCGGGGCGCCGTTCTCCAACAACGGCGTCTGCATCTCGGGGACCTCGGACCATGGCACGGTGGGGCAGGGCGTGGCCGGGCTGGGGTTCGACGTGTTCCCGCTGATGTCGGGGCTGGGGGTGTTCCTGGAGGCCGGGGTGCACGGCTACGACTCGCCGTCGCACATCTTCCCGAACAACCAGGGGACGGCCGAGGACAAGTTCACCTTCACCCCGTACGCGGTGCTGGGGCTGAAGATGGGCTTCGGCAACATCATTCCGCCGCCGCCGCCTCCCCCGCCGCCGCCGCCGCCCCCGCCGCCGCCGCCGCCGCCGCCTCCGCCCCCGCCGCCCCCGGTCGGGCCGACGGTGCAGGACGTGAGCTACTGCGTGGTGCAGAACGGGCAGCTGACGACGGTGACGGTGCAGTACAACCCGTCGACGAACGACACCACGTACAACGGGCAGCCGGTCAGCGTGGCCTTCCCGGCGACCACCGGGTACGCGGGCTCGGAGACCTGGTTCATCAACACCGAGCCGGTGATGTTCAACGGCCGCCGCTACGTGAAGTACGGGCTGCCGCGCATCCTGGGCACGACCGACGTGACCAGCGTCGGCACGGTGAACAACGTGAGCGTGTTCGCGGAGCCCAGCGCCAACGCGCAGCGTCCGGAGGTGATCTACATCCCGACGCGGCCCGGGTGCGAGTTCCAGCCGTACCAGATCGAGGTG
>JBJMPM010000021.1:0-4125 GCA_045803205.1 Longimicrobiaceae bacterium
CATCCCGCCCACCCCGTGCGGCAGTGCGTCCGCGACCGCCGAGAAGACCGCCGGGACCGGCGCGAAGACGTTCGCGATCGCCGCGAGGACCGCTACGACCGGCGCCACGGCTGCGTGTAAGCAGGTGCCGAGTGCTGCTGAATGGCGCAGCAGGCGGGCCCGCGTGGGTGGGCCCGCCTGCTGCGTCCGACCTGCTAAAGTGAGCGTCAGTCGTTGATGCGGAGCACCAGCGCGCTGGCCGTGGTCCAGATCGCGAACGCTCCCGCGTACCAGAGCGCGATCTCGCCGCGATCCAGCGACCAGTCTCGTGAGTAGAGCGAGAGGACCAGTATCAATCCGCCCAGTCCCCAGGCCAGCATCCATCCGACCCCAAGGTGTTCGCGCCAATCCAGAGGAACCCCGTACTGAGCGTTCCTGCGGTAGTCGCGGAGCGCGCGCTTGAGCGCCGCCAGCAATCCGCCGGTGGCGGCGATGATGGCGAAGATCACGATCCCCATCCGGTCGGACCGGGTGAGGTGCTGGATGCGGGGAAGTGATGCAGCCGGCGCTGCATTCGGTCTGACCGCCACACCGGATGCGGCGGTGTCCGGCTGCGTGGCGGAGAACCCGCTGTCGCCGCGGTACCAGGCGATCTCTCGCTGCACGTTTCCACCATCGATGCGGTACAGCGAGAGCCCCCGCGCCTGCGTGGGCAACGGAGCCTGGTTCTTGACGGCCAGCGGAGGGCTGACGAACAGACGCTCGACCGACGCGCGGTTCGCCGTACCGGAGTAGGCGTACGGTTGGGAGTAGCTCTCCGCGCGCCCCGAATGGAAGTGCCCGGCCAGCACGGCGACGACGCCCGGCCGGCTCGCGGCGGCGACCCATCGCCTGCGGACGGCGGAGTCCACGTTCCACACACCAGCGTCGTAGCCACTGTCCGGGTACGTCCGCAGGCTGTCCCGCAGCATCCCCACGGCCCAGGGATCGTCCAGATCCGGCTCGTGCGTCAGCACCAGGACACGTTTCCCATCGCGGGTGGCCTGGGCCACGAGCGTGGCGAAGCGGTCGACCACCGACAGGTCGAACGCCCTCGATGCGCCGGCTACCGCGGCGCGTTCCGCAACGGCGTATTCGAAGAGCTTGCGATCGACGCGGGGGGCGTTCTTGAAGGTCGCGGAGGAGAACCCCACGAGGCGAATCCCACCCGGCAGGTCTGCGTAGCAGTCGCTCGGTGGCGCGGCGGACCTGGCGTAGCAGGCGGTCAGGTCGCGCAGCGTCACCCCGCTTCCCGCGAGCCGAGTGGCCACGCTGTCGATGAAGCCGTGGAAGTGCTGCAGCTCCGCAGTGTCGGCGCGCTCGTCGGTCAGGTCGTTGTTTCCCGCCACCACGAACACCTTCTTCACGGGACTGCGCCGCAGCAGGTTCGCGACGAGGTCCACCTGCTGCTGCCGCGTGAGCGGGCCCGCGGTGGCCGGCCGGCGGGCGGCGAACCCGGGATCGAGCCCCAGGTCGCCGGTGATCACGAGCGCAGCCGGATTCCCGCCGGCCCTGACGGTGGGAGAGCCGAGGAACTCGAGCGCCTGCGTGAAGGCGCGCTGGTTCTCCCGCTCCTCGGCCGCGAACGTGGCGGGCCGCTTGGGATCTTCGAACAGGTGGGGATCGCTGATTTGCGCGATCACCACGCCGCCCCGCGGGCGGCCGTCTTCGCGCGAGGTCTCGCCCTGGCGCTCTTCCGACTGGAGCGGAGCGGGCGGCCTGAAAGCGCACCACTGCATCACGAACGACAGCAGGATCAGGAACCCCTTGGCGTACGGGTTTTTGCTGTGCTTCGCGATGCGCCTGGGTTCGTCGGCAAGGTCAGCGAGGTTCATGAGGCTGGGCCCGGAGGCGGGGAACGTTGCGCGACGTATGGATTAGAGGGCTCCGCCCCTTGCGATTCCCACTTACCCGGATAGATTGATCGTTGCACGGGTCATCCGTGCCGAGGATGGATTTGGCGCGACCGCTTGCGACCTCGTTAAAAAAACGCTAAAGAGTCGGGACGGTCCGAACCTTCGCATCCGGACCCGCGTTCCCCGCACTCCACACGAGTCGCGGGGATTTTTTGCATTCGGAAGGATCCACGGAACGATGGCCGAACCCGTATCTCCCTACCTCTCCGCGCTCCGCGAGCGCGTGCTGGTGTTCGACGGCGCCATGGGCACCTCCATCCAGCGCTACGACCTCTCCGCCGCGGACTTCGGCGGGGAGCGGCTGGAGGGGTGCAACGACTACCTCGTGATCTCGAAGCCGCGGGTGATCGAGGAGATCCACACCGCCTACATGGAGGCGGGGTGCGACGTGCTGGAGACGGACACCTTCCGCTCCAACCGCCTGACGCTCCGCGAGTACGGGCTGCAGGACCAGGTGCGCGAGATCAACGTGGCCGCCGCCTCGCTCGCCCGCCGCGTGGCCGACCGCTTCGCCGAGGCCGACGGGCGGCCGCGCTTCGTGGCCGGCTCCATCGGCCCCAGCGGCTTCCTCCCCTGCGCGAGCGACCCCACGCTGGGCAACATCACCTTCGCCGAGCTGGTGCCGGTGTTCGCCGAGCAGGCGCGGGCGCTGGTGGAGGGCGGGGTCGACGTGCTGCTGATCGAGACCAGCCAGGACATCCTGGAGGTGAAGGCGGCGGTCTTCGGCTGCCGCGAGGCGATCGCCGGGGCCGGGCGCCCGGTCGCGCTGCAGGTGCAGGTGACGCTCGACACCAGCGGGCGGATGCTGCTGGGCACCGACATCGGCGCGGCGATGGTGACCATCGAGGCGCTGCACGCGGACGTGATCGGGCTCAACTGCTCCACCGGCCCCGAGCACATGCGCCAGGCCATCCGCTTCCTGGGCGAGCACGCGCGCCTCCCCATCTCCTGCATCCCCAACGCGGGGATCCCGCACAACGAGGGCGGCTGCGCGGTCTATCCGCTGGAGGCGAATCCCTTCGCGGCGCAGATGGAGGAGTTCGTCCGCGACTTCGGGGTGAGCGTGGTCGGCGGCTGCTGCGGCACCGACGCCGGCCACATCCGCGAGCTGGTGGAGCGCGTGCGCGGGCTGAAGCCGAAGGCGCGCGAGGTGGAGTACGTCCCCCGCCTCTCCTCGGCCATCCGCGCCGCGGAGCTGGTGCAGCTTCCCGCGCCCACCATGATCGGCGAGCGGGTGAACGCGCAGGGGAGCCGCAAGGTCAAGCGCTTCCTCCTGGCCGACGACTACGACGGCGTCCTCGAGGTCGGCCGCGAGCAGACCGAGAGCGGCGCGCACGTGCTGGACGTGTGCGTGGCGCTCACCGAGCGGCAGGACGAGGCCGAGCAGATGCGCACCGTGGTCAAGCTCCTCTCGCAGGGGGTCGACGCGCCGCTCTGCTTCGACAGCACCGAGGCCGACGTGCTGAAGGCGGCGCTGGAGCAGAGCCCGGGGCGGCCGATCGTGAACTCCATCAACCTGGAGAACGGCCGCGAGCGGGTGGACGCCGTGCTCCCGCTGGTGGCGGCGCACGGGGCGGCGGTGATCGCGCTCACGATCGACAAGGATCTCGGCGGGATGGCCAAGACCGCCGAGGTGAAGCTCGAGGTCGCCCGCAAGATCCACCGCATCGCCACGGAGGAGTACGGGCTGGCGCCCGACGCGCTGATCTTCGACGCGCTCACCTTCACCCTGGCCACTGGCGACGAGGAGTTCCGGCGCAGCGCGGTGGAGACCATCGAGGGGATCCGCGCCATCAAGCGCGAGCTGCCGGGGGTGCTCACCACGCTGGGCGTGTCGAACGTCTCTTTCGGCCTGCAGCCGCACGCGCGCACGGTGCTGAACTCGGTGTTCCTGCACCACTGCGTGGAGGCGGGGCTCGACACGGCCATCATCAACCCCGCGCACGTGAAGCCGTACTTCGAGATCGACGCGGACGACCGCAAGCTGGCCGACGACCTGATCTTCGACCGCCGCACCGAGACGCACGACCCGCTGGCCGCCTACATCGCCCGCTTCGAGAACGCGAGCGTGGAGCAGGAGAGTGCGGCGGACCCCACGGCGGAGATGGCGCCCGAGGAGGCGCTGCACTGGAAGATCCTGCACCGCAAGAAGGACGGGGTGGAGGATTGGATCGACCGCGCGGTGCAGAAG
>JBJMPM010000146.1:0-30067 GCA_045803205.1 Longimicrobiaceae bacterium
CCATGTACTCGGGCAGTTGCCGGCGCAATGCATCGAAGTCGGGCTGCGCGCCAACGACGTACGCGACGAGCTGGTTTCCGCGCACGACAACCGCGGCCTGCGTGACGCCGGCCATGGCCAACAGCGCGCTCTCGATCTCGCCCGGCTCGACGCGGAAGCCGCGGATCTTGACCTGTTGATCGGCGCGTCCGAGGAACTCCAGTGTTCCATCGCTACGCCACAGCGCGCGATCGCCGGTGCGATACATCCGGGCGCCCGGCGTAACGGCGTGCGGGTCCGCAACGAAACGTTCCGCCGTCAACACCGGCCGCCGGTGATACCCGCGCGCCAGTCCAATTCCAGAGAGGTACAACTCGCCCGCGACGCCAGTCGGCACCGGCTCGAGTGCGGAGTCGAGCACGGACGCGCGCGTGTTCCAGATCGGCCTGCCGATCGGCGGAGTCAGGTCTCCATCCTCGACGCGGCACCGCCACGCCGTCACATCGATGGCCACCTCGGTCGGTCCATAGAGGTTGTGCAGTTCCGCGTTCGGAAGTTGCGCGAAGAACTGCGCCTGCACATCTCCCGGCAGCGCTTCCCCGCTGCACATCACGCGACGCAACGACGCGCACTTGCGCGATGAGGGATGGCCGACGAACGCGCGCAGCATCGACGGCACGAAGTGCATCGTGGTGATGCGCTGCGATTTGATGATGTCCGCGAGCGCGGCCGGATCGCGATGCGCGCCGGGCGGCGCCATGACCAGCGTCGCGCCCGCGATCAGCGGCCAGAAGAACTCCCACACCGAGACGTCGAAGCTGAACGGCGTCTTCTGCAGCACCACGTCGCCCGCGCCGAGGGCGAAGGTCTCCTGCATCCAGAGGATGCGGTTGACGACGCCGCGGTGCGCGTTCCCCGCGCCTTTCGGGCGGCCCGTGGAGCCGGAGGTGTAGATGACGTACGCCAGCGCGTCCGGGGCCGCGGCGATGCCGGGCGGTGTCGCGTCGTACGCGTCGAGCACGCCGGGCTGGTCGAGGACGATGGCCTGGGGAGCGGGGCGCCGGTCGTGGAGGCCCTCTCCCTGGCGCTGCGCGCCGGTCCCTCCCCCAGACTGCGGGGGAGGGACGGGCTCGCTTCGCTCGTGACTCGCGGGGGACGGCTCGGTGCGCGGGGTGTAGTCTCGCCCGGTTGTGCCGGCGTGCGCCGCGGCGGGTCCAGGCTGGGTCGCTGCGTCGGCTATAGATCCTTCGGCCGCCGCCATGCTTTCGTGCGGGCGACGCTCGGGGGTTGCGGCGGCGCTCAGGATGACGTCTTCGGGGTCACGCGGATGATCGGGGAGGCGTGAAAGCAGGCGTTCCTGGGTGAGGACGAGGCGGGCGGCCGAATCCTCCAGCATGTAGGCGATGCGCTCGGCGGGGTACTCGGGGTCGACGGGGACGTAGAACGCGCCCGCCTTCAGCACGCCGTAGAGAGCGACCACCATCTCCACCGAGCGCTCCATGAAGACGGCGACGGGGGTCTCCGGGCCGGCGCCGCGCGCCTGGAGGAGGCGGGCGAGGCGGTTGGCGCGGGCGTCCAGCTCGGCGTAGGTCAGCGATTGGCCGGCGAAGGTGAGGGCGATGGCGTCTGGCGTGCGCGCCACCTGCGCCTCGAACATCCCGTGCAGCGTCGACGCATCGCGTATGGCCGACGGGCCGGCGGAGAGCCGCAGCACCCCGGTCCGCTCCTCCGCCTCCATCACCGGCAGCGCGTCGACGGACAGGTCGGGATCCTCCAGCGCCGCGCCGAGCAGCGTGGCGAAGTGGCCGACGAAGCGCTCGATGGTTGCCGCGTCGAAGAGGTCGGTGGCGTACTCGGCGGCGGCGAAGGTCTCCCCCTCGTCCTGCACCAGGGTGAGCGAGAGATCGAACTTGGCCGTCGCGCCCTCGCGGCCCAGGGGCTCCAGCTCCAGGCCGGCCAGCCGCGGCCCGCCCCCGGGAACGTTCTGCAGCGCGAACATCACCTGGAAGACGGGTGAGTGGCTGAGGCTGCGCTCCGGCTGCAGCTCCTCCACCAGCTTCTCGAAGGGGAGGTCCTGGTGGGCGAAGGCGCCGAGCGCCGACTCGCGTACGCGCGCCAGCAGCTCGCGGAAGCCCGGCGCGCCGCCCAGGTCGCCGCGCAGCGCCAGGGTGTTGGCGAAGAAGCCGATCAGCGGCTCCACGTCGGCCTGGGTGCGGTTGGCGATGGGGGTGCCGACGACGAGGTCGCGCTGGCCGGACCAGCGCGCGAGCACCGCCTGGAAGGCCGCGAGGAGCACCATGAACGGCGTGGCGCCCTCGCGGCGGGCGAGCGCGTCCACGCCTGCCGTCACCTCGGCCGGAAGGCCGAAGCCGAGCGTGGCGCCGCGGTAGCTCTGGACCGCCGGGCGCGGGCGGTCGGTCGGGAGCTCCAGCAGCGGCGGGGTGCCGGACAGCGTCTCGCGCCAGTAGGCGAGCTGGCGCTCCAGGACCTCGCCCCGGAGCCAGCTCCGCTGCCAGGCGGCGAAGTCGCCGTACTGCACCGGCAGCGCCGGGAGCGGCGAGGGCTCGCCGCGCGCGAAGGCGGCGTAGAGCGCCGCCAGCTCGCTGAAGAGGATGCCGAGCGACCAGCCGTCGCTCACCACGTGGTGGAGGCTGAACGCGAAGCGATGCTCGTCCTCCGCGACGCGCACCAGCACCGCGCGGAAGAGCGGGCCCCGTGCGAGGTCGAAGGGCTCGGTGAAGAGCGCGCGCAGGATGGAGTCGGCAGCGTCGTCGGTCGCGGCGGCCCTCTCCCTGGCGCTGCGCGCCGGTCCCTCCCCCAAAACAGCCTGGGGGAGGGACGGGCTCGCTTCGCTCGTGACCCGCGTACGAGGGTGCGGTGGGTCAGGCGAGGGGTGGCGCAGCGTGTCCGAGGCGGTGGTGCGTGCCTCGGCTTCGGGTCCCTCGGCCGCCGCCTGACCGTCGTGCGCACGAGGGTGCGGCGCCGCGGCGGCGCTCGGGACGACGTCTGCTTTTTCCCGAGATGCAGTGAGGTCGACGACGCGGAGGGGGAAGTCGGGCGCGAGGACGCGCTGGACGGGGACGCCGTCGGCTTCGGGGAAGATGGTGCGGAGCGACTCGTGGCGGCGCACGATCTCGGCGAGGGCGCGGGCGAGCGCCGGGACGTCGAGCCCGCCGGAGAGGCGATACACGGAGCCCATCACGTACACGCCGCTGCCGGGCTCCATCCGGTCGATGAACCAGAGGCGCTCCTGCGCGAACGACAGCGGCAGGTCGCCGGTGCGGTCCACCGGAACGATGGGGGGCGCGCCGAGGCCCTCGCCCGCGCGCACGAGGCGGTCGATCGCGGCGGCGACGGCGGCGAGGGTGGGGGACTCGAAGATGGCGCGCAGCGGCAGGTCCACGCCGAACGCCTCGCGTACGCCCGAGACGACGCGCGTCGCCAGGAGCGAGTGGCCGCCCAGCGCGAAGAACCCACCCTCCGACCCCACCCGCTCCACGCCCAGCACCCCCGCCCAGATCCCGGCGAGCACCTCTTCGGTGGGCGTGCGCGGCGGCACGTACGCCTCGGCGCCGGCGCCCGCCTCGGGGTCGGGGAGGGCGCGCCGGTCGACCTTGCCGTTGCGGGTGAGCGGGAGCGCGTCCATCGCCACGAACGCAGCCGGCACCATGTACTCCGGCAGCCGCCCGCCCAGGTGCGCGCGCAGCTCCGCCGCGGAGGGGGCGGCGCCGTTCGCGGCAACGGTCCACGCCACCAGCCGGCGCTCGTCGCCGGTGCCGCGGGCGAGCACCACGGCCTCGCGCACGCGCGGGTGCTCCAGCAGCACGGACTCGATCTCCCCCAGCTCGATGCGGAAGCCGCGCACCTTCACCTGGTCGTCGGCGCGGCCGAAGAACTCCAGACCGAGAGTGCGTGAGTGCGGGAGTGCAGGAGTGCGCGGGTCTTCGCGCGCATCCAGCGCACTTACGCACACCCCCACATCCGCACACTCGTACCGCCAGCGCGCCAGGTCGCCCGAGCGGTAGAGCCGCGCGCCCTCGCTACCGAACGGGTCGGGGACGAAGCGCCCGGCGGTCAGCCCGGGGCGGTCCAGGTAGCCACGCGCCACACCGGCACCCCCCACGTGCATCTCGCCCACGACGCCCACGGGGACCATCCGCCCGCGGCGGTCGAGCACCTGCACGGCCAGGTCGGGGATGGGGATGCCGATGGGGCTGGCGGAGCCGGCGAGCACGTCGGCGCGGCGGATCACCCGCCCGGTGACGTGCACCGTGGTCTCGGTGATGCCGTACATGTTCACCAGCGCCGGCCGCTCGTCGCCGCGCCGCTCCACCCACTCGCGCAGCGTCGCGGGGTCGAGCGCCTCACCGCCGAAGACGACGAAGCGCAGTGCCAGGGGGCACATCGCCCCGCCGCGCGCGGCGTCGCCGTCGGCGCGGATGAGCTGGCGGAAGGCGGAGGGCGTCTGGCTCAGCACCGTCACGCCCTCGCGCGCCAGCAGCTCCAGGAACGCCTCGGGGCTGCGGGAGACGTAGAACGGCACCACCACCAGCCGCCCGCCGTGGAGCAGCGCTCCCCACAGCTCCCAGACGGAGAAGTCGAAGGCGTAGGAGTGGAAGAGCGTCCACACGTCGCCTGCACCGAAGCCGAACCAGGCGTCGGTGGCGGTGAAGAGGCGCACGACGTTGGCGTGCGTGACCGGAACCCCCTTCGGGCGGCCGGTGGAGCCGGAGGTGTAGATGACGTACGCCAGGGCCTCCGGATCTACGGCGACGTCGGGCGCGGTGGACGGGCGCGCACCGATCTCGCCGCGCTCGGAATCCAGCCGCACGGCGCGGATCCCATCAACCGACACCCGCGCAGCCAGCTCCGCAGTGGTGAGGACGATGCGCGCGCCGGAATCCTCCAGCATGTGGGCGATGCGCTCGTCGGGATGCGCGGGATCGAGCGGGAGGTAGGCACCGCCCGCCTTCAGGATCGCGACGATGGCGACGACCGGCTCCAGCGACCGCTCCACGCACAGGCCGACCAGGTCGCCCGGCGCGGCGCCGAGCGCAATGAGGTGGTGCGCCAGCCGGTTGGCGCGCGCATCCAGCTCCGCGAAGGTGAGCGACTCGTCCTCGTAGGTGGCGGCGACGGCGTGCGGCGTGCGCGCTGCCTGCGCGGCGAAGCGCGCGTGCAGCGTCGTATCGACGGGGAAGGACGCGACGGGGCGGGCGCGCGCCTCCAGCTCGGCGCGTTCCCCGTCGGTCAGCAGCGGGAGAGCGGAGACGCGCGTCTCCGGGTCCGCCAGCGCGGCGTCGAGGAGGACGCCGAAGTGGCCGAGGAGGCGCTCCATCGTGGCGCGCTCCCAGAGGTCCGCGGCGTACTCCAGGTGGCCGACGGTGCGGCCGCCGTGCTGCATCAGGGTGAAGGTGAGGTCGAACTTGGCCGTCGCGCGCTCGCGGCCGACGGGCTCCATCACCGCGTTCCCCAGCCGCGGCGCGTCGGCATCGGCTTCGGTCGAGGCGCCGCCGAGGTTCTGGAGGACGAAGGCGACCTGGAAGAGCGGCGTGTGGCTCAGGCTGCGCTCGGGGTTCAGCTCCTCGACCAGCTTCTCGAAGGGGAGCTCCTGGTGGTCGTACGCGCCGAGCGTGGTCTCGCGGACGCGCGCCAGCAGCTCGCGGAAGGTGGGGTCGCCCGAGAGGTCGCCGCGCAGCACCAGCGTGTTGGCGAAGTAGCCGATCAGCCCCTCGAGCTCCGGCGTGGGCCGGTTGGCGATGGGGGTGCCGACCAGCACGTCGTCCTGCCCGGACCAGCGGGAGAGGACGGCCTGGAAGGCGGCGAGCAGCACCATGAAGGGCGATGCGCCCTCGCGGCGGGCGAGGGCGTCGACGCGCGCGGTGGCGTCGTCCGGCAGCTCGAAGCCGATGGTCTCGCCGCGGTCGGAGCGGGTGGCGGGGCGCGGGCGATCCGTCGGCAGCTCCAGCAGCGCCGGGGCGCCGGCCAGCCGCTCGCGCCACCACTCCGCCTCGCGCCGCAGCGCCTCGCCCGAGAGGCGCTCGCGCTGCCGGGCGGCGTAGTCGCCGTACTGCAGCGGGAGCGGGGGCAGCGACGGCTCGCGCCCGGCGGCGAAGGCCTCGTACAGCGCCGTCAGCTCGCGGTCGAAGACGCCGGTGGACCACCCGTCGCTCACCGCGTGGTGGATGCTCCAGAGGAAGAGGTGGTCGTCCTCCGCCGCCCGGACCAGCGCGGCGCGGAAGAGCGGGCCCGCCTCCAGCTCCATCGGCCGCGCGATCTCCTCCGTCGCCAGCCGCTGGTACGCCCCCTCGCGCTCCGCCTCGGGGAGGGGATGGTCGACGATGGGAAGCGTCCAGCCGGCGAACGGGTCGACGACCTGCACGGGCTCGCCGTCGCGCGGCTCGAGGCGCGTGCGCAGCGTCTCGTGGCGCCGCACCATGGCGGCGACGGCGCGCTCCAGGGCGGAGGCATCCAGGGGACCGCGCAGGCGCCAGGCGAAGGAGAGGACGTAGGCGGTGGCGCCGGGCTCCAGCCGGTCCAGCAGCCACATCCGCCACTGGGCGAAGGAGAGCGGAAAGACGCCGCCCTCGCGCTGCCCTGCCGCGGGGGCGGACTCCTTCGCCTTCTGCATGCGGAGCCGCAGCGCCAGCAGCTTCCGCTGCTCCGGCGTGAGCTCGCCCAGCTTCTTCGAGGCCTCGGTCATCTATGGGTCAAAAGCGCTGTGCGATGTATCGCAGAGAATCGCGAGGAATATCGCGACTATGCGACTGAAGTCGCCGCTACAACATCACGCTGTCCGCCTTCGCGGACATCCCCGCCGCAACCTTCCTCGCCCACCCCAGGTGTCATCCCGAGGCCCAACATCGTACCGACTGCCTCCGCGCCACCGGGTTGGAAACCCGGGGCTGGAAGGGCACCAAGTCCGCCTTCGCGGACTGCGCCCGCGGGCCTCGTTGCGCTCAGCAGCCTCGCCCGTGCACCGCGATCTCCCCCGCGTCACCCCTCTCCCGAAGTTGGGAGAGGGGCCGGGGGTGAGGGGCTGCCGCGGGCGCGCACCACCGCTCATCGCCCTGACCCGACCGCAGTCAATCCCCCTCCGCTCCCTCGGTCTCGGCGAGGAGGGCCATCAGCTCCTCCTCGGAGAGGTTGTCGAGCTCGGCCATGGCCTCGGCCAGGGCACCTTCGCCGCTGGCCTCGAGGCGCGCGGCGAGGGCGGCGACGGTGGACTCCTCGAAGAGCGCGCGCACCGGGAGCTTCACCCCGAAGGCCTGCTCCACCCGCGAGAGCACCTGCGTCGCCAGCAGCGAGTGCCCGCCCAGCGCGAAGAAGTTGTCCTCCGCGCCCACCCGCTCCCGCCCCAGCACCTCGGCCCAGATCTCCGCCACCACCTGCTCGGCCGCCGTGCGCGGCGCGACCCAGGCCTCGGGCTCGGCGTGGTTGGGGTCGGGGAGGGCGGCGACATCCAGCTTGCCGTTCGCGGTGAGCGGCAGCGCGTCCAGCCGCACGAACGCGCCGGGGACCATGTAGTCCGCGAGGCGCCCGGCCAGGAACGGCCGCAGCTCCGCCGCCGCGTCGTCCAGGTCGGTGACGACGTAGGCGACGAGCGTCTTCGCGCCGCCGGCGCCGTCGCGCGGGACGACGGCGGCGGCGCGCACGGCGGGGTGCGCGGCGAGCGCGGCCTCCACCTCGCCCGGCTCCACGCGGAAGCCGCGCACCTGCACCTGCCGGTCGGCGCGGCCCATCGGCTCCACCTCGCCGTCCGGGCGGTAGCGGCCGAGGTCGCCGGTGCGGTAGAGCACGTCGCCCGGGTGGGCGCGCCAGGGGTTGGGGACGAAGCGCTCGGCGGTGAGCGCGGGGTCGTTCAGGTAGCCGAGCGCGACGTGCGGGCTGCGCAGCCAGACCTCGCCCACCTCGCCGATCCCCGCCAGCGCGCCGGCGGCCGTGCGCACCAGGAGCTGCACGCCCGGGATGCCGCGGCCGAGCGGGATCACCTCGCGGGACGAGGGCCTCGCGGGCCCCTCTCCCTGGCGCTGCGCGCCGGTCCCTCCCCCAGACTGCGGGGGAGGGACGTGCTCGCTTCGCTCGTGACTCGCGAGGGACGGCCCGGTGCTCCCGGCGTCGTCCAGCGCAGCTCTCCCGCCATCATCCAGATCGACCACGTGGTAGGCGACGGCGCGCTGCGTCTCGGTCGATCCGTAGTAGTTGACGACGGTGAGGTTGGGGGCGAGGCGGCGCAGGCGCTCCACGTCGCCGCGCCGGAGCACGTCGCCGACGAAGAAGGCGCGGCGGAGCGACTCGACCGGCGCGGCCGCCTCGACGCCGCCGGAGACGTCGGCGATGAGCTGGCCCATCGCGGGGGTGAGGTGCGCCACGGTCACGGCGGCCCGGCGCAGCCACCCGGCCAGGTACCCGGGCGCGCCGACCTCCTCCGGCTCCGGCGCGACCACGGCGGCGCCGAGCTGCAGCGGCGTGAACACGTCGCGGTGCAGCGGATCGTGCGCCAGGCCGGAGAGCATCGAGAAGCGGTCGTCCGCCGTCAGCCCGAAGGCCTCCGCCAGCCACGGGGTGAAGTGCGTGAGCGAGCCGTGGCGGCCCATCACCGCCTTCGGCACCCCCGTGGTTCCCGACGTGAACGAGAGGTAGGCGAGGGTGTCGGAGCCGATCGCCACGGACGGCGCGACGGGAGGGACGGAGGCGAGGGCGTCGATGGCGGCGAGGGCATCTTCGAGCGCGCCGTCCCCGGAGGCCCTCTCCCTGGCGCTGCGCGCCGGTCCCTCCCCCAAAACAGCCTGGGGGAGGGACGGGCTCGCTTCGCTCGTGACGTGGGGACGAGAGTCCGGTGCGCCGGGGGAAGGCTGGCGCGGCGCGCCCGCGGACTCGGTGCGGGCGCCGAGGGTGATGGTGCAGCGCGACGTCGCCGACAGCGCCTCCTCGACCTCCGCGGGGACTTCCGCGGCGGCGGAGAGGCGGAGGAAGGCGGTGGGGCGGGCGATGCGCAGGTAGTCGGCCAGGCGGCTGGACGGATAAGCCGGGTCGAGCACCAGGAAGGCGCCGCCGGAGCGCAGGGTGCCGAGGAGCGCGCGGACCAGCGCGGCGCTCCGGTGGCCCCAGATCGCGACCACGTCGCCCGGGCGGACGCCCGACTCCACCAGCCGGCCGGCGATGCGGGCGGTGGCGCGGTCCAGCTCGGCGTAGCTCCAGCGCTCGCGCGGGTCCTCGGCGGCGAGGGCGTGCGGGGCCTCGGCGGCGCGGCGCGCGAACAGCTCGGGGACGCTGCCCCGCCACGCGTCCGGGAGCGGCTCGGCGGGGTCGGGGAGCGCCGGGCGGGCGTCGTCGGTCAGCAGCGAGACGCCGTCCAGGCGCACCGACGGGTCGGCGGCCACCTGGCGCAGCACCCCGGCGAGCTGGCGCATCATCCCGCCGATGCGCTCGCCGTCGAAGAGGTCGGCGTCGTAGGCGGCGTCGATGCTGATCCCCTCCTCCAGCTCCTGTACGTACAGGGTGAGGTCGAACTTGGAGCCGGTGTCCAGCTCACCCTCGAACGGCACCGGCGTGAGCCCGGCGACCTCCACCTCCTCCGCGCTGCCGGCGTAGGAGCCCTCCAGGTTCAGCATGTTGAAGAGGACCTGGAAGACCGGGGTGCGGCTCAGCGTGCGCTCGGGGCTCAGCTCCTCCAGCAGCCGCTCGAAGGGCACGTCCTGGTGCGCGTAGGCGCCCAGCATGGTCTCGCGCACCTGCCGGAGCAGCTCCGCGAAGCTCTCCTCGCCCGCCAGCCGGGTGCGGATGGCCAGGGTGTTGAGGAAGAGGCCGATCATCGGCTCGGTCTCGGGGCGCGTGCGGCCGGCGATGGGGGTGCCGACCACCACGTCGTCCTGCCCCGCCAGGCGGCCGAGGACGAGCTGGAAGGCGGCGAGCAGCGTCATCGCCACCGTGGCCCCGCTCCGCGCGGCGAGCGCACGCACCTGCGCGTGCAGGTCGGGCGGGAGGAGGAAGGTGAGGTTGGCGCCGCGGTGGCGCTGCACCGCCGGCCGCGGGCGGTCCGTCGGCAGCTCCAGCGCGGGGGGCGCGCCGGCGAGCTGGCGCGTCCAGTACCCCACCTGCTCGCGCACGCGCTCCTCGGTGAGCCACGCACGCTGCCACGCCGCGAAGTCGGCGTACTGCACCGGCAGCTCGGGGAGCGGCGAGGGGCGGCCGGCGCGGTACGCCCCGTAGAGCGCCAGCAGCTCGCGCCCGAAGACGTTCACGGACCAGCCGTCGCTCGCCACGTGGTGGAAGTTCACCATCAGCAGGTGATCGTCCTCCCCCAGCCGCAGCAGCAGGGCGCGGAAGACGGGGCCGCGCTCCAGGTCGAAGGGCGTGACCGTCTCCTCGTTCACCATCCGCCGCGCCGCTCCCATCCGCTCCGCCCCGGGAAGATGCTCCAGGCGATGGACGGGGAGCGGCACCGCGGCCGCGGGGAGGATGCGCTGCACCGGCTGCGCGCCCTCCAGCACGAAGACGGTGCGCAGCGACTCGTGCCGGCGCACGATCTCGTCCAGGGCGCGGCGGAGCGCGGCCTCGTCGAGCGCGCCGCGGAAGCGCATGGGCGTCGGCATGTTGTAGAGCGACGACGCCGGGTCGAGCTGCTGCAGGAACCAGAGCCGCTCCTGCGCGAAGGAGAGGGGGATCGGCTCGTCGCGCGGGACGGAGACGATCGGGTCCGCCGCGGCGGTGCCCTTCCCCATCGCGGCGTCGATGCGGGCGGCGAGCGCCTCCAGCCGCGGCGCCTCGAAGAGCGCGCGGAGCGGCAGCTCCACCTGGAAGGCGGCGCGGATGCGGCCGACCACCTGCGCCGCCAGCAGCGAGTGCCCGCCGAGCTCGAAGAAGCCGTCCTCCGGGCCCACCCCCTGTGCGCCCAGCAGCTCGGCCCAGATCGCCGCCACCGCCGCTTCCGTGGCCGTCAGCGGCCGCGCCGCCGCCGTCCCGCGGACCTCGGGGGCCGGGAGCGCGGCGCGGTCCACCTTGCCGTTGGCGGTGAGCGGGATCTCGTCCATCGCCACGAACGCGGCGGGGACCATGTACTCCGGGAGCGAGCGGGAGAGGTGGGCGCGCAGTGCCGCCGCGTCGACCGCGGCGCCCTCGGCGGGGACGACGTACGCGGCCAAGCGGCGCCCCGCGGGGCCGTCTTCGCGCACGTCCACCACGGCGGAGCGCACGTCGGGGTGCGCGAGCAGCGCCATCTCGATCTCGCCGGGCTCGACGCGGAAGCCGCGCAGCTTCACCTGCCGGTCCATGCGGCCGAGGAACTCCAGTACGAAAGTGCGAGAGTGCGAGAGTGCGAGAGTGGACCCGTCCTCCGCCTCCTGGCTGTTCCACTCTCGTACTTTCGTACCTTCGTACTCTCGCACTTCCTTCCACCGCGCCCGATCCCCGGTGCGATAAAGGCGCGCGCCCGGAATGCCGGACACCGGGTCCGGGACGAAGCGCTCGGCCGTGAGCGCGGGGCGGGCCAGGTAGCCGCGCGCCAGCCCGGCGCCGCCCAGGAAGAGCTCGCCGGGAACGCCGACGGGCACCGGGCGCATCGCCGCGTCGAGCACATACGCGTGCGTGTTCGCGAGCGGCCGGCCGATGGGGATGGAGCCCGCCTCCACGTCTTCGCGGCGGATGCGGTGGGCGGCCGCGAAGGTCGCGCACTCGGTGGGCCCGTAGGTGTCGAGCAGGTGGAGCGCGGGGAGGAGCTCCAGCGCGCGGCCCACGTGCGCCGGCGAGAGCACGTCGCCCCCGGCGAAGACCTGGCGCACGCCGCCGAGCCCGGGGGCGCCGGCGGCCACCACCTGGTGGAAGAGCCCCGCCGTGAGCGGCGCCGTGGTGACCCCGTGGCGCGTCACGAACTCGCCCAGCTCCGCCGGCTCGGGGAGGCGCGGGGGATGGATGGCCACCGTCCCGCCGTTCAGCAGCGCGCCCCAGACCTCCACCACCGACGCGTCGAACCCGACCGGCGCGATCTGGAGGAAGACCTCGTCGGCCGCGAAGCGCGCGAACTCCTGCCCCAGCACCAGCCGCACGGGGCCGCGGTGCGGCACGCCCACCCCCTTCGGCGTCCCCGTCGAGCCGGAGGTGTAGAAGACGTACGCCAGGTTGTCGGGATCGACCGCGACCTCCGCCAGGTCGTGCGCCGGCAGCGCGTCGATCCGCGCCCGCTCGGCGGCAAGGGAGAGGACGCGCACGGACGCGTCTTCCTCCCCCGCGTCCACCGTGGCGTCGGCGATCATCACGGAGATGCCGGAGTCCGCGCGCATGAAGGCGACGCGGTCGGCGGGATAGACGGGGTCGAGCGGGACGCAGGCGCCGCCGGCCTTGAAGACCGCCAGCAGCGCCACCACCAGCTCGGGCGAGCGCTCCATCGCCACCCCCACGCGGGCCTCCGGGCCCACGCCCAGCTCGCGGAGCCGCCGCGCCAGCCGGTTGGCGCGCGCGTTCAGCTCGCCGTAGGTGACGCGGCCGGAGTCGTCCACCAGCGCGACCGCCCCGGGCCGCGCGGCCGTCCGCGCCTCGAAGAGGCGGTGGATGGGGAGGGGCGGGAGGCCGGGAGACGGCCCCCGGCCCAGCCGCAGCATCCGCGCGCCCTCGTCCCGGTCCGCCAGCGGGAGGTCGTCGACCGCGCGGCCCGGGTCGGCGAGCGCGGCGGAGAGGAGGACGCCGAGCTGCTCGACCATCCGCTCGGCGGTGGCGCGCTCGAAGAGGTCGGTGCTGTACTCCAGCGTGCCGTGCAGCGCGTCGCCCGCCTCGTCGAGCGAGAGCACCAGGTCGGTCTTGGCGGTGTCGAGGGGGACGCCCAGCCCGTCCACCCGCACCCCGTCGAACGACGGAGGATCGCCGGCGCCGGCGTTCTGGAGCGAGAACATCGCCTGGTAGAGCGGGGTCCGGGCGAGGTCGCGCTCCACCCCCAGCGCGTCCACCAGCCGCTCGAAGGGGACGTCCTGGTGGGCGAAGGCGCTCAGCACGTCGTCGCGCACCACCGCCAGGAGCTGGCGGAAGCTCTCCCCGGGCGCCAGCCGCGCCCTCAGCGCCAGCGTGTTCACGAAGAGCCCGATCAGCCCTTCCGTCTCCTGCAGCGTGCGGCCGGCGATGGGGGTGCCCACCAGCACGTCGTCGGTGCCGGCATAGCGGGCGAGCAGGAGCTGCCAGGCGGCCAGGAGCACCATGAACGGCGTGGCACCCTCGGCGTACGCTACCTCCTTCACCCGCCGCAGCGTCGCCGCGTCGATGGTCAGGCCGACGTGCCCGCCCCGGACCGAGCGCGTGGGCGGGCGCCGGCGGTCGGTGGGGAGGTCGAGCACGTGCGGGGCGTCGGCCAGGTGGTCCAGCCACCACGCCATCTGCCCCTCCAGCGCGGAGGCCGCGGAGCGCTGCCACACCGCGTAGTCGGCGTACTGCACCGGCAGCGCGGCGAGCGGCGAGGGGAGCCCCCGGCGGAAGGCGGCGTAGAGCGCCGACAGCTCGCGCATCAGCACGCCCATCGACCAGCCGTCGCTGACGATGTGGTGGAGCACCAGCACCAGCGCGTGCCGCTCCCCGGCGAGCCGCAGCAGCCTCGCCCGGAAGAGCGGCCCGCGCGCCAGGTCGAAGCCGCGCCCCACCTCCTCCGCGATCCGCTTCTCCGCCTCCGCCTCGGCCGCCTCCGGGCCGCCGGCGGAGAGGTCCTCCACCTCCAGCGCGAAGCCCTCGAAGGGGAGCACCCGCTGCACCGGGTGGCCCTCCACCTCGGCGAACACGGTGCGCAGCGGCTCGTGCCGGCGAACGACCTCGCCCAGCGCGCGGCGCAGCGCCGCGGCGTCGAGCGCGCCCTCCAGCGCCAGCGCCAGGGCGATGGTGTAGCCGGCGGTCCCCGGGTCCATCTGCTCGATGAACCAGAGCCGTTCCTGCTGCAGCGAGGCGGGGAGGTCGCCGCCGCGCGCCACCGGCACCACGGCCGGCGGGGCCGGCGCGGCCTCCGTCCCCCCCTCCCCCGCCGCCAGCAGGTCGTCGACCGCCGCGGCCAGCCCCTCCAGCGTGGGGTGCTCGAAGAGCGCGCGCAGCGGGAGCTGCACCCCGAAGGCGGCCCGCGCGCGCGACACGACCTGCGTGGCCAGCAGGGAGTGCCCGCCCAGCACGAAGAAGTGGCCGGTGGCGCCGGCGCGCTCGACCTTCAGCACCTCGGCCCAGATCTCCGCCAGCGCCTCCTCGGTCCTCGTCCGCGGCGCCACGTACTCCTCCGCCCGGGGCGCACCGGGGTCGGGGAGCGCGGCGCGGTCGACCTTGCCGTTGAGCGTGCGCGGGAGCGCGCCCAGCGCGACGAAGGCGGCGGGGACCATGTAGTCCGGGAGGGACGCGCCCAGGTGCTCCTTGAGCGCCGCGGCGTCTGCGCCCGTCGGGGCCGTGTACGCCACCAGCCGGTGCCCGCCGCCCTCCTCGGGGGCCGCGACGACGACCGTCTCGTCCACCGCGGGGTGGGCGAGGAGCACGGACTCGATCTCCCCCAGCTCGATGCGGAAGCCGCGCACCTTCACCTGGAAGTCGGCGCGCCCCAGGTAGTCGAGCTCGCCCGTCTCCAGCCGCCGCGCCTGGTCGCCGGTGCGGTACATCCGCGTCCCCGGCGGGCCGAAGGGGTCGGGGAGGTAGCGCTCCGCCGTCTGCTCCGGACGGCCGCGGTAGCCGCGCGTGACGCCGTCGCCCGCCAGGTACAGCTCGCCGCGCGCGCCGAGGGGAACGGGGCGCAGCGCGTCGTCGAGCACGTAGCCGCGCGTGCTGGCGATGGGGCGGCCGATCAGCACCCGCTCGGTGCCGCGCGGGGCGACCCAGGCGCAGGAGTAGGTGGTGTCTTCGGTGGGCCCGTAGAGGTTCTCCACCCGGCGGACGTGGCCGAGCGCGTAGAGCGCCTCCACCGTCGCGGGCGGGAGCGGCTCGCCAGCCAGCCCGAAGGTGCGCACGGTGCGCGGCACGCCCCCCATCCGGGCGAGCTCCGCCGCGGCCGCGGGGACCATCGACGCGCGGACGACGCCTGCCTCGTCGCCCAGCACGCCGAGGGAGAGGGCGTTCTCCACCATCACCAGCCGCCCGCCCCAGCAGAGGGTGAAGAAGAGCTCGGCGACGGAGACGTCGAAGGAGGCGGAGGTGGAGAAGAGCACGCCGGCGAGCTCCTCCTCCGCCACCCACCCGCGCATCCAGTGCAGGAAGGTGACGGCATTGCGCTGCTCGATCTGCACCCCCTTCGGCCGGCCGGTCGACCCCGAGGTGTAGAGGGTCCACGCCAGGCTCTCCGGCGCGGCGAAGACGTCGGGGTTCTCGGGGGATCGGGCCGCGATCGCCTCGCGCTCCGCGTCCACCCGCAGAACAAAAGTGCGGGAGTGCGGGAGTGCGGGAGTGCGTGGGTCACGCGCGGACTCCAGCGCACTTCCGCACTCACGCACTTCCGCACTCGCAGTTCCGCACTCACGCACTTCCGCACTCGCTGTCCGCGGGAGCGCGGCGACGGTGCGCGCCTCGGCGATCACGACGGGGGCGGCGGCATTCTCCACCATCCACCCCAGCCGCTCGGCGGGATGGTTGGGGTCGAGGGGGACGTGGGCGCCGCCGGCCTTCTGCACCGCCAGCAGCGCGACCACCAGCTCCGGCGTGCGCTCCAGGCAGACGCCCACCGACACCTCCGGCCCCACACCGAGCGCGCGCAGGTGGTGGGCGAGCCGGTTGGCGCGCGCGTTCAGCTCCGCGTAGGTGATGCGCACGCCCTCGTGCTCCAGCGCGACGGCGTCGGGCGTGCGCGCCGCGGCGGCCTCGAACAGCCGCGCGACGGTGAGCCCGGCGGCGGGGAGCTCGAGCGGCTCGCCGTTGAAGCCGTGGACCACGCGCCGCAGCTCGTCTTCCCCGAGCGGCGTCAGCTCCTCGGCCAGGCGCTGCGGCGCGTCGATCATCTGCCGCAGCACCCGCCCCAGCCCGTCGAGGAGCGCGCGGACGGATTCGGCGGAGAGGCGCGACGGGTCGTAGGTGGCCGTCAGCCGGAAGTCGCCCGGGACCGGCGCGGCGACCAGCGAGAGCGGGTAGTTGGTGCGCTCCGGCGAGCTCCCGGCGGCGATGCGGAAGCCTTCCTCCTCCTCCGGCTCGTCCCCGGCGGCGTCGAAGTGCGCGCCGCCGTCGTTCAGCGTGTCGAGGGGATAGTTCTCGTAGACCAGCAGCGTCTCGAAGAGGCTGCTCCCGGGCGGCACCTCGCTCCAGGTGCGCACCTGCGCGAGCTGCGCGTGCTCGTACAGCCGCGCCTCGGCCTGCTCGCGGTGGGCGGCCTGCACCCACGCCTCGACGGTGACGCCGCGGGGCACGCGGATGCGCACGGGGACGGTGTTGATGAACATTCCCACCATCTCCTCGACCCCCGGCAGCTCGGGGGGACGGCCGGAGACGGTGGCGCCGAAGACCACGTCGCGCTCGCCGGCATAGGCGGCGAGCACGGCGCCCCAGGCGCACTGCAGCATCCCGCTCGGCGTCACGCGGAGCCTGCGCGCGGCCTGCTCCAGCGCCTCCGCCAGCTCCGCCGGGAAGTCGGCGCGCTCCTGCGCGTGGACTTCCGCGGGGACGCCGGCGCGCGCGGGGTCGCGGTCGAGCGGGAGGGGCGTCGGCGCCTGGAAGCCGGCCAGCCGCGCGCGCCAGAACGCCTCGACGGCCGAGGCGTCCTGCTGGTTGAGCCAGGCGATGTACTCGCGGAAGGGCCGCCGCGCCGGGAGCCGCGGCTCCTGCCCGTGCACGAAGCCGCCGTAGAGCGCGCCGAACTCGCCCAGCACGATGGGGAGCGACCACCCGTCCAGCAGCATGTGGTGGGAGGTGAAGACGAAGCGGTGCTCCTGGTCGCCGGTGCGGTAGAGGCGCACGCGCACCTGCGGCCGGGCCAGGTCGATCCCCTCGGCCAGCTCCCGCTCCATGCGCTCGGCGAAGCGGCGCTCGCGCTCCTCGGCCGGGAGGGCGCGCCAGTCCTCGTACTCCCAGGGAAGCTCCACCTGCCGGAAGACCACCTGCAGCGGCTGCGGCACCCCTTCCCACACGAAGCCGGAGCGCAGCACCGGGTGCCGGTCGATCACGCGCTGCCAGGCGCGCCGGAAGGCCTCGGCGTGCACCGGCCCCACCAGCGTCAGGGTCATCTGCTCCAGGTACGCGCCGCTCCCGGGGGAGTAGAGCGTGTGGAAGAGCATCCCCTGCTGCAGCGGGGAGAGCGGATACAGGTCTTCGATGTTTTTGCGGTTCATCTAGCTGCCAAAAGTGCCTAGTGCCTAGTGCCTAGTGCCTAGTGCTGAGTGCTGGTCGGGGCGCCGCGCGGCCGGGGTGCGGACCACGGGGTGGTGCGCGCCGCGGGGCCCTCCCCCGCGCCTTAGAGCGCGTCCCCTCCCGTACCGGGAGGGGTGGAGGACGACGCAATCGTGCGCCCTGCCTGCTGCCGTCCTGACCTCTACTTCGGTGCGGCCGGAGTTTGCCTTCGTGCGCCGTCGCCTCCCCCGCGTCACCCCTCTCCCCTCGTGGGAGAGGGGCCGGGGGAGAGGGGGTGCCGCGGGCGCGCACCGCCGCCCATCGCCCACGCCTCAATCCCCAAACTGCGCCATCAGCGCGTCGAGGGCGGCCTGGTCCAGGCCGGCCTCCGGGAAGTCGGAGGGGGTGAAGCCGCCGGCCTCGGGGGCGCGGCAGTGCTCGATCAGCTCGCGCAGCGCACGGCCGCAGGCGTCCGCCAGGCGCTCCGCCGAGGCGTCGGAGATCGACGCGCCATGGAAGAAGCCGGCGTGCAGACGCCCATCGGCGACCATCGCCTCCACCGACAGCCGCTGCGGGCGACGGGCGCGCGGGCCCTGGTTCGCGCCGATCGACTCGCGCGCGGGACGCAGCAGGCTGCCCTCGCGCTCGTCTCCAGCCAACGCCGTCCCCTGCTGGCCCAGGTAGTTGAAGGAGATGCCGCCCTCCTCGCGCTCGCGGAGCCGCGCGGCCACGTCGCCGCCGAGCCAGCGCAGCACGCCGTAGCCGACGCCGTTGCGGGGGATGGCGCGCAGCCGCTCCTTCACGTCGCGGAGCACCTCGCCCGGGTCCGCGCCGGGGGCGGCCGCGAGCGCCACCGGGTACTGCGAGGTGAACCAGCCGACGGTGCGCGACAGGTCCACGTCCTCGAACAGGTCCTCGCGGCCGTGCCCCTCCAACTCCACCACCACCGACGACTGGCCGCTCCACGCCGCGTACGCCCGCGCGAAGGCCGCCAGCAGCGCGTCGTTCACCCGCGTGCCGTACGCCTGCGGGACCTCCTGCAGCAGCGCGCGCGTCTCCTCCTCGGTCAGCTCGATCCACGCGCCGCGCGTCTCCGCCTCCACGTCCTCCGCCCGCGGATCGTCCAGCGGGACCGCGGGAGTGGGGGGGATGGATTCCGCCCAGAACGCGGCCTCGCGCTCGGCCTCGGGGGAGCGCGCGTGCTCGGCGAGACGGCGGCTCCAGTGCAGGAACGACGTCGTCTTGGGCGGCAGGGAGATGGGCTCGCCCGCCGCCGCCTGCCGCAGCGCCGTCTCCAGGTCCTCGCCCAGCACCCCCCACGACACCGCGTCGATCACCAGGTGGTGGACGACGACGAGCAGCCGCTGCGGCGTCCCGTCGAAGAGCACCGCCCGCGCGACGGGGCCGTTCTCCAGGTCGAGCGTCGCCTGCGCGCGGTCCGCCTCCTCCTCGATCTCGCTCTGCGTCTCCGCGTCTCCGCGTGAGACGAGGCTGGCTTCAGGCGGCGCCACCGTCTGCGTCTCTCCGCCGAAGCGCGTGCGGAGCGCGTCGTGGTGCGCGAGGACCGCGTCCCAGGCGCGCTGCACGGCGTCGGGCTCGATGCGCGCACCGAGCTCGAACATCGCGCTCATGTTCCAGCGCTCCGGCTGGTCGAAGCCCTGCGCGAAGAACCAGCGCTGGATGGGGGTGAGCGGCGCGGTGCCGGTGACGGGGCCCTGCTCCGCCTCGACCGCCGCGGAGGTGCCGGCGACCTCCGCCAGCCCCGCGATGGTGTGGCGCTCGAACACGTCGCGGGGGGTGATGCGCACCCCCTCCTGCCCCGCGCGCGCGATCACCCGGATGGAGATGATCGAATCTCCCCCGATCTCGAAGAAGTCGTCGTGCACGCCGACGCGCTCGACGCCCAGCAGCTCGCACCAGACGCGGGCGAGCACCTCCTCGGCGTGGTTGCGCGGCATCACCCCGCCGGCGGGGCCGGCCAGCGCCGCGAGGTCGGGCGCGGGGAGCGCCTGGCGGTCCACCTTCCCCGTGGCGGTGAGCGGCAGCGCCGGGAGCACCACCACCGCCGCGGGGACCAGGTGCTCGGGGAGCCGCCCGGCCAGGTACGCGCGCAGCTCCGCCCCGTCCACGCCCTCGGCCTCGGCCCAGGCGACCAGCCGCCGGTGCCCGCCGTCCTCCCGCGCGGCCACGGCGGCCATGCGCACGGCCGGGTGCGCGGCGAGCGCCGCCTCCACCTCGCCCGGCTCCACGCGGAAACCGCGCACCTTCACCTGCTCGTCGGCACGGCCCAGGAACTCGAGCACTCCGTCCGTCCGCCAGCGCGCGCGGTCGCCCGTGCGGTAGAGGCGCGCGCCGGGGGTGCCGGAGAAGGGATCGGGGACGAAGCGCGCCGCGGTCTCCCCCGGCCGCCCCAGGTAGCCGCGCGCCATCGCGGGCCCGCCCAGGCAGAGCTCGCCGGGGACGGCGATTCCCGCCGGACGCAGCGCCTCGTCCAGCACCCACGCCGTGCGCCCGCCCAGCGGCACGCCGATGGGGACGCGGCCACGCCCCTCGTCGTCCCACCCCTGCGGGACGTCGTAGGCGGTCGAGGTGACGACGGTCTCGGTGGGGCCGTAGCCGTTCAGCAGGCGCGCGCCTCCCGGCGCGGCGGCCCAGCGGCGCGCCGGCTCCGGGAGCATCGCCTCGCCGCCGACGATCGCCAGGCGGGCGGCGCGCTTCACCACGGGAAGGGCGGCGGGGTCCAGCGCGAGCTCGGTCCAGTAGGCGGTGGAGACGTCGACCACGGTGATCCCCATCTCCTCCACCCGCGCCGCCAACTCGCCGGTGCTCCAGAGCTCGGGCCCGCGCATCGCCACCGACGCGCCCGCCCGCAGCGGCCCCAGGAGCTGCTCGATGGAGGGATCGAAGATGAGCGCCGCGGTGGCGAGCACGCGGTCTTCCTGCGTCAGCCCCAGCGCCTCGGCCGACGCGGCCAGGTGCACCGCCGCGGCGCCGTGCGAGACCACCACGCCCTTCGGCCGCCCGGTGGAGCCCGAGGTGTAGAGGACGTACGCCGCCGTCGCGGGGTCGACCTCGGCGCCGGGCTCGGCGGGCCCCGGCTCGATCTCGCCGATGTGGACGGCGGGGGGCGCGCCCGCCGGGAGCACGCCCGCGCCGCGCGCGTCGGCCACCACGGCCACGGGGCGCGCGTCGTCGAAGAGCCAGCGGAGGCGCTCGGCCGGGAACCCGGGATCGAGGGGGAGATAGGCCGCGCCGGACTTGAGCACGCCCAGCAGCGCGGCCACGGCGTCGATGGAGGGCTCCATCAGCACGGCGACGGTGCACTCGGGGCCGGCGCCCGCCGCGCGGAGCGCGCGCGCCACCGCGGAGGCGCGCGCGTCGAGCTCCGCGCAGGTGAGCGAGCCCGTGGTGGAGAGGACGGCGATCGCGTCCGGGCGCCGCGCCGCCTGCCGCTCGATGCGCCGGTGCAGCGGCTCGTCCGCGGGCGCTTCGAGCGAAGACGACGACCCGCTCCACTCGCGCAGCAGCGCCTGCTCCTCGGCCGGGAGGTGGGAGAGGGCGGAGACGCGGGTGCCCGGCGCGCGGCCGGCGTTCTCCAGGAAGGCGATGAAGTGGCGGCTGACGCGCTCGGCGGTGGCGTCGTCGAAGAGGTCGGTGGCGTAGTTCAGCACCGTCATCAGCCCGTCGCCGCTCTCCAGCGTGGCCATGTCCAGGTCGAACATGGCGTGGCCGGTGTCGACCAGCGACACCGCGTTCTCGTCGTAGATCGGCTGCGGATCGAGCGAGCCGGTCATCCCCTCCGCCCCCGCGTGGTGCGTGTGCACGAACACGTGGTGGAAGTACATCACCTGGAAGATGGGATTGCGGCTGGGGTCGCGCCCGTGGCCGAGCTGCTCCACCAGCTTCTCGAAGGGGACGTCCTGGTGGGCGTCGCCGTCGAGGATCACCTGCCGCGCGCGGTGCACCGCCTCCAGGAAGGTGGGGTCGTCGGAGAGGTCGAGCCGCAGCGGCAGGGTGTTCACGAAGTAGCCGCAGACCTGCTCCAGCTCGGTGCGCGAGCGGTTGCCGAAGAGCGAGCCGATCACCAGGTCGCCCCCCGCCCAGCGCCGCATCACCGCCGCGAAGGCCGCCATCAGCACCATGTTCAGCGTCACCTTCTCGCGCGCGCAGAGCTCGCGCAGCGGCAGGGTGACGGCGGCGGGAACGTTGAAGCGGAGGGTGCGCCCGCGGTAGCTGGGGTGCGGCGGCCGCGGCCGGTCGAGCGGGAGCTCGCGCGTCTCCGCGCCCTCCAGGTGCCGGCGCCAGAAGCTCACCTGCCGCTCCAGCGCCTCGCCCGCCAGCACGCGGCGCTGCCAGACCGCGTAGTCCACGTAGCGCAGCCACGGGTCCTCGGCGTACGGCGAGGGGAGGCCGGCCCGGAACGCGGTGTAGAGCTCGTCGAGCTCGCGGAGGATGACCGGCATCGACCACCCGTCGGTGGCGATGTGGTGCACCATCACGATCTCCGCGTAGCGCTCCTCGCTCACGCGCAGCAGGGTGATGCGCAGGAGCGGCGGGCGGGTGAGGTCGAAGGGCCGGGTCCCCGCCTCGGCCACCAGCCGGCGCACCCCGGCGTTGAAGTCGGGGCCCACCTGGTCGCGGACGTCGAACACCTCCACCACGGCCGGGCAGGGCGGCTCGACCACCTGCATCACCTGCCCGTCGATCGCGCGGTAGGCGGTGCGCAGCGCCTCGTGGCGGCGGATCACCTCGGCGGCGGCGCGCTCCAGGGTGGGGATGTCGACGTCGGCGCGGATCAGGACCGACACGGGGATGTTGTAGACCGCCGCGTCGGGGTCGAGCTGCGAGACGAACCACATCCGCTCCTGCGCGAACGAGAGCGGGAACGCGGGCCCCTCCCCCGCGCAGCGGGTGACGACCTCGTGCGCGCGCGGGGAGCGCACCTCGCTCCGCAGCCGCCGGGAGAGGAGGGCGCGCTTGGCCTCGGAGAGGCTGGACTTGCGGTCTTTCAGGTCTTGCATGGCTCGTCAGGGTCCGATGAGAAGTCAGGCTCGCGCGATCGTGCCGCGCGGCTACCGTATGTCACAAGTCTCGATGCCCGCCGCGGGGCCCTCCCCCGCGCCTTAGAGCGCGTCCCCTCCCGTACCGGGAGGGGTGGCGAGCCGCGGCGGTGGTGCACCCTGCGTAGCCTCGTCACGCATCCGCCTGCGTGTGCCGGGCTGGAACCGCCGCCGCAGGGCGCCGAGCCGCGGACACGCTTGCCTTCGCCCTGCGCACTGTCACCTCGTCTGCGTCACCCCTCTCCCCTCGTGGGAGAGGGGCCGGGGGAGAGGGGGTACCGCGGTCGCGCAGCGTAGCCCATCGACTGCACCGAAGCCCCCTCTGCGTCTCTCCGTGATCGCTGCCGTCAGCGCCGCACGTCGACGTGCACGTAGTCCGGGAACGGGGCGATCGTCCGCAGGTCGTGCTCGAACACGACCAGGTCGCCGCGGCGCTCCACCTCGCGGAAGCCGCCGAAGCGGTAGGTGACCTCCATCATCCGGTTGCGGCCGTTGGGGAGGAACTCGGCGCGGAGGCGCACGCCGGCCTCCTTCGCCAGGGTCATCAGGTGGCTCATCATGATGGTCCCCACCCCGCGGCTCATCACCCGGCAGCTCATCAGCAGCAGCTTCACCGTCCAGTGCTCGGGCGCCGTCTTCTCCACCAGCGCCAGGCCGATCTTCCCGTAGGTGCCGTAGCGGTCCTCCAGCCCGGCGACCAGCAGGACGTGCCGGTCGCTGGCGCGGAAGGCGTTCAGCTCATCGTAGCCGTAGGTGTAGCCGGTGGTGTTGAGCTGGTTGGTGCGCACCGTGAGCTCCTCGGCGCGCTGCAGGTCTTCCTCGCCGCAGGGGGCCAGGGTGAAGCGCATCTCCAGCGTGCGCAGGAACTCCTCCGACGGGCCGGCGAACCCCTCCTCGGCCTGCTGCCGCTCGATGTCGGCCTGGTACATCTTCCGCCGCTGCCGGCTGTCGTCGGTGATGAACTCGGGGTTCAGCTCCGGCAGGGCGAGCAGCCCGGAGAGGTCGGCCGCGTCCATGGTGCGCACGGCGGGGCAGGCGAACGCCACCTCCTCGCGCTCGAAGGGCTGGTCGTCGATGAAGAGGAAGGTGTCGAGCCCGAGGTTCAGCTTCTCGGCGATGCGCGCGACGTTCTGCCCCTTGGCGTTCCAGTCGATCTGGGGATGGAGGAAGTAGTCGGCGATGCCGAGCGCCTCCAGCCGCGCCATGGCCCGCTCGCGGTCGTTGCGGCTGGCGACGGACTGCAGGATGCCGCGCTCGTCCAGCTCCCGGATGAGCTCCAGCACGCCCGGGCGCAGCTCGACGCGCTCGTCCTCGAGCAGGATCCCGTTCCACACGGTGTGGTCCAGGTCCCACACGACGCACTTCACGCCCTTGGGCTTCTTCTCCGTCTTCGTCTCGCTCATCGTCTTCGCAGCGGCGTCGGGCGCCGCGGTGGTTGCGTGGGTCATGGGTCTGCTTCGGTCGATCGGTTTACCCGGCCACCGTGCGCGGCGGACCGGATGTGGTTCGTCTTGCTTTCGCGACGATGCGAGTGAACTCGCCGCTACAACGGCACGCTGTCCGCCTTCGCGGACATCCCCTCGCCGGCCTCCCCGCCCTCCCCGCCCTCCCAGGTGTCATCCCGAGGCCCGGCCTCACCAGGATCAGGTTCGCGCCATCGTCCGCAGGGCCGAGGGATCCAGCCTCGGACGCCACATGGGCCGGGCGCGGCAGCGGCACCGCAACCTCGGCGTCGACATCAGCCGAGAGCCGCCGCCCGCGCGACGGGTTGGAAACCCGCCGCTGGAACAGCACCAGGTACGCCTTCGCGGACTCCAGGCACCCCTCACCCTGGCGCTTCGCGCCTTCGCACGCTGCCGCAGGCCTCGTCGCGTCGCCCCTCCATCGCGGCATCGGCACATTCGGTAGTCCGCGAAGGCGGACTTCGTGTGGTTGTTGCAGCGAATTCATTCGCCCTGCCCACCCTGGGCGCGCCCGGAGCTCCGCCTCGCGCGCCGCCACCTCGTCCGCGTCACCCCTCTCCCGGCAGTTCGGGAGAGGGGCCGGGGGTGAGGGGCCCTCACCCCGCCACCAGCGCCTCCGCCTCGTCCTCGCTCAGCTCCTCGATCTCGGCGAGGATCGCCTCCTCCACCAGCACCGCCATCTTCGCGATGGTGGGCGCCTCGAAGATCACCTTCAGCGGGAGGTCGAGCTCGAACATGTCCTTCAGCCGCGCGATGATCTGCGTGGCCAGCAGCGAGTGCCCGCCGAGCGCGAAGAAGTCGTCGTGGATGCCCACGCGGTCCACGCCCAGCAGCGACTGCCAGACGTCGGCGATGCGCTCCTCCAGCTCGGTTTCCGGCGGGGCGTAGGCGGTGCCTAGGTCGTCGGGGCGCGCGTAGCGCTGCGCGGCGGCGGCGGCCTCGGGCGGCGGCGCCGCGGCCTGGCGGACGCGCGCCTCCAGGTCGCCGGTCGACACCAGCACGTTCGGCTGGCCGGCGAGCGCCAGCACCCGCGCGAGCGCCGCCGGGTGCTCGTCGACGGTGATCCACAGGTCGTCGTCCGCGGGGACGGGGCCGTCGGTCCAGCGGTCCCAGGCCACGCTCGTCCACCCGCGGCCGGCGCGCGCGGCGAGCTGGGCGCTCGCGTCCACCAGCGCGTTCGCCATGGCCAGGCGCACGCGGGCGAAGCTCCCCAGCACCCCCGCCAGCGACGACTCGGCCAGCACGAAGTCCATCTCGCGCCCCTCGATCGCGCCCTCCAGCGCGGCGACCTGCGCCTCCACGTGGTTCAGCTCCAGCATCCACGCCGCGGGCTTCGCCTCGTCGATCGCGGCGAGGTCGCCGATCCCCTCGACCTCCAGCGCGTGGAACAGCCCGTGGATCGGTCCGAAGCGCTTCTCGATGCGGTCCAGCGCCGCCGAGAGCGCCGCGGAGCCGCCGGGTACGGCGCGCTGCAGCTCGACGGGCACGCCCATCCCCTCCAGCTCCAGCACCTTGAGGGCGGCGCCGCGGGCGGGGTTCGACTCGCCCAGCAGCGAGAGGAAGACGTCCAGCTCGCCGCGGTAGGGAAGGCGGTCGTCGACGATGCCGAGCTTCACGCCGGGGGTGCGCGCGAGCGCCAGGGCCAGCGCGCCGCTGCGCCCTTCGAGCCCGCCCGCGATGACGTAGACGCCGCCCTCGCGCAGCGTTGCCGCGGCGCGCTCCGGCCGCGCCGCGCGGAAGGAGCGCACCCAGCGGTGCCGTCCGCGGAGCGCCACCACCGGCTCGTCCACCTCCGCCAGCACCTCGTCCGCCAGCCGCGGGGCGATGTCCGGATCGTCCCCCACGTCGACGGCGCGGCAGGCGAGCGACGGGTGCTCCTGCGGCGCCACGCGGCAGGCGCCGAGGATGGCGGCCGCCCAGGGGCCGAGCTCTTCGTCCCCCGTCACCTCCTGCGCGCCGCGGGTGACGGCGACCAGGCGCGCCTCCACCCCCGCGTCGCCCAGCGCGCCGGCGAGGAGGACGAAGGAGAGGGGATCGACCCCCACGTGCACCACCACCTCCGGCGGCGCTTCCGCGACGGCGGCGGCGAGGGCGCGGAAGTCGTCGCGGGAGGCCCGGCGCACGGTGAAGGCGCCGCCCGCGCGCGCGAAATCCTCCCCCTCCCGGACGACGGTGACGGTGCGGCCATCGACCGACAGCGCGGCGGCCAGCGCCTCCGCGACGGGTCCGCCGTCGGAGACGACGAGGACGCGGGAGACCTCCGCCGGCTCCGCGGCGGGGGTGCGGGTCCAGGTCGGGAGATAGGTCCAGTCGGCCGGGTCGGGGCGCTTCCCGCGGCGCGGCGACGTGTCGGAATCTTCCGACGCATCGACCGCATCGACCCAGTAGCGCTGCTTCTCCCACGGATAGGTCGGGAGATGGACCCTGCGCCGCCGCTCGCCCCCGTGGAAGGCGGCCCCGTCCGGCATGACGTCGGCGAGCCAGAGGCGGCCGAGCGCCTCCAGCAGCACCGCCGCGTCCGGCCGGCGGTCGTAGGCGTAGCGGAGGGAGGGGATGACGGCGGCCGGCGCCTCCTCCCCCGCCCCGCCGCGCTGGCGGACGAAGGTGGAGAGGGTCTGCCCCGGCCCGATCTCCAGCAGCACCCGCCCCGGCTCGCGCAGCAGCACGCCGACGCCCTCGGCGAAGCGCACGGTGCCGAGCATGTGGCGCGTCCAGTAGCCGGGGTCCGTCGCCTCCGCCCCGGTGATCCAGGTGCCGGTGAGGTTGGAGACCATCGGCACGCGCGGCGGCGAGAGGCGCTCGCGCATGGAGGCGGCGAGGTGGCCCAGCGCCTCCGTGGCGGGCGCGAGCATCGGCGAGTGGAAGGCGTGCGTCGTCGCCAGCCGCCGCGCGACGATGCCGGCGGACTTCAGGCGCGCCTCGACCGCGGCGACGGCGTCGTCCGGGCCGGCGACCACGCAGAGGCCGGGGGCGTTCACCGTGGCGACGGCGACCTCGGGCGGCAGGTGCGGGCGCACCGTGCCGGGATCGGTGGAGACGGCGAGCATGGCGCCGGCCGGGAGCGCCTGGATCAGCTTCGCGCGGACGGCGACCAGCGCCAGCGCGTCCTCCAGCGAGAGGATGCCGGCGATGCAGGCCGCGGCGTACTCGCCCAGCGAGTGGCCGATCACCGCCGAGGGGACGATCCCCCAGCTCATCCAGAGCTTCGCCAGGGCGTAGTCGATGACGAAGACGGCGGGCTGCGCCAGCTCCGTGCGGTTGAGCTCGCCCGCGGCCGCGTCCGGCTCGTCGCGCCCCAGCATCCGCTTGAGGTCGAATCCCCCGCTGGCCGGCGCCGCGTCCGACGGCGCATCGCCGGGAAAAAGCGCGCCGCGGAGGTCCGTCTCCAGCAGCTCGCGGAGGATCTCGAGGCAGCGGTCGACCTCGGCGCGGAAGACGGGCTCGGACTCGTACAGCCCGCGCGCCATGTTCGGGTAGTGGTCTCCCAATCCCGCGAACATGAAGGCGACGGAGGGCCGCTCCACCGCCACGCCGGACGCGATCCGCTCGGGGACGGCGCCGCGCAGGATCGCCGGCGCGTCCTCGCCCTCGCGGACGATGGCGATGCGCCGGTGCGGGAAGGCGCGTCGCCCCTCGCGCAGGGTGAAGGCGACGTCCGCCAGTGGCAGCCCGAGGTGCGCCTGGAGATGGCCGGCGAGCCGCGCCACGGCGGCGTCGGCCGCGGCGCCGCCGCGCGCGGAAAGCTGGAGGAGCTGCCAGGGGCGCGCGGGGCCGGAGGGCGCCTGCGCGGGCGCCTCCTCCAGCACCAGGTGCGCGTTCGTCCCGCCGATGCCGAAGGAGCTCACGCCCGCCCGGCGCGGATGGCCGTCCGTCTCCCACGGGACCAGCCGGTCGGCGACGTAGAAGGGGCTCGACGCGAAGTCGATGCGCGGGTTGGGCCCGGTGTAGTGCACCACGGGCGGGATCTCGCCGTGCTCCAGCGCGAGCACCGCCTTCATCATCCCGGCGATCCCCGCGGCGGTGTCGAGGTGGCCCACGTTGCTCTTCACCGCGCTCACCGCGCAGAAGCCGGTGCGGTCGGTCGAGGCGCGGAAGGCGCGGGTGAGCGCGGCGATCTCGATCGTATCGCCCAGCTCCGTGGCGGTGCCGTGCGTCTCCACGTAGCCCACGGTGTCGGCCTCGACGCCGGCGAGCGAGAGCGCCTCGCCGATCACGGCGGCCTGGCCCTCCACCCCGGGGGCGGTGTAGGCGACCTTGGCGGCGCCGTCGTTGTTGACGGCGGAGCCGCGGATCACCGCGCGGATGGGGTCGCCGTCGCGGAGCGCGTCGGCCAGGCGCCTGAGCACCACCACGCCCACGCCGCTCCCGCCCACCGCGCCGCCCGACTGCGCGTCGAAGGGGCGGCAGTGCCCGTCGGGGGAGAGGATGCCGCCGGGCGCGTGCATGTAGCCGGAGACCTGCGGGACGGCGACGCAGGATCCGCCGGCCAGCGCCAGGTCGCACTCGCCACGCAGCAGGCTCTGCGCGGCCAGGTGCGCGGCGACGAGGCCGGTGGAGCACCCCGTCTGCACGCTGAGGGCGGGGCCGCGCAGGTCGAGCTTGTAGGCGACGCGGGTGGCCAGGAAGTCGGGCGCGCTGTTCAGCTTCAGCTGGAACTCGCCGACGGAGGCGAGCACCTCGGGGTTGCCGCGCAGGTGGCGCTCGGAGTAGCCGGTGCCGGCCGCGCCCGCGTAGACGCCGGCGGTGCCGGGGAGGCGGGACGGATCGTAGCCCGCGTCCTCGATCGCCTCCCAGGCGCACTCCAGGAGGAGGCGGTGGCCGGGCTCCAGCGTCTCCGCCTCGCGCGGCGAGTAGCCGAAGAAGGCGGCGTCGAAGGTCTCCACGTCGGAGAGGCGGCCGGTGGCGCGGATGAAGGCAGGGTCGCGCAGCACCTCGTCCGGGAACCCGGCGGCGCGCAGCTCGGCTTCGCTGAAGAAGGTGATCGACTCGACGCCGTCGCGGAGGTTGCGCCAGAACGTCTCCAGGTCGTCCGCCCCCGGAAAGCGCCCCGCCATCCCCACCACGGCCACGTCGAACTCGTGCCCCTCGGGTACCTCGATTTCGATCTCGCTGCTCATCGTCATTTCGTAACCCAAAGAATCGCGACGATGCGAGTAAACTCGCCGATACAACCTCACGCAGTCCGCCTTCGCGGACTTCCCCCGCCGCACCCTTCCCCGCACACCCCAGGTGTCATCCCGAGGCCCGGCCTCGCCGGGATCGCGTCAACGACACCGCCCGCAGGGCCGAGGGATCTACCCACGGCCGCCGCGAGGCCCGGGCGCGGTAGCGGCGCCTCGACCTCAGCCGAGCGCCGCCCTCGTTCCCCGGGTTGGAAACCCGAGGCTACAACGGCCCGAAGTCCGCCTTCGCGGACTGCGTCCCAGACATCGTTGCGCTCCACACCCTCGGCCGCGTGCCGCAGCCTCCCCCGCGTCACCCCTCTCCCCTCGTGGGAGAGGGGCCGGGGGAGAGGGGGTGCCTCGGCCGCGCACCGCATCCCATCGCCCCCACCGAGCCCCATCGAGCCCCCGCCGAGCCCTACCGCCGCCCGCGCCGCAGCATCTCCCGCCGCATCGCGGCGCGGTCCTCGCCGGGCTTCGCGGCGGGCGGTGAATCCTCCGCCGCGCCGTCGCCCGCCGCGGCCTGCGCGTCGAGGTGCTCGGCGAGGGCGCGGACGGTGGAGAACTGGAAGAGGTCGATCACCCCCACCTCGCGCCCCGTCGCCTCCTGCAGGCGCTCCTGCACGCGCGCCAGGAGCAGCGAGTGGCCGCCGATCTCGAAGAAGTTCTCGTCGAGCCCCACGCGCGGGACGCCCAGCACCTCCTGCCAGACGCGCGCGACCTCGCGCTCGGTGGCGCTCCCCGGCACCGGGTCGGCCGGGAGCTCGGGGGTGGGGTCCGGCAGCCGGTCGCGGTCCACCTTGCCGTTGGGGGAGAGGGGGAGCGACGCCATCTCCACGAACGCCGCGGGCACCATGTAGGCGGGGAGACGCGTCCGCAGCCACCCGCGCAGCTCGGCCGCGGGGGCGCCGCCGTCCGCCGGGACCACCCACGCCACCAGCCGCGCCTCCGCGCCCTCGCCGCGCACGGCCACCACCGCCTCGCGCACCCGCGGGTCCTCCGCGAGCACCTCCTCCACCTCGCCGGGCTCCACCCGGTGGCCGCGGATCTTCACCTGGAAGTCGGAGCGGCCGAGGTAGTCCAGGACGAAAGTGCGGGAGTGCGGGAGTGCGGGAGTGCGTGGGTCCCGCGCGGAATCCGGCGCACTTCCGCACTC
>JBJMPM010000432.1:0-4437 GCA_045803205.1 Longimicrobiaceae bacterium
ACCATGCGCTCCACCACCTGCTCCTGCGGCACCTGCGGCACCTGCGGCACCTGCGGCACCTGCGGCACCCACGACGCGTGCACGGCGCCCGCGGCGGGGAGCACGCCGGCGACCGGGCCGAGCGCCGCGCCTACCGTGGCCGCGGCGACGGGCACCAGCAGGAGCGCGCACGCGGCCGCCGAGACGCCCACCGCCCGCGGCGAGGGCGCGCGCCGGCTGCGGAGCTGGTCGAGCACCGCCAGCATGCGCCCCTCCAGGTGCGACGGGCGCGCCATGCTCACCGCCACGGCGGCGGTGCGCCCGGCGGGGCGGAGGGTGCGCGCGACCTCCAGCAGGTGCTCGGCGTAGGCGCGGGCGCGGGTGCCGGCGGCGAGCACGCGGTCGTCGCAGGCCAGCTCGCGCTCCACCCGCAGGCGGCGCGCGGCGTACCACGCGCCCGGGTGCATCCAGTAGAGCGCGCAGGCCACGCCGGCCGCCATCTGCGAGAGGCAGTCGTGCCGGGCCACGTGCGCCAGCTCGTGCAGCAGCACCACGCGCTTCCGCTCGTCGGACCACGCGTCCGCGTCGTGCGGGAGGAGGATGGTGGGCCGCAGCGTCCCCCAGGTCATCGGCATGGTGGAGCGGCGGCTGCGCAGCAGCGTCACGCGCCGGTCGATCCCCTCCATCCACGCCAGGTCCTTGAGCAGCGGACCCCACTCCGGATGATCGTTCAGCGGCACGGCGTGGCGCGCGAGCCGCCGCACCTCGCCGCGTCCCAGCATCACCTGCGCGAGCAGTACGATCGCCCCCGCCGCGTACGCCATCGCCAGCCACGCCCAGAGCGGCACGCGCGGCGCCGCCGGCGCGGAGGCCGTCTCCACCACGGGCGATTCCGACGTGGGGACATCAGCCTGCGACGCCGTGGACGTGAAGATCGCCGCGGGGCCATCTACCGAAGCCGCCGGAGCGGGCGTCGCGGGCGTGGAGGGCTGCGGCGTTGCGACGGGGACGGGCACGGTCGCCACGCGCCAGGCCGGGAGCACGGCGCCGAGGAGCGGGAGCGCCAGCAGCGCGACGATGGCGAGGAGCCAGACCAGGTGCCGCGTGGCCGCCGACGCGCGCCGGCCGAGCGGCGAGGCGGCCAGGAGCCCGGCGATGCCGATCACCAGCGTCGCCTTGGCGAGGAGGGCGAGGGCGGGCGCGGCGAGGGATGCGGAGGGGATCATTCTGCGGCTCCGGGTTCGCGGGCCTGCTCCAGCAGCGTGGTGAGCCGCTGGACGTCGTCGTCGGTGAGGGGATCGTCGGGAAGGTCGAGCAGGGCCGCCAGCGCCGAGGCGCGCGACCCGCCGAAGAAGGTGCGCATCAGGTGGCGGAGCGCGGAGCGGCTCACCACCTCCGGCTCGTCGGTGGGGATGTAGACGTAGCGCGGCCCGTCCTGCTCGTGGCGCAGGTACCCCTTCTCCTCCAGCAGCCGCAGCATCCCGCGGACGGCGGCGTTGCTGGGGGGATCGGGGAGCTCGGCCTGCACCTCGCCCGCGCTCGCGCGGCCCAGGCGGTAGACGATGTCCATGATCTGGCGCTCGCGGCGGCCCAGGTCGGACGGGGCGGGAGGCGGCATCGGACTCGATCAGGGGTGAAAATCCATTGACACTATGTCAACAGGTTAACATCCCTCCCGCTGCGTGTCAACGATGTCGTTCTCTTGTCCCCTTGTGTCTCGCGGCATCACCGGAGGGGGCGGATGAATCCGCGGCAACAACGGCCCGAAGTCCGCCTTCGCGGACTCCCTCGACGGCATCGTCGCGCAGCGCACGCACGGCGCCGCGCTCCAGCTTGAGGAGAAGCGCCTTGTTCTCCAGGCCGCCGCCGTAGCCGGTGAGCGCGCCGCCCGCGCCGATCACGCGGTGGCAGGGGATGATGATGGGGATGGGATTGGTCGCGTTCGCCCGGCCGGCGGCGCGGGGAGCGCGCGGGTTGCCGGCGCGGGCGGCCAGCTCGCGGTAGTCGATGGTGGCGCCGTACGGGAGATCGCACACACCTTCTGCTGCCACGCCGTCCCGCGCGGCCGCAGCTCCAGCGCGAATTCCCTCCGCTCGCCGTGAAAGTACTCGTCGAGCTGCCGCCGCACGTGCGCGCAGCGGGCGTCGTCCCATTCGACGCCCTCCGGTGGAGGCTGGCGCGCGAACCGCAGCTCGACCAGCGCCCCGTCCCCATCCACCACCGCCGTCAGGTCGCCGACGGGCGAGGAGAAGGTGGAGGCGTAGGTCATGGGCAGGGAGCTTTTCCGGGTGGATCGAACGCTGTCGTGTCCGCGGGCATAGATCCTTCGGCCGCCGCTGAACTTCCCTGCATCCGCAGACTTGCAGGCGAGCGGCGGCGCTCAGGATGACATGTTGTGTGGGCGACGGGACCAACGCCGATGGTGTCCGCGAAGGCGGACTGCGTGCCGTTGTAGCGGCGAGTTCACTCGCATTGTCGCGAAAACCTTCCCCGCCGCTTCGATCCTCATCCCCCGCCCCGCCGCAGCCCGCGCCCGCCGCGCAGCCCCGTGATCCGCGCGTTGCGCACGACGGGGACGCCGTTGACGATCACGTGCTGGATGCCGACGGAGGCCTGCACCGGCTGCGCGAAGGTCGCGCGGTCGCAGACGGTGTTCGGGTCGAAGATCGTGAGGTCGGCGTACATCCCCGCCTTCACCACGCCGCGGTCGGCGAGCCCCACGCGCGCGGCGGGGAGCGAGGTGAACTTGCGGACGGCGTCCTCCAGAGTGATCACGCGGCGCTCGCGCACGTAGCGGCAGAGAATGCGCGGGAAGGAGCCGAAGGCGCGCGGGTGCGGGTGCTCTACGACGGTGGAGTCGACCGCGCGGACGCCGGCGTCGATCCCCACGCTCACCCACGGCTGCCGCATGGCGTACTCGATGTCCGGCTCGGACATGGAGAAGTAGATCGCCGAGGTCCGCGCCCGGTCCGCCAGGATCAGGTCGAACACCGTCTGCACCACCGGCTGCCGCCGCGCGGCCGCGACCTCGCTGAGCCGCATCCCCTGGTAGCGCCGCAGGCTGTCTTCGCCGACGCCGCCGATCATCACCCCCGTCGGCCCGCCGGCGCTGGCGCCGATGGTCTCCTCGCCCCCGGCGGTGAGCTCGGCGGCGATGCGCGCGCGGGTCGCGGGGTCGCGCAGCCGCGCCAGCATGGCCTCGGTGCCGCCCTCGTGCACCCAGTTGGGGAGGATGGCGTCGAGGTCGGTCCCCGACGCGGGATAGGGATACTGGTCGGCCGACACGTCCACGCCGCGGGCGCGCGCCGCCTCGATCGCGGCCACGGCCCGCGGCATCTTCCCCCAGTTGGGCTTCCCGGCCGCCTTGAGGTGGTGGACCTGCACCCAGGTCCCCGCCGCCTCGCCGATGTGGATGGCCTCGCCGATCGCCTCCACCAGCCGCGCGCCCTCGCTGCGGATGTGGCTGGCGTAGCCGCCCCCGTACCGCCCGGCCACCTTCGCCAGCTCCACCACCTCGTCGGTGGGCGTGAACGAGGCGGGGCTGTACGCCATCCCCGTGGAGAGCCCCATCGCCCCCTGCTCCATGGCGCCGGCGACCAGGCCGCGCATCTGCTCCAGCTCGGCGGGGGTGGCGCGGCGGCCGGCGTCGCCCATCACGTAGCGGCGCACCGAGCCCAGGGTGACGAAGGTGGCGAGGTTGATGGCGGGGCGAGTGCTGTCGAGCCGGGCGAAGTAGCCGTCGAGGTCGGTCCAGGTGACCAGCATGCGCGTGCTGTCGGTGAGCTCGCGCAGGGTGTTGGCGTTGACGGGGACGACGCTGGTGACCTCGCCGGTGATCTCGGTGGTGATCCCCTGGGTGATCTTGGAGGCGGCGTGCGGCCGCTGCAGGAGGGTGTACTCGGAGTGGCCGAGCATGTCGATGAACCCCGGCGCCACGATCAGCCCCGTGGCGTCGATGGTGTCGCGCGCCCGCGCCCCCGGCAGCAGCCCCACGGCCACGATGCGGTCTCCCCGGATGGCCACGTCGCCGCGGTACCACGGGCTCCCCGTCCCGTCGACGATCCTCCCGCCGCGGATCAGCAGGTCGTAGACGGGCGGCTGCTCCATGCGCGGCAGCGGCGCGGCGATCGGCTGGACGGCCGCGGCCGCGGTGCACGCGGCGGCCGCGAGGGCGATGACGAGGATTCGTGAGGGCATGCCGCAGATTCGCCGCGCGGCGACGGAGGCGCAAGAGTCTCCGCGCCTCCGCCTCCGTGTCTCTGCACCTCTGCGCGAGACGAAATCTTAGAGCGGATTGCGCTCGAGTCCGGAGCTCATCGCGCGTCCGCGGCCGCGGCGCCCTCTCCCTGCGCCTGAGAGCGCAAACCCTCTCCCGTACCGGGCTACCCATTAGTCACATCTCTGGATAGACTGGACGCGTCCGCAGAGTCCACTCCAGAGAGGGGGGGGTGCATGGTC
>JBJMPM010000227.1:0-29274 GCA_045803205.1 Longimicrobiaceae bacterium
ACCACCAGGATGGCCCCCTCGCAGGCGGCCAGCGAGCGCGAGACCTCGTAGGTGAAGTCGACGTGCCCGGGGGTGTCGATCAGGTTCAGCTCGTAGCTCCTGCCGTCGCGGGCGGCGTACTCCATCCGCACGGCGTTGAGCTTGATGGTGATGCCGCGCTCGCGCTCGATGTCCATCGAGTCGAGCACCTGCTCCTTCATCTCGCGGCGCTGCAGCGTGGCCGTGGCCTCGATCAGCCGGTCGGCCAGCGTGCTCTTGCCGTGGTCGATGTGGGCGACGATGCAGAAGTTCCGGATGTGATCTATGCGCAACGTGAACTGCCTTCGCGTCTGGAAAGTCGGGCTCGGGAAGCCGTTAAAGCTAGCCCCAAAGCCGCGTTGGGGAAAGCCGTGGCGCTTCCGCCGCGCGCCGGTGCGGGGTTATCTTCCGCGCGCCGCGCGCCCGCCGGGCACCCGTTCGCCGGGCGGACGCGGCCGAACCACCGGACCCGTCCGGCGACGCACGCACACCACGAACGAGACGGCATATGACCCGACACCGTGTCTGCACCCTGGCCGCGCTGGCGGCGCTCGCCGCGGCCCCGGCGGCCGCGCAGGTCCCCCTCGTCCCCAGGGCGCTGGGGATGGGCAACGCCTACGTGGCCGCCGCCCGCGGCGAAGAGGCGCTCTGGCAGAACCCCGCCAACCTGGGGCTTCCCGGCTCCCCGCGCTGGAGCTTCGGCATCCCCACCCTCTCCGCCGGCGCCGACGTGCTGGGGCTCGGCGTGGGCGACCTGAGCGACGTGATCGAGTACCGCAAGCAGAGCGACGCGCGCAAGCAGGAGCTGCTGAACCAGATCCCCGCCACGGGCACGGGGCTGGCCGGCGACATCCGGGCGCCGCTGGTGGCCGCGCAGGTGCGCAACTTCGCGGTGGGCTTCTCCTGGAACACCGTCGGCGGCCACTCCCTGGACCGCGACTTCGTGGACCTGCTCTTCTTCGGCTTCCAGGCGCAGCCCGGCCGCTACAACATCACCCCTGCCGAGACGCAGGGCTTCCGCGCCACCTACTGGGATTTCGCGGCCGCGTACGGCCGGCGCCTCCCGCTCCCCCTGCCGGGGCCGCTCAGCGTGGGCGCCACGGTGCACTTCTACAAGGGGAGCGGCGTGGTGCAGAGCGGCGTGTCGGCGGTCGACACGGTGCGCAACGCGCTGGGGATCCCCACCGACGTGCGGGTGACCTACTCGGGGGTGAAGGACGAGGGCGGGAGCGGCTTCGGCGTGGACCTGGGCGCCGCCTACCGGCCGCTGCCCATGCTCACGCTGAGCGCCTCGGTGAGCAACGTGCTGAACACCTTCGAGTGGGGCGGCGACCGCACCCTGAAGACGGCCACCCTCACCAGCGCCGACTACCGCAGCGGCGACCTGCAGGACGTGCTGGACCGCTACGACGCGAGCGAGGCCCCCTACAACGCGGCGGCCGCCACGGCGACCCAGCGCGGGATGGCGGACAACCTGGCGGTGGCGACCGACCTTCCCAGCGTGCTGCGCGCCGGCGCGGCGCTGCAGCCGCGCACCGGCACGCTGGTGTCGGCGGCCTTCCAGACCGACCTCAACGACACGCGCCTCGGCGGGGCGTGGGACGAGAGCCTGGGGATCGGCGTGCAGCAGAAGATCGCGTTCGTCTCCGCCCGCGTGGGGCTGTCGAGCAACCTGGACAGCGGCACGCTGCTCACCGGCGGCCTGTCGCTCGGCCCGATCCACCTGGGGGTCGCGAAGTTCAACGACTCGTTCAACGGCGCCGACCGCAGCGGCTGGATCGCCACCTTCGGGCTGTCGACCGCCAGTCCCCAGACGATGCCGTAACCGCCTGATCTCACGCAGAGACGCGGAGGCGCGGAGAGAGCTCGCCGATTCTCTCCGCGCCTCGGCGTCTCTTGTGTGATATGGGATTGGTAAAGCTGTGACGCTCAATCCTCCGGAGGAATCCACAGCACTTCCCCGGTCTGAACCGAGGCGAGAGCGGCCGAGATATCCGGCGCGAGCGGGCGAAGATCGTCCAGCTTCGTGCTTCCGGCGGCGAGTACGACCACGCCGAGCCGCAGCCTGGAGATGTTCTGCTGGAACGGAAGATTGCGGTCCGCGGTGAGGAAGACGTCGAAATTCCCTTCGGCTCGACGAAGCAGCTCACCGTTCTTGATCCCCGACCAGCCCATCTCGACGGTCGTGCGAATGTCGAATCCCGGCAGATCGCGCCTCAACGGACGCGGCACGTCCTCGTCGAAGAGGACCTGCCTCACGCGACCTTCATCAGGAGCGCTTCCGCCGCCTGTTCGAGGAACGCGATCGCCTGCTCGCGGCGGACGCTCGGAAAGTGGTCGAGGAATTCGTCGAGGTCGTAGCCGCCTTCGAGGTACTCGATGAACGTCTGCGCGGGCACGCGCGTGCCGACGAACACCGGCGCTCCGCTATGGATCTCTGGATCGCGGTGCACGACGCTTCCATCCGCGAGCGCCTGGGGGCGGGAATCGATTTCAGCCATTGGAGCACCTCGATATCGGGTTCGTCCGAAAGATATTGCGCTCCACCAGGCGCGACCAGCGTCTGGAGTCGGGGCACGTGCTCACGGATCGGCACGGAAGCTGCCCGCCGCCTGCGCGAACATCACAGCCCGGGAGCGTGCGATGCCTGTTCAGATCCGCACGATGGGGTGCCTCGCCAGCATCATCCTGTCGATCATCCTGACCATCGTGCTGAACGTGCTGCTGCGCGGCTGCTCCGGTCCATCGTGGTAACGCCTCCCTGACTTCCCCGCCGCATCCAGTCGCCCCTCGGGCGGACAAAGTGTGGACTCCGACGGCGTGACGCAGCACCTTACGGGATCGTCGCCATTACGAGCATCTGCGACCCCGAAGTGTCGCAGACGCATGCGGCGCCCCGCGGCCGGGTCCGGCGCACCGCAGGGCGGATTCAGAGCGCGGGATTGAGTGATCCCCCGTTCTCCCTGCATCGTTCACGGGTGCGACGGCGCTTCCCTCGCGAGAAGACACCTCCCTCGATCATCCAGGATTCTACGAATGACGACCACGATGCGATGGGCGGCGGCCGCCCTGGGGGTGGTGATGCTCGCCGCGTGCAAGGACGGGACGGGCTTGCAGGCCCGCACCCCCGCGCAGATCTCGATCATCAACGGCGATGGACGAGAGGGCAAAGTGGGAACGATCCTCTCGGTGCCAGTGATCGCCCGGGTCGCCGACGCGCAAGGGCGGGTCGCCCCCGGGGAGGTGGTGAGCTTCACCGTCCTCACCGGCGGCGGCTCCGTCGGGGCCGGGAGCGTGACCACCGACGCCGACGGCCTGGCCCGCACCACCTGGACCCTGGGCGGCGCCGCGGGCGAGCAGAAGCTCGAGGCGCGCCTGGTCCCCGCCTCGGGTACCGGCACCCCGCTCGCCGACACGGCGCGCGTCTCCGCCCTCCCCGGCTCACCCGCGAGCATCGCCGTCGTCGGCAGCGCCACGCGCACCGACACCACCGGCCGCACCGTGGCCGACTCGCTGGCGGTGGTGGTGCGCGACGGGTTCGGCAATCCCGTTCCGGGCATCACCGTCACCTTCACGCCGTCGGCCGGCGGCGGCACGGTCTCGCCCACCTCCGCCGCGACGCGCACCGACGGCACCGCGCGCACCGCCTGGACGCTGGGGTCCACGGCGGGGACGCAAACCGTGACGGCCTCCATCGCCGCCGGCGCCACGCCTGTCTCCTTTACCGCCACGGCCCTCCCAAACAACCAGCTGCAACTGGTGGCGCAGGTGACCGGCAGCATCCTGGACGTGGCCCGCCGTGCTCCACGTCCGCAAGCGACATCGACTGCGGCAAGATCGTGGGCGGGACGGCGTACATGATCCGGGGAGGGTCGCTCTACCAGGTAGTCCCCTGACCCCGGAAAAAGATTCGTTTCACGCAGAGACGCAGAGGCACAGAGAGAACCACTCTCCGTGCCTCCGCGTCTCTGCGTGAACGCTTTTGTCAGGTGGGCTTCAGCAGGCACCAGGTGGTCATGCACCGCTGCCCCTGCACGTTGGTGGTCTTGATCGGGTCCAGCAGTCTCCCGCCGAGGCGGTCGCTCCACGCCAGCAGCATCGCCTCGTCCACCACGAAGCGGTCGCTCCCGTCCGGCAGCCGCACCCGCCGCCCGGCCGCGCCGATGCGGTCCTCCAGCCCGATGTTCGAGGCGAGCCGCGCGAAGAAGAGCCCGCCCGGCGTGAGCACCCTCCACATCTCACGCACCATCCGCCCGAAGTGCGCCTCGTCCGCCGCGAAGTGGAGGACGGCGCTGCAGAGCACGGCGTCCATGCCGCCGTCGCCCCACGGCAGCCGGTCCAGCTCGCCGACCACGAAGTTGCCCGGGGGATTGTCGGCGGAGAGCTCCGCCGCCAGCGCGCGGACGTGCTCGACCGCCGCGGGATCGCGGTCGATCCCGAAGCACTCGAAGCCGCGCTGGAGGAGGTAGACCAGGTTGCGCCCGTCGCCGCAGCCGGCGTCGAGCACCCGCCGCCGCGCGTCGAACCGCCCCCGGAGGAGCTGGTCGATCAGGTAGATGTCCGCATGCCCGAGCAGCGACCTCAGCTCGGCGCTGGGGCGTAGCGGCGTTTCAGTCATGAAGCGCAGCGGAAAGCCGGCCTTACGGGCGCCGGTGCAGGTCCCAGAAACCGCGGGGGTTGGTGATTTGCAAATCGGGAATGGTGTCGGCGAGCGCGAGCAAGTCAGGATCGCCCGTCACCAGCACTTCAGCCTTTGCCGCGATTGCCGACGCCAGCACCCATGCGTCATCGGGATCACGGACGGCGAGGGAACCCACCGTCTGCGGGCGCGGCTCCACATGGTGGTCGCGAAGAGGGGCGATGACGTCATCTTTCGCGATCTCCGGCGGGACTTTGAACTTGTTCGTCAGAACGCGTTCGAGTTCCGCCAGAACGACCTCACCGGTGAGGAGCGTGTGCTCCGAAAGAACCAGCCGAAGCACATCTCGACAGAGGCCGCGCGTGGCATGCGCGCTGACCAGAACGTTGGTGTCGAGGAAGATTCTCACGACACAACGCGAAAGACATCCTCATCGGTCAGGAACCCCGCAGCTTCGGCGAACGGCATGACGCGCTGGCGCGCCCGCTCGAAGCGCATCAACGCAAGCTGGCGCCGCAGCGCCTCACGGGCGATTTCGCTGCGGCTCTTCCCAGAGTCCTGAGACGCTTCCTCCAACCGGCGATCGAGTTCCTCGTCCAGATCGATCGTCAAAGCATTACTCATTCGACCCTCCCGGCGTGGAGTCCTCAACTTTTGCACAGCACTGCCACGATGCGCAAAAAAGTTACCTCCGTACACCTCAGACAAGCAAGCCGGACGCCATTCCGCCGAACTGATATCAATTCGCATCCACTGGGCCCTTCCAGTCGCTCCCCAGAACCACCGTCACCTCCAGCAGGAGCGAGGGGTCGCGCCGCGTCTCGACGCGCGCGATGCCGAGCGCCTGGCCGACGCCGCGGGCGGCCTCGAGACTGCCGACGCGGTCGTAGACCACCGACATGCCCGGGTTGGTGCCGCGCGGCGCGTTCCCCATCTCCAGCACGTCGTAGCCGCGGTCGCGCAGCACGTCGGTGGCGCGGCGCGCGAGGCCCTGCGTGCCCGTGGCGTTCAGCACCTGCACGCGCACCCGCCCCGCCGGCGCGGCGACGCGCGGTGCGCCCGCCATCGGAGCCGGAGTCGAGGGCGCGGGGCCGCGGAAGTACGTCTGCCAGATGCCGAAGACAAGCGAGCCTCCCAGCACCGTGACGGCGAGCAGCGTGACGAACAGGCCGAGCGCCTGCCAGCGCCCCGCCTTCGCGCCGCCCTTGCCGCCGCGCCCGCGGGGCGCGGACGCGCCGCTACCGCGCTTCGCCCTGGACCTGGGCATGGAAGGCCTTCGTCTCGGGGTGCAGGATGCCGCCGTTCTCGCTCACGTGGCCGATGCGCGCCTCCACCACCTCGCGCAGCACGGCGTCCATCTCGCGCGGCATGCGGCGGCGCAGCGACTCCGTCCACTTCGGCGCGAAGGTGCGGCCGGGCTCCAGGAAGTCCGCCAGGTAGAGCGCGCGCCCCAGGGTGCGGAAGCGCGGGCACCCCAGCGTGTGGCAGCGGATGGCGTCGAGCAGCTCGTCGTCGGCTTGGCCGGCGAGGCGCGCGGCGGCGGCGGGGCCGTGCAGCAGCTTTCCCGGGAGGCCGCGGAACTCCTCGGGGACGGCGGGACGCAGCTCGTCGGGGTCCGCGTCGCGCAGCGCGTCGTGCAGGTAGCCGGCGGCGGACCAGCGCGCCACCTCGTCCGCGGAGAGCCCCATCGCCTCCGCCCATTCGCGCATCAGCGCGGCGACGCGCGCCACGTGCTCGCGGCGCTTCGGCCTGGCCTGCGTCCACGCGGGCAGCCGCCCCTCCGCGGCCTCGCGGACGAGCGGAGAAAGGGTCGTGGCGGTCTGCTGCGAGAAAGACATTGGACAGGGATGAAAGCGAAGGGAAAAAGTCGGACAGATCCCACGCAGAGACGCAGAGCCGCCGAGAGAACCGCCGACTCTCTCCGTGGCTCTGCGTCTCGCCGTTACGCGCCGCAGTTCAGGCGCGGACGGCCCGGACGCCGTCGCGGCTGATCCGGTTCTCCTCGTCCACGAAGATGAACACGGGGCGATACGTCTCCAGCTCCGCCTCGCTGTACTGCGCGTAGCTGATGATGATCACCTTGTCGCCCGGGTGCGCCAGCCGCGCGGCCGCCCCGTTCAGGCAGATCTCCCCGTCGCCGGGCGCGCCGGGGATCACGTAGGTCTCGAAGCGCGCGCCGTTGTTCACGTTCACCACCGACACCTGCTCGAACTCCAGCAGGTCCGCGGCGGCCATCAGCTCGGGATCGATGGTGATCGACCCCACGTAGTTCAGATCCGCTCCGGTCACGGTGGCCCGGTGGATCTTCGACTTGCACATCGTGCGGTACATGAGTCGATCCTCTGGGCTCGTCGTGATCACACGTCCGGGGGAAGGAGCGCGTTGTCGATCAGCCGCGTCTTCCCCACCCGGGCCGCCACGGCGCACAGGGTGCCGCCGCCCGCCCGCTCCACCGCCCCCAGCGTACGGGGGTCCACCACCTCCGCGTATTCGGGCTCCACGCCCGGTGCCGAGATCCCCTCCCGGAGCGCGGCGCGCAGCGCCGCCGCGTCGCGCTCGCCGGCCAGGTACAGCCCGCGGACCCGCTCCAGCGAGCGCGAAAGCGCCCGCGCCGACACACGTTCCGCGCCGGAAAGATACACGTTCCGCGAGCTCATCGCCAAGCCGTCCGCCTCGCGGACGATCGGCGCGACCTCCACCCGCACCGGCAGCTCCAGGTCGGCGGCCATGCGGGTGATGAGGGTGGCCTGCTGCCAGTCCTTCTGCCCGAACACCGCCACCTCGGGGGTGAAGATGCCGAAGAGCTTGGCCACCACCGTGAGCACCCCGCGGAAGTGCCCCGGCCGCGTCGCCCCGTCCAGCCGCCCGCCGATCTCCTCGTCCGGCACCACCGAGACGCGCGGCTCGCCCTCGGGGTACATCTCCCGTGCCGGCGGGGCGAACACCAGCTCCACCCCCCGCCCCGCCGCCAGCGCCAGGTCGCGCTCCAGGTCGCGCGGGTAGCGGTCCAGGTCTTCGGTGGGCCCGAACTGCAGCGGGTTCACGAAGATGGACATCGCCGCCACGTCCGCCAGCTCGCGCGCGCGGTCCACCAGCGAGAGGTGCCCCTCGTGCAGGTACCCCATCGTCGGCACCAGCCCGATGGTCTTCCCCTCCGCCCGCCGCGCCGCCACCCACGCGCGCACCTCGGCCTTCGTGCGCACCAGCGTCAGGCCGGCGGGAACGATCCCATCCCCCGAAGCCTCGCCGGACCGCGGCGCGGGAGGCGCGGCGGTCGCGACGCCGCCGCTCTCGTACGCCCGCACCTTCGTACCTTCGTACGCGTTCATTCGAAGGTGTGCTCCGCGCCGGGGTACTCGCCGCCCTTCACCGCCTGCACGTACGACCCCACGCCGGCGGCGGCCAGCTCGCCCACCTCGGCGAAGCGGCGCAGGAAGCGGGGCTGGAAGCCGGCGTTCATCCCCAGCATGTCGTGCAGCACCAGCACCTGCCCGTCGCACCCCACGCCGGCGCCGATGCCGATGGTGGGGACGCCGACGGAGCGGGTGATCTCCGCCGCCAGCTCGCCCGGCATCAGCTCCAGCACGATGGAGAAGGCGCCGGCCTCCTCCAGCCGCTTCGCCTCGGCCAGCAGGCGCTCGCGGCCGCCGTCGCCGCGCCCCTGCACCTTCACCCCGATGGCGTTCACCGACTGCGGGGTGAAGCCCAGGTGCCCCATCACCGGGATCCCCACCTCTACCAGCGCGCGCACCGTGGCGGCGATGGTCTCCGAGCCGCCCTCCAGCTTGACCGCCGAGGCGCACGTCTCCTGGAGCACGCGCCCGGCGTTGCGGAGGGCGTCCTCGCGGCTGACCTGGTAGGTGAGGAAGGGGAGGTCGACGACGAGCAGCGCGCGCTCCACCCCGCGGCGCACGGCGCGCGCGTGGTGGATCATGTCGTCGAGGGTGACGGGGAGGGTGGAGTCGAGGCCGAGCACCACCTGGCCGAGCGAGTCGCCGACCAGCACGACGTCTACCCCCGCGCCGTCCACGAGCCGGGCGAAGAGGTAGTCGTACGCGGTCAGTACGGCGATCTTCTCGCCACGCCGCTTCATTTCGCGGAGGTCGGGCACAGTGACCCTCCGCACGCCGTTCCCGCTCTGTGTGGACATTTCCCAGTCTCCCGGGCCCGGCCTTTCCCGAGACGCCGCCGGGCCAACCATGTCCGTGATAGCGGGTTGACGTGCCTGAATTGTACGGAGATGTTCACCCCGTGTCAAACGCCCTCCGCTTCGATCCCGTCCTGGTGCGCGCCCTGGCCGCCGAGCTCGGCGACACCCTCGCGGGCCGCTCGGCGCACCCCAACCCGGTCTTCGACGCCGACCTCTCGGCCACGCTGCTGCTGGACCGCGGCCAGGCGCTGCGCTTCGACCTGCACCCCACCCGCGGCTGGGTGCGCATCGTCCCCCGCCCGCCGGGGCTCGCGGACCGCACCCCCGACGCGCGCATCGGCCGCGTGCACGCCCCCGACGACGAGCGGCTGCTGCGCATCGACCTGCACGAGGGGAACCGCTTCCGCGGCGGCACGCGCGCGCTGGTGGTCGAGCTGCACACCAACCAGTGGAACGCGCTCCTGGTCGACGCCGCCGACCGCCGCATCGTCTCGGTGCTGCGCGCCCGCGAGGCCGGCGGCCGCATCCTCCGCCCCGGCGAGGTCTACCACGCCCCCGACCCCCAGCGCCGCTTCGGCCAGGGCGCTTCCGAAGACGAGGCGCGCGCCGAGTGGATCGCCCGCCTCTCGCCTGTCCCCCCGCCAGACCGCCGCCGCGAGTTGCTTCGGAGCTTCGCCGCCACGAGCCCCATCAACGCCGCAGCCCTCCTCGGCCCCGCCGCCGAGCGCGACGATCCCGCCGAGCTGGAGGCCGCCTTCGCCCGTTGGTGGGCGATGCGGACGCGTACCGTGACTGAGCCGGTGCTGCTCGAATCATTCTCCGTAGTACAGCCGTATCCATTTCCGTTAGATGGATTTGCATCTCGCCACTTCGATTCGCTTCTAGACACGTTCGAAGCCGCCGCGGAGGCGACTGCCGCCAACGCGGACGAGCGGGAGAAGGCGGCACTGCTGGCGCGCGTGGGCAAACGGCTGGAGTCCGTGCGGCGGCGGCTGGAGCGGCTGGACGAGCAACGGTCGAAGATCGGCGAGGCGGACCGTCTGCGGCGGCAGGCGGACCTGCTGCTCGCGAACGTCGGCCGCATCCAGCCCGGCGCGGCGAAGGTGACGGTGTTCGACGAGGAGGGCCGCAAGCTCCGCATCCCCGTGGACCCGGCGCTGAAGCCGCACGAGAACGCCGAGCGCCTCTACGACGAGGCCCGACGCCGCACCCGCGCCGAGGAGCGCCTCCCCGAGCTGGTCGAGCGCGCGCGGCAGGAGGCGGCGCGGTGGGAAGAGGCGCTCGCCGCGATCGAGGCGGGCGAGCCGCCGGCGTGGCTGGAGGGCGTGCTGGCGCGCCGGGAGCAGCGCGAGGCGAAGGGCCGCCCCGCGCGCGAGGGTGAGCGCAAGCCCTACCGCGTCTACCGCACCTCGGGCGGGCTGGAGGTGCGCGTGGGGCGGGGATCGAAGGACAACGACCAGCTCACCTTCCGCCACGCCGGCCCCGAGGACGTGTGGCTGCACGCGCGCCAGGTCCCCGGCTCGCACGTCGTCCTCCGCTGGAGCGACCCTGGCGCGCCCCCCGCGCGCGACCTGGAGGAGGCGGCGGCCCTGGCGGCGCTGCACAGCAAGGCGCGCTCGTCCGGCACCGTCGCCGTCGACTGGACCCGCCGCAAGCACGTCCGCAAGCCCCGCGGCGCCCCGCCCGGCCGCGTCATGGTCAGCCACGCGAAGACCGTGTTCGTCGCGCCGGACGCGGCGCTGGAGGAGAGGCTGCGGCATGATGGAGACGCCGCAGGGTGATTTCGGCAGCATGCCCCCGCGGCGTGTCCTGATTCGCGTATGGGACGGCGCGGAACTGGCGCGTGCTTAGTCTGGCCGGTATCCTGTGAGTTCCGTACTTCCGTTTTGCCATCTCCGAAAAAGATGACCGGTTCGCGGGAAAGCGGGTGCTCGTCTTCGACGACCTCTTCCGCTCGGGCGAGACGTTGAACGAGATCACGCACACGCTTATGGAACAGGGCAAGGTCGATCGCGTGTACGTCCTGACGCTGACCCGAACGCGCTCACTGCGATGAACGAGACGGACGGCTTCTTCTGGCTACGACTCGACCGGCTGCCCGGCATCGGACCCAAGATGCTCTGGCGGCTGTACACCGCGGCTGCTGCGCGCTCGCTGAAGGTCAGCGACTTCCTCTACGGTGCATCAGGCCCCGTCGCGGAACGGGAATGCGCCCGCGTCCGGGATCTTCTCGCCGCACAGGAGATGGCGCCGATCGAAGAGGAGTACGCGACGCTGCAGGCGCGACGCGTCACCGTTCTCCACCCCGATCACCATTTGTTCCCTTCCGGCGTGGTGCGGCACGGCGCCGAATTCGGCCTTCCGCCGGTGCTCTTTACCCGCGGCCATCTCCCGCTCGCGACGACCGAAGGAGTCGCCATCGTCGGCTCGCGGATGATCGAGGACGATGGGATCGAGTTCGCCAACCGCATGGCGGGAGATCTTGCCCGGGACGGCTTGAATGTCGTGTCCGGCTATGCGAAGGGTGCGGACATGGCGGGCCATCTCGGCAGCCTGCGAGCAGGGGGAACGACGACCATCGCACTCAGCCTGGGGATCCTGAATTTCGAGGCGAAGTCGGAGATCAAGCCGCTGCTGACGACCGCGAACACACTGATCGTCTCCCAGTTTCACCCGCGCGCGCGCTGGATGGCCCGGAACGCCATGGCGCGCAACAAGCTGGTTTGCGCCATGTCGCGGGCCGTCGTCGTGGTCGCCTCTGGCCCCGAGCTGGACGAGCAGGGACGCGCCAGTGGAACGTTCGACACCGCGCGGACCGCGCTCGCGATGGGCGTCCCTGTATTCGTTCTCTCGCCGCGGGCACTTCGCCACCCGCCCGTTGGAAACGCGGCGCTGATCCGCACGGGCTGTCGCGAGTTGTTGCCGGATGATGCGACCGCTCAGATCCGCGAGGGACTGATTGCTCCCTCGACATTCCGGCGGCTCGAGCCCCAGATCGCGATGTTCTGAACGCCACCGGGGATCAACGCGTGCGGCGTCTCCACCTGAACTGGAGACGCCGCGCTTCGTGTATAGCAGAAACCACGCTCGCCGCTAAACGATCAACATCGCATCGCCATAGGAGAAGAAGCGATAGCCGCCGTCGATCGCCTCGCGGTAGGCCTGCATCATCAGCTCGTAGCCGGCGAAGGCGGCGACGAGCATCAGCAGGGTCGAGCGGGGGAGGTGGAAGTTGGTGACGAGGTGGTCGATGGCGCGGTAGCGGTACGGCGGGCGGATGAAGATGTCGGTCCACCCCTCGCCCGGGTGAACGACGCCGGCCTCGTCCGCGACCGTCTCCAGCGTGCGCGTGACGGTGGTGCCGACGGCCCAGATGGAGCCGCCGGAAGCGCGGGTCGCGTTTAGCGCGGCGGCGGCATCGGCGGGGACGTGGTACCACTCGCTGTGCATGCGGTGCTCGGCGGGGTCGTCGGTCTCCACCGGGCGGAAGGTGCCCACGCCGACGTGCAGCACCAGGCGCACGATGCGCACGCCCTTCGCCTCCAGCGCCGCCAGCAGCTCGGGGGTGAAGTGCAGCCCCGCCGTGGGCGCGGCCACGGAGCCGCGCTCGCGGGCGTAGACGGTCTGGTAGCGCTCGCGGTCCTCCTCGGTGGCGCGGTGCTGCACGTAGGGCGGGAGCGGCACCTCGCCGTAGCGGTCGAGCGCCTCCGCCAGCGGCAGCGGCGTGTGCAGCCGCACGATCCGCTCGCCGCCGGGGGTGCTCTCCACGATCTCCACCGACAGCTCGTCCGAGATCTCGACGGTGCGGCCGGGCTTGAGCTTGGCGCCGGGGCGGACGAGCGCCGTCCACACCTTCTCTTCCCCGCCCTGCGGCGTGAGCAGCAGCACCTCGGCCACGGCGCCGCTCGCGCGCTTCCCCAGCAGCCGCGCGGGGAAGACGCGCGTCTCGTTCAGCACGAGCGCGTCGCCGGCGGGGACGTACTCGAGCAGGTCGGAGAAGACGCGGTGGGAGAGGGCGCCCGTCGCGCGGTCGACCACCAGCAGCCGGCTGGCGTCGCGGCGCTCCGCCGGCGCCTGCGCGATGCGTTCCGGCGGGAGGTCGAAATCGTAATCGGAGGTACGGAGGCCGCGCGTGGTCATCCGTGCGGCCGCAGGCTTCGACGGTGATGCGCGAGCTGTATTGCGAACGCGGCTATAGATCCTTCGGCCTGCCGGTTCTGGCGACGACGCGGGTACAGCGTGGCCGGCCTCAGGATGACGTCTTGGGGGCAGGTGCGACGGGGAAAAGGGCGATGTTGGCGATGGCGAACGGTACCATGGCTCTGGTGGGAACGCGCGGGCTGTGTTGCGGACGCGGCTATAGATCCTTCGGCCGCCGCCATGTCTCGGTGCGGCGGACGGCTCCGCGCCGCGGCGGCGCTCAGGATGACATTGGGGGGGGACGCGTGGGACCTGAGGAGGCGACTACCGTGGCGGCGGATTGCGCCGGCCTGGGTAAACGCGCGGGACTGGCGGACGCGATGTCCGCGAAGGCGGACAGCGTGCCGTTGTAGCGGCGAGTTCACTCGCATATTCCCACGCGAACCACGCAAAATTCCGCGCGTAGCCCCGCCCATCACGCGTCGAAGAGCGTGGGAGGCGGGGGGAGGTCGCGGCCGTCGACGGGGGGCGCGTAGCCGAAGCGGCGGTAGGCGAGCGCGGTGGCCACGCGGCCGCGCGGCGTGCGCATCAGGAAGCCGTTCTGGATCAGGAAGGGCTCGTACACCTCCTCCAGCGTCCCCTGATCCTCCCCGATCGACACCGCCAGCGTCCCCAGCCCCACCGGCCCGCCGCCGAAGTGCTCGATCAGCGAGCGCAGCACGCGGTTGTCCATCTCGTCGAGGCCGAACTCGTCCACCTCCAGCATCCGCAGCGCCGCGTCGGCCACCTGGGCGTCGATGGAGCCGTCGGCGCGCACCTGGGCGTAGTCGCGCACGCGGCGCATCAGGCGGTTGGCCACGCGCGGGGTGCCGCGCGCGCGCCGGGCGATCTCCATCGCCCCCTCCACCGTGCAGTGCACCCCCAGGATCTCGGCGGTGCGCGCCACGATGAAGGCGAGCTGGTCCACCGGGTAGTAGTCGAGCCGCTGCACGATGCCGAAGCGCGCCCGCATCGGCGGGGTGAGCAGCCCGAAGCGGGTGGTGGCGCCCACCAGGGTGAAGCGCGGCACCGGCATGGTGATGGTCTGCGCGTGCGGCCCCTCGGAGAGGCGGATGTCGATCCGGTAGTCCTCCATCGCCGGGTAGAGGAACTCCTCGATGATGGGGCGCAGGCGGTGGATCTCGTCGATGAAGAGGACGTCGCCCTCGGTGAGGTTGGTGAGCGTGCTCACCAGGTCGGCCGGCTTCTCCAGCACCGGGCCGCTGGTGAGCTTGATGTTCACGCTCATCTCGCGGGCGATGAGGAGCCCGAGCGTGGTCTTCCCCAGTCCCGGCGGGCCGTAGAGGAGCACGTGGTCCAGCGGCTCGGCGCGGCTCCGCGCCGCGTCGATGGCGATCTTGAGCGCCTCCTTGGTCTTCGGCTGCCCGATGAACTCCGCGAGCCGCTGCGGCCGCAGGCTGAGCTCTGCGGTCTCGTCGTCGCCCAGAACCTCGGGCGTGGTGATCTCGGAGCGCTGCGGGTCCACTGCGGGCGGCGTCTGGCTGCGGGAGAGCTTCGGGCGACTGCCGGGAAACTACAGGAGACAGGGGAGAGGGGACAGGGGACGAAAAAGCATTTCACGCAGAGACGCAGAGGCACAGAGAGTGCCGCCGAGACTCTCAGCGCCTCTGCGTGAGCTGCCGTTACTTCGCCGTGGCGCGAGCGAGGGCGTGGCGGATGAGCTCGGGGGCGGTGAGGGCGCTGCCGTGCTCGGCGATGCCGGCGCACCAGTGGATGCCGAGGAAGACGAGGAGGATCCCACCCCGGCGGCCCCCGCCCCGAGGAGCCACGGGCGCAGCGCGGGAGGATATTTCAGCTTCTCCACCACCTCGCACCGGAACACCCAAGCGGGAACGCCCTCCGGCAGAGGCGCACCCGGCGGCGACTCCACCACCCTCATCTCGGCGATGAGCGTGATGCGGCCGGCGAGGGCCGCGGGCCTCGCGGGGGTCACGCATTGCTCCGGGGGCGCCCATCTACTCCGCCCGCCGGGAGAGGTCGTCGCTCGCGGCCGCGTCGCGGACCGCCTCCGGCGGCAACGGGCGCGCGGGATCCGCGAGCTCGTGGAACCGCGGCGAGGCAGCCTCCAACTCTTCCGAACCGAAGAATGGGAGCCACCCCGCGTCACCCGTGATCGCGAACCAGAGCATCCCCGCGGCGAACGGCCCGGTCCACAGCAGGGTCAACCAATCCCCGGGGTGCTGTATCAGCCTCGCCAATCCACCGAGGAACCCGATCAAGAACACCGCACCGACCAACCCCGCGCCGGCCCGCGCTCGCGCGAGCGAAGCGCGGACGCGCTCGTCCCGTCGCTCGGTGATCCTGGCCTCGACCGTGGCCGGCGCCAGGACGAACGTTCCATTCGCCGACTCACAGTACTCGTACAGGCGGCGCCCACCGTCGAGCCCGAACAGAATCAGCGCGATCCCAATACCCACCACCGCCGTGACCCAGGTGTCGTCGAGAGAGCCGAGCCAGGCACCCCCGAGCGCCACCAGCGCTCCCGCGCCGCCGCAAAGCATGCGCTGGCGAACGGTGAGCGCCCGCTGCGCGAGCCGCTCGTAGCGTGGCGCATCGGGTTCGACGGAGCCCGGGGGCAGTTCGGGAGAGTCGGGCTGGAGGTAGAGTGCCATGCGGGAGCAACGGGGGGGGAAGCAGAGCATCTTTTGTCCCGCCGGTACCCGGCGGCAGAGAAAAGATGGAGTGATTCGCCGGCGAAGGAAAGTGCCGGCGCGGATTCAATCAATGGCTCTCATGGAGGCCCGGAGATCATCGGGAGGGAACGGAGCCGCCGCACCGGGCGCGGGGTTCAGGCGATCCATTGTCGCGTGGGTCGCCAGGTACCGCGAGACTTCGTTCGTGAGACGCCGTTACTTCGCCGTGGCGCGGGCGAGGGCGTGGCGGATGAGCTCGGGGGCGGTGAGCGCGCTGCCGTGCTCCGAGATCGCGCCGCGGACGGCGCGGTCGGCGTCGCCCTGGGTGATGCCGAGGGCCACCAGCGCGCGCAGCGCCTCCTCGACCGCCGGGAGGCGCGCGCCGAGGGCGGAGGGCGCGAACGCCAGGTCGTCGAGCTTGCCCGAGAGCTCGATGGCGATGCGCTCGGCGGTCTTCTTCCCCACCCCGCTCACCGCGGTGAGCGCCGCCACGTCGCGGTTGCGGACGGCGCGCACCAGCATCTCCGCGCTCATCGCCGACATCAGCCCGACCGCCAGGCGCGGGCCCACGCCGGTGGCCGCCAGCAGCCGCGAGAACACGGTGCGCTCCACCTCTTCCAGGAAGCCGAAGAGCATCTGCGCGTCCTCCCGCACCACCTGCCAGGTGCGCAGCGTCACCTGCTCGCCCAGCTTCGGCAGGCGCTCGAAGACGGTGGTGGGGATGAAGACCTCGTAGGCGACGCCGCCCGCGGTCATCACCTCCACGCGCTCCAGGTCGCGCAGCACCAGCTCGCCGCGAATCCGCGAGATCATGTCGGACGTGGGGGATGGGAGAAGGCGCGCAACGGCTCGATCAACGGACGGACCTCGTCCCCGATCCGGGGATGGAGTCGGTGCGTCTCGCCGGGTAACGTGTTGCCGCGGCTATAGATCCTTCGGCCTGCCAGCTTCGGTGAATGCGGAGATTTTGTCACGACCGGCCTCAGGATGACGTCGGGGGAGCGGTGTCGGGTCGGAAACGGGATCACCGCCGCGCGCCGGCGATGCGGGAGAAGCGGTAGCAGTCGCCCGGCGCGCGGCAGAGAACCAGGGAGTCGCGCGTCACCTGGACCTGGTAGTCGGCCGGGGTGGCGGCGAGCTCGCGCATCCGCAGCAGCCGCTTCTCGGGGAACTCCCACCCGGCGATGGAGGCGCTGCCGTCCGCGTGCTTCAGCAGCAGGCGGCCATCGGCCAGGAACTCCATCCGCTCGCCGCCGGAGGCCCACTCGCCCAGCACCGCACGCTTCGGCTCGCGCGCGCAGGCGGCGGCGAGGAGCAACAGGGCGACGGATGCGGCGCGGCTCATCATCGCCCTACATCCCCAGCCGCTTGTGCCACTCCGACTTCTGCGCGGGGAGGCGCAGCTCGCCGTGCTCCAGCCGGTCGAGGAAGGCCTCGAGCTTGTTCTGCGTCTGCCGCGCGACGGTGCGGTAGGCGAAGCGGCCGACCAGCGGCCCGGCGGCGGCCACACCGAGCCCCGCCAGCGCCAGCAGGTGCGGCGCGGTGGACGCCAGGACGACCGCCGCCACCGTGCCGCCGCCCCCCAGCCCCGTCAGCCACGCGCCCACCGCCGTCCCCGCGCGGATCCCGGTGAGGTCGACGGAGAGGGTGACGAGCGAGGCATCCTCGTCGGCCAGCGCCACGCCCACGTCCACCGACTGCAGGTCGAGCGGGGCCACGCGGCTCCCCACCTTGCTGAAGGTGCGGCCCACCGCGGCGCCGATCCCCTGCGCCCGCACGTAGCGGGTGCGGTCGGGGAAGCGGCGCTCCACCACCATGAACTCGCACTCGACCAGGTAGCGCTCCAGGAACATCCCCAGCTCCACCGCCGGGCGGCGGATGGTGCGGGCGGCGCGGACCAGGCCCGGCCCCATCACCCCCGAGAGCAGGCCGTGCTCCTCGGGGGGGAGGCTGCGCACCTCGGCGATGGCGCGGCGCACCAGGTGCTGCTCCAGCCCCAGCTCCTGGCCGATGCGCACCACCTCGGCGTCGGAGAGGCCGTCGGTCATCTCCGTCTCGCGCACCGTCTGCAGCTCCACGGCGCGCTTGATCACCGCCTCCAGCTCGGAGCTGGAGAGCTTGCGCGCCGGGAGCCCGGAGCCGCCCGGCGGACCGGGGACGGGATGGTTGTCGCTCATCGTGCCCAGGAAAACGCGGTGCGGCGCCGCGGCGGAGAGCGAACGCGCGCGAACGCCGCCCCGCGAAAAGGTCAGGAGTCCTGCGCGGGGAAGGCCTCGACCACCACGGCGATCCCCTGCCCGCCGCCGATGCAGGCGCTGCCGAGCCCGAAGCGCTTCCCCTGGCGCCGCAGCTCGTGCAGCAGGTGCACGGTGATGCGCGCGCCGCTGGCGCCCAGCGGGTGGCTCATGGCGATGGCGCCGCCGGAGACGTTGGTGCGCTCGCGGTCGAGCCCCAGCTCCTTCTCCACCGCGCAGTACTGGCTGCCGAAGGCCTCGTTGATCTCGACCAGGTCCATCTCCCCCAGCTCCATCCCCGCCTTCTTGAGCGCCAGCCGCGAGGCGGGCACGGGGCCGATCCCCATGTGCTTGGGCTCGACCCCCGCGATCCCCCAGGAGACCAGCCGGCCGATCGGCTTGAGCCCGTTGCGGCGCGCGTACTCGGCGTTCGCGATCACCACCGCGGCGGCGCCGTCGCCGATGCCGGAGGCGTTGCCGGCGGTCACCGTGCCGCCCTCCTTGAAGTACGGCTTGAGCCTGGCCAGGGATTCGGCGTTCGTCTCCGGCCGCATGTGCTCGTCGGCCATGAACTGCGTCTCGCCCTTGCGGCTCTTGATGGTGACGGGGGTGAGCTCCTCGGCGAAGTGCCCCGCGTCCCACGCGGCCTTGGCGCGCCCCTGCGACATGCAGGCGTAGGCGTCGACGTCCTCGCGCCTGATCCCGTAGTGGTCCGCCAGGTTCTCGGCGGTCACGGCCATGGAGCAGGCGGCGAAGGTGTCGGTGAGCGCCTCCCAGAGCAGGTCCTGGTAGAAGGGCCCGGCGGGCCCCAGCCGCTGCTCGCCCCAGCGCGCGCCGCGGATCACGTGCGGCGCCTGCGACATGCTCTCGGTGCCGCCGCAGAGCGCGACCTCGCACTCGCCCAGCATGATCTCCATGGCGCCGGAGACGATGGCCTGGAAGCCGGAGCCGCAGAGGCGGTTGAGGGTGAGCGCGGGGGTGTCGATGGGGAGCCCCGCGCGCAGGCCGACGTGGCGCGCCAGGTAGATGGCGTCGGCCGAGGTCTGCAGCGCGTTGCCGAAGACCACGTGCCCCACCTCGGCGGCGGGCACGCCCGCCTGCTCGAGCGCGCCCTGCGCGGCGAACACCCCCAGGTCGGTGGCGGAGAAGTCCTTCAGCGCGCCGCCGAAGGTCCCCATCCCCGTGCGCCTGGCGGAGAGGAAGACGACGTCCGTATCCTTGCCCTGCGTAGCCATTTGGATTGAGCCGGGTTCAGCGTGAGTCAGCCGTAAACGAAGGCGCGACAATATGTCCGGGGCGAGGCAACCGCGAAAGTCCGGGGGGCGCTTCGCGCCGAGAGCGCAGAGAAACTGAGAGACGCAGAGCGAGCCCTCTGCGTCTCTCGGTTCCTCTGCGTCTCGGCGTCAGCCCCCGATGGCGCTCTTCAGCCCGCCCTTGCGCAGGTACCCGCTGTCGCCGCGGAGCTGGTCGGTGAGCAGCTTCTTCTCGCGGTAGAGGAGGAGCTGCTGGTCGGGGTCGGCCACGTTCATCTCCCGCGCGATCTCGGCGAGCCGCGCCTGCAGCGCCCGCGCGCGGATGAGCTGCAGGCTCCCCGCGAAGAAGTGGTCGGCGGGGACCAGCGTGGCCGCCTGGGGGTCGCTGCGCAGCTCCGCCACCAGCGGCTGCACCTCGGGAGGGAAGACGTTCAGCCACTCGCTCTCGGGGTCGCGCCGGCCCTCGGCCTCCACCAGCCCGGCGAAGATGGTGCCGTACGCCGCGTGCCGGAAGTCGGCGGGCGAGAGCTCCTCGGCCGCGCGCGCCACCCACGCCTCGTCGCGGAAGAGGAGGAGGAGGAGCACCCGCTCGGGAAGGTTCAGGTGCTCGGCGGTGCGCGCCATCCGCGCGAAGTCCTCCGCGCGGCGGCCGGGGGCGTCGCGCTGGCCGCGGTCGCGGCGCTCCTCGGCGGCGGCGGCGCGGCGCTCGTGCGGCGGGAGCTCGGCCGCCTCGCGCTCCAGCGTCTCGCGCGGCACCCCCGTCTTCTCGGAGATGCGCTGGATGTACACCCCGCGCAGCACCTCGTCGGCGGTGGCGCGCACGGTGGGGAGGAGCACGTCCACCGCCTGCCGGGTGCCGCGGATGGAGCCGAAGAAGTCCTTCCGCTCCAGGATCTGGATCTTCCGCTCCAGCACGTCGACCGCGTCGTCCAGGTACTTCCGGAGCGCCGCCGGGCCCTTGCCGCGCACCAGCGAGTCGGGATCCTCGCCCTGCGGCAGGGTGGCGACCAGCACCTCCATCCCCGCCCGCAGCAACTCGTCGCCGGTGCGGAACGTGGCCTTGAGCCCGGCACGGTCGCTGTCGTAGAGGAGGATGGCGCGGCCGCAGTAGCGCGCGATGAGCTCCGCCTGCTCCTGCGTCATGGCCGTCCCCAGCGGCGCCACCGCGTTCCCCACGCCGTGGCTGGCCAGGGAGACGTAGTCCATGTACCCCTCCACCACCAGCGCCGCCTCTTCGCGGCGGATGGCGTTGCGCGCCCACCCCAGCCCGTAGAGGGTGCGCCCCTTGGTGTAGACGGGGGTCTCGGGGGAGTTGAGGTACTTGGGGACGTGCTCCTCGGCCTCGCCCAAGATGCGCCCGCCGAAGGCCACCACGCGCCCCGAGAGGTCCTCGATGGGGAAGATGACGCGCCCGCGGAAGGCGTCGTAGGGCTCGCGGCCGCCCTTCTGGCTCTCCTTCACCAGCCCCAGCTCCAGCAGGAGCGCGTTGGGGATGCGGTGGCCGCGCGCCACGTCGCCGAAGCCGGTCCACGCCTCGGGCGCCCACCCCAGCCCGAAGCGCTCGGCCCACTCGCGCGAGACGCCCCGGCGCTCCAGGTAGTCGCGCGCGGGCTGGCCCCCTTCCGATTCCCAGAGCTGCTTCTGGAACCAGTCGCGGGCGAAGGCGTTGACCTCGTAGTAGTGCCGGAGGGGGTCTTCCTGGGGGCGCTCCTCGCGCTCGTCGGGTACCTCGATCCCCACCCGCTCGGCCACGGAGCGGATGGCGTCGGGGTAGGTCATCCCCAGGTGCTTCATCAGGAAGGTGAAGACGGTGCCGCCCTCGCCGCAGACGAAGCACTTGTAGAACCCCTTGGCGGGGTCCACGGAGAAGTTGGGCCCCTCGCCGCCGTGCAGGGGGCACGGCCCGCGGAAGGTCTTCCCGGAGCGCTTGAGGCGCGTGTGCTCCGAGACGATCTCCACGATGTCCGCGCTCTCGCGGATGCGCTCGACGAGCTGGTCGGGGATCGGCATGCGACTGCAGGGGACAGGGGACAGGGAACAGGGGACAGCCAGCAAGGGCCTCTCCGCCCCACCCCGCTACGCGACTTCTGACTACGGTACGCCCGAACTGCCTGCGGCGGAACTGCGAACGGCGGAACTACGGTTCCGGGCGTGTCCCTCCGCTGCGCTCCGGGCCGGGCTGCGCGCGCGGTAGGGCACGATACGACTGTGCCCAACCGCGCCGAGCCACCGCCGCGCCCGGCTCAGCGGCGACCCGCGGCGGCGGCGCGAGCGCGGCGGCGTCTCGGCACTACGTGCGCGCATCCCTCACGCGTCCGTGCCGCCAGCCCGCATTCCCGCGGCCGCCACCCGGGAAGACCGGGTTTCACGGGTCGATCGGCACCCCGCTCTCCGCCGGCTCCGCGGCGGAGAGCGGGGGCAACAGCTCGAAGCGCGGGCCGAACGCGGCCACGAGCCGGGCTTCCACCGTCTCGGGGAGCATCCCGGCCGGAAGGTCCACCTCGATCACCGCGCGGCGGAAGCGTTCGTCGTCGCGCGCCGCGGCCTCCAGCTGATCCACGAACGCGGCGCCATACGCCCGGATGAAGTTCTGCAGCGGGCCGCATCCCACGTGAAACACCACATCGTCCGGCACCTCGGCCAGCAGTTCCAGCAGCAGCAGCCACTCCACCTCCGGTGGGACGGTGCGCGTGCGCAGGCCGTCGTACCGGGGCTGCTCCTCGACCGCGACGTAGCGCGACCAGTCCGTCACCCACTCGCCGGTCTCGTGATCGTAGTAGTTCTCCATTACCGCTCCCCGCCGACACGCCCTCCAGCACTTATTACCCCAGGCGCTAATTGGTTTGCAGGCTACGCAGATGGGACGCCGGTCATCCAACTGCCAGCGCAAACTGTTTAGGGTTCGGAGTAATAGCACTAGGCACTAGGCACTAGGCACTAGGCACTAGGCACTAGGCACTAGGCACTAGGCACTAGGCACTAGGCACTAGGCACTAGGCACTAGGCACTTCCCTTCAAGCGAACTCCACCACCGTCACCCCCGTGCCGCCCTCGAAGATCTCGCCGGGACGCTGCGTCGAGATGCGGCGGTCGGCCTTCAGCAGCTCGCGCACGTGGGCCCGGAGCGCCCCCGTGCCCTTCCCGTGGATGATGCGGAACGACGGGAGCCCGGCCAGGATCGCGTCGTCCACCGCGCGGGCGAGCGTCGTCTCCACCTCGTCCACCCGCATCCCGCGCAGATCCACCTCGGGGCGCGCGTCCACGTCGTGCACGAAGTACCCGCCCGAGGGCTTCCGCGCCTCCGCCTGCTGGTCGCCCGCGGGGAGCGGCGTGAGGTCGGCCCGGGGCAGGAGCATCCGCATCGCCCCCGCCTCCACCATCGCCTTCCCGTCGCGCAGCTCCAGCACCACCCCCGTGCGCCCCAGCGACTCGATGCGCACCCGCAGCCCCGGCTCCAACTCCAGCTCGGCGGCGGGGCGGCGCGGCGCGCTTCCGCGGGAGCGGCGCTCGGCGGGGACCTTCTCGCGCTGCTTCTTCGCCGCCTCCTCCACCCGGCGGCGGGCCGCCTTCGCGGCCTCGTCGAGCGCCGCCTGGTCCGCCGCGCCGCGCACGTCGGCGATGGCGGCCTCCACCTCGGCGCGCGCCTGCAGCAACAGGTCGCGCGCCTGCTGCCGCGCGCGCCGCTCCGCGTCGACCTCGCGCTGCTTGAGGCCAACCTCGCGCGCCTCCATCTGCTCGCGCAGCGCCTCGGTGCGCGCCCGCTCGGCCTCGAGCGCGGCGGTGGCCGCGTCCAGCCGCTGCTCCTTGGCCTCCAGCTCCAGCAGCAGCCGGGCGACGTCGCGCTCGCCCTGCGGCAGCGTGGACTCGGCGGCCGCCAGCACGCCCTCGGGGAGCCCCAGCCGCTTCGCGATCGCCAGCCCGTACGAGCGCCCGGGGACGCCCTTCACCAGCCGGTAGGTGGGCTCCAGCCGCTCCGCGTCGAACTGCAGCGAGGCGTTCACCACCCCGCGCTCGGTGGTCGCCAGGAGCTTGAGCTGCCCCAGGTGCGTGGTGGCCACGGTGAAGCAGGAGCGCCGCGTGAGCTCCACCAGCACCGCCGCCGCCAGCGCGCCGCCCTCGACGGGGTCGGTGCCGCTCCCCGCCTCGTCGGTTAGCACCAGGCTCTCCCACCCGGCGCCCTCCAGCGCCTCGCGCAGGTTCTTCAGGTGCGCGCTGAAGGTGGAGAGCGATGCCTCGATGCTCTGCTCGTCGCCGATGTCGGCGAACACCTCGCGGAAGACCGGGAGCTTCGTCCCCGGGCCCACCGGCGGGACCACCCCGCTCTGCGCCAGCAGGGAGACGAGCCCCACCGCCTTCAGCAGCACCGTCTTCCCGCCGGTGTTGGGGCCGGAGATGAGCAGCGTGCGCTCCCCCTGGTCCATCCGCAGGTCGAAGGGCACCACCGCGGCGCTCTGCGACAGCAGGATCGGGTGGCGCCCGTCCGTCACCTCGTAGTGCTCGGTCCCCGCCGGGAGCATGGCCGGGCGATGGCCGTGCACGCGCAGCGCATAGCGGGCGCGCGCGTAGAGCGAGTCGAGCGCCACCAGCCCGTCGAGCGAGGCGACGATCTCGGGGTGCAGCGGGCGCAGCCGGTCGGTGAGCTCGCGCAGGATGCGCAGCACCTCGCGCGCCTCCTCGGCCTCCAGCTCGCGCAGGCGGTTCATCGCCTCCACGGCCAGCGGCGGCTCCACGAACAGGGTGGCGCCGGTCGCGCTCTCGCCGTGCACGATGCCGCCCACCTCGCCCCGCCCCTCGCGCCGCACGGGGATCACGTAGCGCCCGTCGCGCACGCTCACCGAGGCGTCGGCCACGCGGTAGTGGTCGGGGAGCGACGACATGTACGCCGCCAGCCGCTCCACCAGCCGGGAGCGCACCGTGCGGATCTCGCGCCGCAGCTTGTAGAGCGCGGGCGAGGCGTCGTCGCGCACCGCGCCCGCCTCGTCGATGGCGCGGCCGATCTGCGCCTCGTCCTTCTCCGCCTCCAGCAGCCCGCCGGCGATCATCGCCAGCAGGGGGAAGCGCTCCTCGCCGCCCTGGGCCAGCACCGCCCGCCGCGTGGTGCGCGACGAGGCCAGCAGCACCGCCATCCCGCGCAGCTCGCCCGGCTCCAGCACCGACCCCTCCACCCGCAGCCGGCGCACCGCCTCGCGCACGTCGGGGACGGGGGCCATGCTCCATCCCGTGTCGCCGCCCAGGAAGGCGCGCATCTGGTCCACGCGCTCCAGCTCGGGCGCGATCCACCCCAGGTCGGCGGAGGGGGCGAGGGCGCGCACCGCCCCGGCGCCCAGCTCGGAGGAGGCGTGGCGGGCGACGAGGTCGAGCGCCTCGCGGTACTCCAGGACGGCCAGCGCGTGCGAATTCATGCCGATGAAGCTAACCGTCCCCGCTTCCTGCTCCAACCCGAATATAAACCGAATATCGGATTCGGCAACGGCATGACTCTCACAGAGGTCGCAGAGGACACGGAGGAAAGCACCGCAGTTCCTCCGTGACCTCTGTGGCCTCGGTGAGAGATCGCAGTTATCAGGACTTCGAGGAGGGGAGGCGCAGACGGAAGGTGCTGCCGGCGCCGGGGGTGGACTCGGCGGTGAGCGAGCCGCCCAGCAGCTCCGCGAGGCGGCGGGCGATGGGGAGCCCCAGCCCGGTGCCCGCGTCGTCGCCGTCGCCGAGCTGCACGAAGTCTTCCCAGATGCGCGGCAGGTCGCCGGCGGCGATCCCGGGGCCCTGGTCGGCCACCGAGATCTCCACCCCGCCCGCGCCGTCGGCGGCGCAGCGCACCGTGATCGGCCGCCCCGCGCCGAACTTGACGGCGTTGGAGAGGAGGTTCAGCAGGATCTGGCGGATGCGCTTCCCGTCGCCCACCACCATCACCGGCCCCGGCGCGGGCTCCAGCGCCAGCGCGCTCCCGTGGTCGGCGGCGAGCGGAGCGAGCTCGGCCACCACCTCCTCCACCAGCACGGCGGCGTCGAGCTCGTCGCGGCGCGCGTCCAGCCGCCCCGCCTCGAGCTTGGAGAGGTCGAGCAGGTCGTTGATCAGGTCCAGCAGGTGCCGGGCGGAGCCCTGGGCGCGCTCCACCGCCTCCTGCTGCTGCTCGGTGAGCGGCTCGTACATCCCCCCCAGCAGCAGGTCGTTGTACAGCATCACCGTGCTCACCGGGGTGCGCAGCTCGTGGCTGGCCATGGCGTAGAAGCGGTCGCGCGACTGGCGGGCGGCCTCGCGCTCGCGCTCGGCGCGCACCCGGTCGGTGATGTCGTACCCCACGCCGATCAACGCCGGGCGCCCCTCGATGTCGGTGCGGGCGCCGTGCACGTCGAGGTACAGCACCTCGCCGTCGGCGCGCACCCCGCGCAGCGAGTAGCGCACGGTGGGGATCTCGCCCGTGAGCCGCGCGCGGATGTTCTCGGCCACCATCGGCAGGTCGTCGGGGTGCACCACCCGCTGCAGCGCGCCGGGTTGCTGCAGCTCCTCGCGGGTGTAGCCGAAGATCTCCGCCAGCCGCGGGTTCACGTAGCGGAAGCGGCCGTCCTGGTAGCAGTAGATGGCCATGATCGACTGCTCCACCAGCGAGCGGAACCACCCCTCCGCGTCGGCCAGCAGCCGCTCGGCGCGCTCGCTCCCCGGCGGGCGGCGCTCCACCTCCAGCGCCGCCAGCTCCGCCAGCTCGCGCAGCGTCTCCAGCGCGTCGCCGTCCCACTCCCGCGGGCGGAAGTCGCAGACGCAGAAGCTCCCCAGCACCTGCCCGTCGCGCGTGGCCACCGGGTACCCGGCGTAGGCGCGCACCCCCAGCTCGGTGACCAGCGGGTTGTCGGCCAGCCACGGCTCGCGCGCGGCGTCGCCGATGGCGACCGGCCCGGCCGAGGCCACCACCCGGCGGCACACCGAGTACTCCAGCGGCGTCTGGCGCGCGTCGGCGAGCGGCGGCGGAAAGCCGCACTGGCTCATGAAGAACTGGCGCCGGTCGTCGAGCAGCGAGAGCGCGGCCATGGGCGCGCCCAGCAGCCGCGCGGCCAGCCGGGTGAGGCGGTCGAACACCTCCACCGGCGCCGAGTCGAGCAGCCCGGTGGCGGCGAGCGCGGCCAGGCGCGCGGGGTCGCGGAGGGGATCGGTGGGCTCGGGAAGCATCAACAACCGGGCTGTGATGGGTGCGGCGGGATGCCGCGCGGAGGGCTGCTCGCCAACATGCTCCCGCGCCGCGCCTGCGCGCAAGGGACGCGCCCGGCCGCTCCGCTCGGCACAATGTTCAGGGAAACGCAGGGGACAGGGGACAGCAAGCGGTTGCAGTGGCTGGCTGTCCCCTGTCCCCTGTCCCCTGTCCTCTGTCCCCTCGCACGTCGCCGCCGTACAATCGTCCGCATGGCAGACGCAGACCTTCGCGCTCGCGCCGACGAGCGCTTCGCCCAGGCCCTGGCGGCTTCGGGAGCCCGCGACCCGCGCGACTTCTACCGCAGGCAGCTGGTGGAGCTCAAGGCCTCCGACGCGGCGGCCTACCGCCGCGCGCTGGCCTGGTTCGAGCAGCAGCTCATCCCCGCCGTGGCCGGCGACGACGGCGATCCCATGGCGGAGTGGCTGGAGTACGGCCGCTTCCTCGCCTCGCTCGCGTCGCCGGGCCGCACGGTGCAGATCGACCCCACCGGCCGCGCGGCCGACTACGCGCGCCCCGTCCCCGCGGACGCGCTCGTCCTCCATCTCCCCGACCGCACCTCCGCCCCCGCGATCATCGTCGGCATCCCCGCCACCCTCAGCCCCGCCCAGCGCGCGCACTACGACCTGCTGGTGAAGCAGGCGCAGAGCCTCTGACCTCTCTGTGCCTCCGTGTCTCCGCGTGAGACCGGGTCAGCCGAGCAGGCGCAGGCGTCCGGGCGCGATCTCGATCTCCAGCTCGCGCGCGGCCTCGGAGAGGATCTCGCCGTCCGCGTGCACGGGGAGGGGCGTGTCGCTGGTGATGCGCACGCGGGCGGTGCGCATGTGCACGCAGCTCTCGCCGGCGTGCGTGCCGCGCAGCACCTTCGGGAGGAAGCGGAGGATGCGCAGCTTGCCCAGCTCGTCGCAGACGCACAGGTCCAGCAGGCCGTCGTCGAGCTTCGCCGCGGGGCAGATCCAGAAGCCGCCGCCGTGCCGGCCCCCGTTCCCCACCGTCGCCAGCGTCAGCGGCCGCTCGATCACCTCGTCGCCGTCGATCTCCACCCGCATCACTGGCGCCCGGAAGCTCACCAGCACCCGCGCGAGCGCCCAGAGGTAGATCCCGATCCCGCGCAGCCGGCGGTTGCGGTTCGCCTCCACGGCTACGCGCGCGTCGAGCCCCACCCCCACGCCGTTGACGAACCAGCGGTCTCCCACCCGCCCCACGTCCACCCGCCGCTCCACCCCCGAGACGATCCGCCGCGCCGCCTCGACGGGGTCGCGCGGGAGGCCGGCCAGCAGCGAGAAGTCGTTCCCGCTCCCCACCGGCACGATCCCCAGCGCCGCCCGCGTGGCGTCGCCGTCCGAGGCGCGCAGCAGCCCGTTCGCCACCTCGTGCACGGTGCCGTCGCCGCCCATCGCCACCACGGCGGCCCACCCGGCGCGCGCCGCCGCCTCCGCGAGCTCCTCCGCGTGCCCGTGCCGCGCCGTCTCTGCGAGCTCGACGCGCGATCCGGCGCCCTGCAGCACCGCACGCACCGCGGGCCACGCCCGCCCCGCGGCGCCCCGGCCCGCCGCGGGGTTGAGGATCACGTAGAACCCGTTCGGCATCACGTCTTCGGGTCGTGAGGTGGAGGAGGGGATCACCGGGTAATGGACAGGTCCCCGATACCCGCGCGTCTGGGGCCACCACGGAAACCTCTGCACAGCAAACGAGTTAGCGAGATCCGGCGGGTGCGCAGGGAACGACGCAGCAATTCAAGTGCACACCCGTCACACGTTCACGCCGTGCTCCGGTCTTGATTCGGGAAATATTCGGGTGTATCTTTACCGAAGATACACCGAACAGCCGTTCTCTCGAATCGGCAGGAGGCCCCCACGATGGAACCGACGATCCCGCTCCCCTTCGGCCAGGCCAGGGACGAGTCCGTGCAGCACCTGCGGTCGCTGGCCGCGGCGAAGGTGGAGCACACGTCGCTGCGCGGCGTCGCGCGCGAGATCGGGATGAGCCCCACCGGGCTCAAGAAGTTCCTGCTCGGCACGGCGCCCTACGCTCCCACCCTTCGCCGCCTGCGGAAGTGGTACGTGAACCACGCGGCCGTGCCGGCGAGCGAGGTCGAGTACCCGGACGCGGAGGCCGCGCTGGCGGTGCTCACCCACGACCTTCCCGGCGGCCCCCGGCGCGAGACGGCCAACTGCCTGCTCGACTGCCTGGGCCGCGGCTACGACGCCACCGGCCGCGCGCGCCCGCGCTGGGTGGACGAGCTGCGCCGCGAGCTGGCCGGCCAGGGCTGAGCAGCCGGGAAGATACGGCGCCGCACCACAGGCACAACGCGGAGAAGCCGCGGGGGGGATCGAACCTCCCCCGCGGCTCTCTGGGTCTTCGGTGTGAGACGTCGGCTGCGGGGGTCCTGGCGGGTGTGGCGCGCGACGGGCTTCCCGCAGCCTCAGTCCGTGAGCCTCGGTGGAGGTGGAGCCCGTCGCGTGCCCCGCGACCGACGCCACACTGCAGGTGGGAGTCCGCGCAGGCGGACTTCGTGTTCCTGTTGCCGCGGAGCCGCGGATTCATCCGCCGGTACCCGAGCGGCGGCTCATCCGGGCGGGCGGAATGCGGAGAAGCCGCGGGGGAAGCGATGGCCTTCCCCGCGGCTTTCTCTCCGTGTCTCCCTGTCTCTGCGTGAGACGATCTTTTACGCGATCAGCGGTGGGCGATCGGGTCCGGGTTGCCGTCGGGGTCGCAGCTCGCCGAGCCGTTCGAGCGGACCGAGCCCAGCAGCAGGATGCCGGCCACGTGCGGGCTCGCCATCGAGGTGCCGCTCATGCTGGTGGTGCCGCCGCCGCGCCTGAGCGAGACCACGCTCACCCCCGGCGCCGCGTAGTCCACCGGCGGGTTCCCGTAGTTGCTCCAGCTCGGCATGCAGTCCTTGCTGTCGATGGCGCTGATGGTGTAGATGTTGGCGCCGTTCACCCGCGACGGGGTGAAGTTGGC
>JBJMPM010000437.1:0-21595 GCA_045803205.1 Longimicrobiaceae bacterium
AAGCACCAACCGCCGCCCCCGTTCATCCAGGAACGGCTGGAGGAGCTCATGCCGGCGGCGAATCGCGCGCTCTTCTTCCATGCATGACAATATACACGCAAGGTGAACAAAGTGCAATAGTTATTTTGTTACAATCCCTTACTTCGACGTGCGTTCCACACCCGAGATGGTGGCGCGGCGCGAGGTCACGCGCCGGTGGTGGAGACAGGCTTCCGATAAATACGAGTTGGTGACGGGGTCCGCGGTGCGTGAGGAGTTGATGGCTGGGCCTTCGGATCGCACCAGCGCTTGGCTGCAACTCATCGATGGATTGCCCTTGTTGCAGAGCAACGCAGCCGTTCGCGAGATCGCAGCAAAGTACGTTCGGCATAAAGTGATGCCGGCAAACCCGTTGGGCGACGCCCTCCACCTCGCGTTGGCATCCTGCTACCGGTGCGATTACCTGTTGACGTGGAACTTCAAGCATCTGGCGAATGCCAACAAGTTCAGACACATTCAACAGGTGAGCAGCCTGCTCGACCTGTTCGTTCCGCAGATCGTCACTCCACCGGCCCTGTTGGGGGAGGACCATGAGTGAGCACGACACGCCGGATCCGCTGATCGACGAGATCTATGAGATCCGCAAGCGAATCTCGCGAGAGCACGGCGACGACATCGACCGGCTGGTCGAGCACTACATGGAGTATGAAAAGCAGTTCGCCGATCGTCTGATCTCGACGCCGCCACCAACTCGCAAGCAGGACAAGTCCGCCGCCTGACCACGCCCCATCAGTACAGAGGCGCGGAGGGGAGCCGCCGAGCCCTCTCTGCGCCTCTGTGTCTCTGCGTGAAATTGCTGTTGCCGTTCACCCGGTCCGCCCCGCCTCCACCGCATTCAGCATCGCCTGGATGGTCTCCAGCGAGTCCGCGTCTTCGGGGCGCTTGTCGGTGCGCCAGCGGAGCATGCGGGGGAAGCGCACCGCGATGCCGCTCTTGTGGCGCGGCGAGCGCTGGATCCCTTCGAACCCCAGCTCGAACACCAGCTCCGGCTTCACCGCGCGCACCGGCCCGAAGCGCTGCAGCGTGTTGCGCCGCACGAAGCTGTCGACCCGGCGGATCTCCTCGTCGGTGAGCCCGCTGTAGGCCTTGGCGAAGGGCACCAGCTCGCCGCCGCTCCACACCGCGAAGGTGTAGTCCGTGTAGAGCGAGGCCCGCCGCCCGTGGCCGCGCTGGGCGTAGATCATCACGCAGTCCACGGTGAAGGGCTCCACCTTCCACTTCCACCAGTCGCCGCGCTTGCGGCCCACGCGGTAGGGGCTGTCCCCGCGCTTCAGCATCAGCCCCTCGCGCGAGCTCTGGCGCGCCTCGCGGTACGCCTGCCGCACGTCGTCCCAGGTCGCCGAAGGGACCCGCGGCGAGAGCAGCAGCCGCCCGCCGGCGTGCACCGCCCCGACCAGCTCCGCCAGCTGCTCGCGCCGCCACGCCAGCGGCTGCTCGCGCACGTCCACCCCCTCCATCTCCAGCAGGTCGTAGGCGAGGAGGACGACGGGGATCTCGGAGAGGATCTTCGGCCCCAGCGTGGTCCGCCCGATCCGGCGCTGGAGCTGCGCGAACGGGAGCGCGCCGCCGTCGCGCCAGGGGAGGAGCTCGCCGTCGAGCACGGTGCCGTCCGGGAGTAGCGACGCCGCGGCCGCGAGCTCGGGGAAGCGCTCGGTCACCAGCTCCTCCCCGCGCGACCAGACGAACACCTTCCCCGCGCGGCGCACCACCTGCGCGCGGATGCCATCCCACTTCCACTCCACCTGCCACTCCGCCGGGTCGCCCAACTCGTCCGGCTCCGCCTCCAGCGCGTGGGCCAGGAAGAAGGGGTAGGGCCGGCTGGCGTCCGTGTCCGCCGTGTCCTCGCCGAGCAGGCGGCCGTAGAACTCGGGGGACGGGTCCCACGCGCCCATCAGCCGGTGCGCCACGGCCGCCTCGTCCACCCCGCTCACCCGCGACAGCGCGCGCACCACCAGCTTCTGCGACACGCCCACGCGGAAGGAGCCGGTGATGAGCTTGTTCCACACGTACGCCTGCTGCCCGTCCAGCTCCGCCCAGGCGGCCAGGATCGCGCGCCGCTGCGTCTCCTCGCTCTCGCCGCGGAGAGGGAGGAGGCGCTCCTCCACCCAGGCGCGCAGCGGCAGGTCGCTCGACGCGCCCGAGGGCGGGAGGAGCAGGGAGATGGTCTCCGCCAGGTCGCCCACCGACTCGTAGCACTCGCCGAACAGCCACTCCGGCGTGCCGGTGAACTCCATCGCCCACCCGGCGAGCTTCCGCGCGCCGACCAGCCGCTTGGGCCGCCGCCCGCTCAGGAAGTGCACCGCCCACGCCGCGTCCGCCGGCGCGACGGACGCGAAGTAGCGGGCGAGCGCGTCGACCTTCTCGCCGGTCTTCGTCGTCTCGTCCAGCGCGGCGTAGAGCTCGGCGAAGGCCTTCATACTGTCAGCGCTTCTATGTCTACAGCGTCGCGTGAGTACACGAAGCGCCGAGCATCTTTAATAAGTTGCCGGTTGGCCGCCGCTACGAAGGCCACTGTCGAAAGTGGTGCCCCGCGAGACCACACAGGTGCAAGTGCGAGTGCGCGCTTGGGTGATATCGGCATCAACCAATGATCTCGCCCTTCAAAATCACCGAAGTGATGAGAACAAGGATATCGGAAATCTCGGAAGAACTTAATGATCGCGAGATCGCTTGTAAGAAATGCTGACTCGTCCGGCGCATCTATCAGGAACCAGAGCTTGCCGGCTACATGGGCGGTTGCTCGACCTTTGTTCTCTACTAGGAAATCGAGCCAGCTCGGCTTCGCGAACAATTTAACGAGATCATCCCTGTGCTCCCGCTGGAACTCCCGGATTTCTTCACGGCTTATTTTGAGGCCGCGGCTGTTCAATGCATCGAACGCCGTATCAGTATCCATGATCCCTGCTTCGGCAGCCTCCGCGAAAGCAGGCACGAGCAGATCCGCAGATTTCGGAACACGGATGTCTTGCATTCCAACAAATCCAGCCATTGCATAGAACTCATCAGTGCTCAGGTCATCAATTCGAGCACCTTCAGCTAATTGGCGTAGCGGTTTTCCAGCAGGGCCATCAACCTCACGTTCCAGCCAGCGTTCGACTGTGTCGTCCTTTGGGTCGCCTGTTGTGTTCTCTCCTACCTCTGGACTGTAGAGATGCTTTTGCTCACCGATGCGGTCCGGCGAGCGTCGGAACAACGACCAATTCGAATCGCGATTGTACACCGTGACACATCCGTCATCAGCGGAAAAGTGCCGAAGCAATAGCTTCGGTACGAAGTGATGGTAGTCACGACGCTCATCTCGGCCTCTGTTGAGCTGTGCCATTTTAATCTTGGTTGTTTCACGAGCGTGCGTTACCCGCTGCCAGAATCGGCTGAGTCGTCAGTCCCCGCAACGGTCCCCACCTCCGGCGCGACCTCCACGTCGCCGCTGTCTTCCTCGCCCTCCCAGCGGCTGGCGACGGCGAGAGCCTCGATCGCCCGCTCGCGCAGCCAGCGGACCACGGGCTCGCGGTAGCCGTGCGTGACCCAGACGCAGTCGGCGCCGGTCGCGTCGATGGCGGCCAGGAGCGAGGGCCAGTCGACGTGGTCCGAGAGCACGAAGCCGCGGTCCACCGAGCGGCGGCGGCGCTGGCCGCGGACGCGCATCCAGCCGCTGGCGAAGGCGGTGCTCACCGCGCCGAAGCGCCGCATCCACGGGGTGCCGTGCGCGGAGGGGGGCGCCACGATCAGCGCGCGGCTCCAGTCGTGCCCGCGCGGCTCCCCGCCGGCGTAACGCGTGGGCGGCAGCGGCACGCCCGTCGCGCGGTAGTCGGCGGTCAGGCGGGCGACGGCGCCGTGCTCGTAGATCGGGCCGATGGAGGGATCGACGCCCGCGAGCAGCCGCTGCGCCTTCCCCAGGGCGTAGGCGTAGAGGATGGACGCCTTCCCCGCCTCCTGGTTGGCGCGCCACCAGGCGTCGATCGCCGCGAACACCTCCCGCTGCGGCGTCCAGCGGTAGATGGGGAGGCCGAAGGTGGACTCGGTGACGAAGGTGTGGCAGCGCACCGGCTCGAAGGGGGCGCAGGTGGGGTCCGGCTCCGTCTTGTAGTCGCCGGAGACCACCCACACCTCGCCGCGGTGCTCCACCCGCACCTGCGCCGAGCCCAGGATGTGCCCCGCCGGGTGGAAGGTGAGCCGCACGCCCCGCACCTCCACCGGCTCGCCGAAGTCGACCACGCGGATGCGCGCGTCCGGACCCAGGCGGGAGCGCAGCACCCGCTCGCCCTCGCGCGCGGCCAGGTAGGCGCCGCACCCCCAGCGCGCGTGGTCGCCGTGGGCGTGCGTGATCACCGCGCGGTCCACGGGCATCCAGGGGTCCACGTAGAAATCGCCCGCCCCGCAGTAGAGCCCGCGTTCGGTCGCCCTGAGCAGCATCGCAGCGCTTTCGCCCTCTTTCAGCATCGATCTTCCCCTCGATTCCCCTTCTCTCCACGCACGCGGCGCGCCGATTCGGCCTCGGTCGGCCACGACATCGACCTAATCCTCCGCTCATCCAGGCGCGGACCTGTCCCAACGGAATCGGGGTATGCGTTGTATCTTCTGCAACCACATGAAGTTACAGTAGCGCGCTGTCGGCAGGGTGGCCCGGAGCATGCCCGCGCGACGCGCTGCCTGCGAATAAACGGAGTCGAGGGGGCGGAGATGGACCACAAGGCACACAGGGACGCGAAGACGCTGCTGACCGCGGCCACGGGGGCGATGCTGGCCTGCGCGGCCGCGATCGCGGGGAGCACGCGCGCCGGCGCCAGCGTGGACGAGCACGCGGTGGTGCGCCAGCTCGTCGCGCCCGCCGCCGGCTCCATCGCCGACGCGGCGCGGCTGACGACGGTGCGCCGGGCCGCGACCCTCGACTTCGCCCCGCTCGATGCGGCCGAGGCGGCGGTGCGCGCGCAGGTGGCGGCGGGCTCGCTCCCGGGCGCGGCGCTCGCCATCGGGCGGCAGGACCAGAGCGTGATGGAGAAGGGGGTCGGCCGCGTCGGCTGGACGGCGTCGGCGGAGAAGGTGGACGCGGAGCGCACCGTCTACGACCTCGCCTCGCTGACCAAGGTCCTCGCCACCACGCCGGCGGTGATGCTGCTGGTGGAGGACGGGAAGCTCGACCTGGACGCGCCGGTCGCCCGCTACCTGCCGGAGTTCGGCGGCGGCGAGCGCGACCGGGTGACGATCCGCCACCTGCTCACCCACACCTCCGGTCTCCCCGCGGGGGTGGAGCTGGTCGCCGGCTCGCCCGAGGCGGCCTGGAAGCAGCTCCTGCGCACCCCGCTGGAGCACGCGCCGGGCGAGGCGGTGGTCTACAGCGACGTGGGGATGAACGTGCTCTTCGCCGCCGCCGGGCGCGCCGCGGGGGAGCCGCTCTACCGCCTGCTCGACCGGCGGGTGTACGGGCCGCTGAAGATGCGCTCCACCACCTACCTGGCCGGCGAGGGGTGCCCCACCTGCGCCCCGACCATGCGCGACGAGAACGACCAGCCGGTGCGCGGCCTGGTGCACGACCCCATCGCCCGCAGGCTCGGCGGCGTGGCGGGGAACGCCGGCCTCTTCTCCACCGCGCACGACGTGGGGCGCTTCGCGGCGATGATGGCGAACGGGGGCGAGCTGGACGGCGTGCGCGTCTTCCGCGAGGAGACGGTGAAGATGTTCACCGCCCGCCAGCCGGACGCGGGGACCCGCGCCCTGGGGTGGGACACGCCGGGGCCGAACGGGAGCGGCGGCGCCGGGCTCAAGTTCTCGAAGACGTCGTTCGGGCACACCGGCTTCACCGGCACCTCCGTCTGGATCGACCCGGACCGGCACGCGTGGACGGTGCTCCTCACCAACCGCGTCTACCAGCCGCACGGCCCCAACCAGATCATGGCGCTGCGCCGCCGCGTGAACGACCGCGTCGCCGCCGCCGCCGACGACTTCGACCTCCGCCTCGCGGACTGATCTGGACGGCGGAGGGAGGAGAAAACGCACAAGGGCAGCCCTCGTGGCTGCCCTTCGCGTTTTCTTGTTCATTTATGTTTATGTTTATCTCAGCGGATACCCCATCTCCCGGTTCACTACCCTCCCGATAAATGGACAAGAAAAGACTTGCTGAGTGGACGGGTGGAGAGTTACCTTAGGGGCCGTAACGCGGGAACGGAATTCCTGTCGCCCAGGATCGACCATGAAGACGCCCCTCGACCTCCTGCCGAGCTACGGCGATGCCTTCTCTCCGGCGGAGTACGTCCGGCGAGTTCGTCGCGACGACCGCAACGTGCGCTCGGTGTGCATCCAGCCGCCGCAGCTCGGGCAGCCCGGTTTCGGCTCGCTCCTGGTGCAGTACCGGTCGCCCGTCTTCCGCCTGCCGCCGGCTTCCGAGCCATGACCCAGGTCCGCGGCGGGTTGGAGCCGGCGGAGAAGCCGGTTCCCCCGCCGGCGGTCGATCTCTCGAAAGCCAACGTACAGCAGTTCCTGGAGCAGCAGGCGGTCGACATCGCCACGCGACGCGATGAGATCCGGCTGCGCAGGCGCGAGATCGAGGTGGGGCTGGCGTACGCGGAGAAGGCGCTCGCCGCGCAGGAGCGCGATCTGCACAGCACGCGCTGTGAGCAGCGCCGCGGCCGGCGAGACCGCTACCTCTTCCTGATCCTCGCGCTCCTGATCGTGGTGGCGTTCTTCACGGTCGTGCTGAAGATGGGAAAGGACGCGTTCGCCGCGGAGGCGCTCAAGGCAATCCTGTTCCTCATCACGGGTGGAACCGGCGGCTACTTCGCCGGACGTCAGGCGCAACGCCGCCCTCCCGCCGCCGGTCACTGATACCATCTCTGCCAAATGACTGTGCATTCGTAGGGACCAGCACAGATGGGTCTCACACGGAGTCAACGGAGTCAACGGAGGAAATGCCTGGATTCCTCCGCTGACTCCGTTGACTCCGTGTGAGTCCTATCCGTTGGCAGAATGCACAATCAATCAACAGAAATGGTATGATATGAGACCAGGTACCCGAAGGAATCGATGACGGCGCGGAAATTCGGCTGGCTTCGCGCGAAGATGCGTCCGGAGGCGCGAGCAGAGGCACGTGTACGAGCGATTCAGATGCTGCTGGCGATCCCGCCGATGGAACTTCGGCGCGCAATGGAAATGACGGAGGAGGAAATCGCTGCTGTCCTCGGACCTTCTGTCTGACAGACCCGAGACAAAGTCAGGATTCCATCACCTGCCGCCCCTCGCGCAGGAAGAGCATGCGGTCGCCCACGCGCTCGGCCTCGGCCCGGTCGTGGGTGACGAAGACGAAGGGGATGCGCCAGGTCTCGTGCGCCTCGAGCACCACGTCCTGCGCGGCGAGGCGGGCGTCGGCGTCGAGGGAGGTGAAGGGCTCGTCGAGGAGGAGCACGTCGGGGTCGGCCATCAGCGCGCGGGCGAGCGCAACGCGCTGCACCTCGCCGCCCGAGAGCTGCGAGGGCCAGCGGTCCGCCAGGTGGGCGATGCGGAAGCGCCCCAGCAGGTCGTCCAGCCTCTCCCTCGCTTCCGCGGAGGCCGGAGCGCCGTAGAGAACGTTGCGCGACACGTCCAGGTGCGGGAAGAGCGCGGCGTCCTGGAACACGAAGCCGCAGCGCCGCGCCCGCGGCGGCACCCAGGTCCGCGGCTCGCGCGCATAGAGCACGCGCTCGCCCAGCCGGATCTCGCCCGCGTCGGGGCGCTCCAGCCCCGCGATCATCCGCAGCGTCATCGTCTTCCCCGCGCCCGAGGGGCCGAAGAGGACCAGGACCTCGTCCCGGACCTCGAAGTCGACCTCGAGGGTGAAGTGGGGCAGGCGCTTGCGCGCGCGGACGGTGAGCATGCGGCGGGGTTCGAGGGCGGACGACGGTGGGAGGCGAAGATCGGTCAGCGCCGCATCCAGCCGGGGCGGCGGCGGCGGGTCCAGACGTTGAGCGCGACGACCATCGCCATGCTGAGCGCGCTGATCACCAGCGCGTAGGCGCCGGCCGCGCGCAGGTCGCCCGCGTCGGCCAGGAAGAAGATGGCGAGCGGCACGGTGGTCGTCTCGCCGGGGATGTTGCCGGCCACCATCACCGTCGCCCCGAACTCTCCCAGCGAGCGGGCGAAGGAGAGCACCGTCCCCGCGACCAAGCCTGGCCAGGCGAGGGGGAGCGTCACCGTGAGGAAGACGCGCGCCTCGCCGGCGCCCAGCGTGCGCGCGGCATCCTCCAGCCGCGTGTCGACGGACTGGAAGGCGGCCTTGGCGCTCTGGTACATCAGCGGGAAGGCGACCACCACCGCCGCCAGCACCGCCGCGTGCAGCGTGAAGAGCAGACGCACCCCGAACGCATCTTCCAGGAAGCGCCCCACCGGCCCGTTCCGCCCCAGCAGCACCAGCAGCAGGAAGCCGGTGACCACCGGCGGCAGCACCAGCGGGAGCACCAGCAGCCCGTCGACCACGTCTCGGCCGGGGAAGTGGCGCCGCGTCATCGCACGCGCGGCCAGCGTGCCGAGCACGAAGATCACCACCAGCGCGCTGAGCCCCACCCGCAGCGAGAGCAGCACCGGGCTCCAGTCCATCCGCCTCCTCCGTCAGGGAACGGTGAAGCCGCGCCGCGCCAGCACCTCGCGCCCGCGCGGGCCGAGCAGGAAGGCGGCGTAGGCGCGCGCCTGCTCCGGGTGGGCGCCGCGGGAGACGAGCACCAGCGGGTAGGTGATGGGCGAGTGCGTCGCCGGCGGGGCCGCGGCCGCGACGCGCACGCGGCGGCTCGCCAGGGCGTCGGTGCGGTAGACGATGCCGGCGTCCACCTCGCCGCGCTCCACGTAGGCCAGCACCTGCCGCACGTTCTGCGCGTACGCCGCCTTCGCGGCGACGGCTTCGGCGATGCCGAGGGAGCGCAGCACCTGCTCGGCGTACTCGCCGGCGGGGACGGACGCCGCCGCCCCGATCGCCACCCGCCGCACCGCGGGCGAGGCCAGGTCGCGGAAGCCGCGCACCGCCGCGCCGCCGGACGAAGGCACCACCAGCACCAGCTCGTTCCCGGCGAAGGCGCGGCGGGAGCGCGGGTCCACCCGCCCCGCCCGCTGCAGCGCGTCCACGTGGCGCTCCGAGGCGGAGATGAACACGTCGATCGGCGCGCCCTGCTCGATCTGCTGCCGCAGCGCCCCGGACGCGCCGAAGGTGGCCCGCACGACGACGTCCCGGTGCTCCGCGCGGTAGAGGCTGTCGAGCTCCGCCACCACCTCGTGCAGGCTCGCCGCCGCGGCGATGGTCAGCGTGACCGCCGGCTTCGCGGGCGCGCGGTCGCGGCAGGCACAGGCGAGGAACAGTACGGAGAGGAGATAGCGGCGCGGCATCGAGCCAATCTGCGGCCGATCGCCCGGCAACGACAGGTCTCACGCAGAGGCGCGGAGGCGCGGAGGAGGGTGCGAGCCTCCTCCGCGTCTCCGCGCCTCCATGTGAGCCGATTGTTACGGGATCAGCCCGCCGACGCGCACCAGGCCGCCGAGGCTCGCCGCGGCGCCGCCGGCCACGTTCGTCGCGGCGCGCGCGTCCACGCTGCCGGCCGCGCCCAGGCGGCCGATGGCGCGGTCGCTGGCGTTCGCCTCCAGCCGCGCCGCGATGTCCGCGGCCGCCTGGTGGAAGTCGCCGTTCTGCGCGCCGAGCCGCGCCAGCGCGTTGGCCGACGCCGTGAGCGAGCGGTCGGGGCGCGCATGCTCCGCCAGCAGCGCCAGGTCCGACTCCGCGGCGCCCGCGGCCAGCGTCTTCGCGCCCGCGGCGACCTCGCTCCGCGAGGGCTCGCGGCGGCCGCCGTCGCTCAGCGCGCGGCGGGCGGCCTCCGTCCGGATCTCCGTGCGGGCGTCGGTGCGCACGCGGGCATCGGTGCGCGACTGCGCCTGGCTCTCGCCGCCGCCGCGCGGCTCCGCGCGCACGCTCGTCTCGGTGCGGACGCGCACGTCCGCGTCGGCCTTCGCGCTCGTCTGCGCCGCCAGCAGGGCAGGGAAGGCCGCGAGCGCTGCGGCGGCCATCAGCATCGTCTTCTTCATCGTCGTCTCCTTCGTTCGACGTCGCTCGGTCGTGCGTCGTCAGGTGTTCCGGATCAGTAGGAGGTCACCTGCACGGCGCCGGCGAAGGCGGCCTCGTTCACCGTGTGGGCGGTGGCGCTGGCCTGGTTCAGCCACACGTCGCTGTTCAGGTCGATCAGCAGGTGGCCCGTTCCGCCCGCCGAGACCGACGCGCTCACCTGCCGCTCGACGGTCACGCTGCCGTCGCCCTCCGTGTCGACGTTCACCGTGCCGCTCAGCAGGCCGCTCGAGATCACCACCGTCCCGCTGACGTTCGCCTTCACCTGCTCGAAGACCACGCGGACGCGGGTGTAGGTGCCCGCCTGCACCCGCGAGCTGGCGAAGACCACCGACCCGGCGCGGCCGGAGGCGTCGACCACCGCCTGCTGCGCGGCGCCCCCGGTCAGCTCCACCCACCCGCCGGCCTGCGTCTGCACGTAGACGCGGGCGCGGAAGTCCACCGTCCCCTCGGCAGAGGTCATGGTGTAGCGCGGGGCGCCGCCCTCCGGCGCGGCGTACGCGCTGGCGCCGCCGTTGTCGCCCACCGCCGCCACCTGCATCTGCGCGTCGCCCGATCCCGCCGTCCCCGTCGCGTCCGAGCACCCCGCCAGCAGGGCGGCCGCGGCCATCGCGAACAGCGTCGCATGCGTCTGCTTCATCGTCTCCTCCATCACTCCTCAGGGTCCGACCTATCGGCGGGCACCGCGCCCGCCGTCTGCCGCATCTCCAAAGCAGCCCCGGTGCCACGCGAGAAATCCGCATGAATACTGGATTTTCAGGATGATGACACCTGGCGTGGCCGGAGTCTTGCCACATTTTCCGGCAGGCGGACGGAAGGCGGTGTCACTTTTTTCATGCGGATGGGGATGGCGGAGCGGGGCGGGGGCGTGCTGCTGATCGGCGGCGATGCCGAAACGGCGGCGGCGGTGCGCGCGGCGGCCGGTGAGGCGCGGCTGGAGGCCCGCGTCGCCGCGAGCCTGGGCGACGGGCTGCGGGCGATCGCCGAGCGGCCCTGGCGCGCGACGCTGCTCTCGGTCGACGCGGCGGACGAGGACATGGCGCTCATCCGCCGCGTCGCGCGCGAGGCGAACGCGGGCGCGCTGGTGCTCGTGGCCGCCGCCCCGTCGCTGCGCCTGGCGATGGAGGCGCCCGCCGCCGGAGCCGCCGACCTCCTCTCCCTCCCCCTGCGCCGCGAGGAGGTGGCGCGGGTGCTCGTGGCGGGGAACCCCGACCGCGGCGGCGTGCCGCTCCCGGAGGTCGACACCGCCGCGGACGACGAGCTGGTGGGGAGCAGCCCGGAGCTGCTGGAGGTGTTCAAGACCGTCGGCCGCATCGGGCCGAGCCCGGCCACGGTGCTGGTGACGGGCGAGTCGGGGACGGGGAAGGAGCTGGTCGCGCGCGCCGTGCACCGGGTGAGCCCGCGCGCGGCGGGCCCCTTCGTGGCCGTCAACTGCGCCGCCATCCCCGAAGACCTGCTGGAGAGCGAGCTCTTCGGCCACGAGCGCGGCGCGTTCACCGGGGCGGTGGCGCGCAAGGTGGGCCGCTTCGAGCGCGCGCACGGGGGCACGCTCTTCCTGGACGAGATCGGCGACATGAGCCTGGTGCTCCAGGCCAAGATTCTCCGCGCGCTGCAGGAGCGGGAGATCGAGCGCGTGGGCGGCGAGGAGCGCATCTCCCTGGACGTGCGCGTGGTGGCGGCCACCCACCGCGACCTGGCGGCGCTGATCGCGGAGGGAGAGTTCCGCGAGGACCTCTTCTACCGCCTGGCCGTGGTGCGCCTGCACCTGCCGCCGCTACGCGAGCGCCGCGGCGACGTGCGCGCGCTGGTGCTGCACTACGCCGCCCGCTTCGCGCGCGCGTACGGGCGACCGCTGCGCGCGGTGAGCGACGAGGCGCTGGCGCGGCTGGAGGCGCACCCGTGGCCGGGGAACGTGCGCGAGCTGCGCAACGCGGTGGAGCGCGCGGTCCTCCTCGCCACCGGCGACGTCCTCCTCCCCGCGCACCTGGAGCTGGACGCGCCGCGCGGCGCCGCCCCCGCCGCTGCCGGTCCGACGCTCCCGGGATACACGCCGGAGCTGTCGATGGCGGAGGTGGAGGCGCTGCACCTGCGGCAGGTGCTGGAGCGCGTCGACGGGCACTTCGGGCGGGCGGCGGAGCAGCTCGGCATGCACCGCAACACCGTGTCGCGCAAGGCGATGGAATACCGCATCATCGGCACGGACTGACTCCGTTCCCCCGTGCCTCACGGAGAGACCGGCTCTGCCGGATTTCTCACCACGCTGTCACAAAAAGTGAGAAACCTTCGGACCTGCTGTAGAGAAAAACGAGCAGTTACAAGGGATGTTCTCTGGAATGCCGCGTGCCTTCGAGAGGATGCGTTCGAGTGAGGGAGCTTCGACCGTCTGAACCGTGACCGCTCGCCGACTGAAGGTCGACCACGCGCTGAAGGCGCTCCCGGAGGTGGACGACGTCGCCCACCTCCGCGAGGCGCTGGTGGGCGCGTCGCGCGAAGATTCGGAGCGCGCGTGGACCGCGAGCGAGGCCTACGCCACGGTCGACGGGCGGCTGGTGGACGCGGCGGCGCTGGAGCCGCACATCGCCGTGCTGGCCGAGAAGGCGCGGGCGCGGGTGGAGGCGGTGCTTCGCCACTCCGTCGCGGCCCTGCAGGCGGTGGAGGCCGGCGACCACGCGACGGCCGCGCGCGAGCTGGTCGCCGCGGGCGAGGTGGAGGAGGAGGCGGGGCGGCTCGACGCGGCCGCGGCCTGCTACCGCCAGGCGCTCGCGCTCGGCCGCAAGCCGCGCGACCGGCGGGCGGAGGGGCTGGCGCTGCGCCGGCTCGCGCGCGTGGCCCGCGAGCGCGGCGAGCTGGACGAGGCGCTCCGCCTGTACCTGGGCGGCTACGAGGTCGCCGTGGCGCAGCGCGACGCCGAGGGCGCGGTGGTCGGCTGCCAGGGGGTAGGGAACGTGTACGTGGACCGCGGGCAGTGGGAGCAGGCGCGCGAGTGGTACCGGCGCGGCCTCGCGCTGGCGGGGGAGGAGCGGCCCTCGCGGGCGGTCTGGCAGCTCTACGCCAACTTGGCCGTGGTCGCGCGCCGCATCGGCGACCTGGACGCGAGCGCGGAGTGGCTGGAGCGCGCGGCGGCGGTGGTGCGCGCGCTGGGCGACGAGGCAGGCATCCTGCCGGTGGAGAACGGCCGCGCGCGGCTGCTGGAGGAGCGCGGCGACCACGCCGCGGCCGAGGCCGCCTACCGGCGCTCGCTGGAGGCGGAGGGGCCGCCGGCGCACCGCGCGACGGTGCTCTCCGCCCTGGCCGACTGCCTGCTGGCCGCCGGCAAGCCGCGCGAGGCTGAAGTGGCCGCGCGCGAGCTGGAGCGCATCGCGCTGGTGCACCGCCTCGCCACGCTGCTGCCGCACGCCTACCGCACCCTGGGCGGCGCCGCGCGGGAACGTGGAGACGAGGAGGCGTTCGTGTTCTACGAACAGGCACTGGACCTCTGCCGCGCGCCCGGCGCGCCTCCCATCGAGCTGGCGCACACGCTGTACGAGTATGCCCGCTGGGAGATGGTGATGGGGCGCGCCGAGAGCGCGGCGGCACGGCTGGAAGAGGCGCTGGCGATCTACCGGCGGCTGGGGACGGGGCCGGAGATCGGGCGCATGGAGCGGGAGCTGACCCGGGTGCGCGCGCAACATCCCGCGGCGCACGGGGTTGAAGGCGAGACGGCCAATCCGGACGACGGAGAACGATGATGCGTGCGAGATACGCGCTGGCCCTGCTGCTGGTGATGGCGGCACCGGGGTGCGGCAAGGAGCTGGTGGTGGGCGGCCAGAAGCACGTCGACACCCGCAGCACGGGCGACGGCACCCCCGAGGGGAGCGCCTCGATGGCGCCCGCCTTCGACCGCAGCCCGGCCGGCGGCCCGTCGCTGGCGGCGGCGCGGGCGCAGGGCACCATCACCTTCAACGCCAAGGTGGAGCTGCTCAGGGCCGACGGACAGGCTGTCGCGCTGGGCTCCGCGCAGCCGGCGACGGTGAAGATCGACGGCAGCGACACCGTGACGGTGGTCTCGGGCGACGTGCCGGCGGCGACCTACACGGCGGTGCGGGTCACCTTCTCTTCGGTGAATGCGAACGTGACGGGTGGGCTGGTGATCGGCGGGGTGAGCCTGACCGGGAACGTGACCGTGGGGACCGGCGAGGCCATCGTGGTGGAGCGCGCGGTGAACCTCGGGAGCCCGGAGGCGAGCGTGCGGCTGCTGATCGACCTCGATGCGTCCGCCTGGCTCTCCGCCGCGAACCCGGCGACGCGCGTGGTGGCCTCCAGCGTCTTCCAGAGTGCCGTGAAGATCCGGACCTACTGAGGCGCTACGCGCGAGTACGCAGAGAAACCGAGAGGGCGCGGAGGGGGTCTCTGCGCACTCTCGGTTTCTCTGCGTACTCGCGGCGAAGCCGCCCTAGCCGCCGCTCCCCGCCGGGCGCTCCCAGTCGCGCAGGTGGCCGATCAGGTAGTCGATCCCGAAGACGTGCAGCGTGCGGTCGTCCTCGCGGCGGAACACCACCTGGCTCCAGCCGCGCATCCTCGCCGGCACGTAGCGCGCGCCGTTCATCGTCAGCACCTGCCCCCCGATGGCCCGGATCAGCACCTGCTCGTAGCGCGAGCGGCTCAGCTCCCGCTCGGGGAAGAGGTTGTCCCAGGTGCAGAGCCGACCCACGTCCTCGTACTCCGGCGGGCGGTCGTCCAGCTCCAGCAGCGAGGGCGCCCGCCCGCGCATCACGCTCCCGATCAGCCGGAAGGTGAAGGGGTCGGAGATGCGCCGGATCGGGTGCCAGAAGTGCCGCACCGTGAGCCCCGCGATCGCCCGCAGCGAGAGCCTGCGCCCGTCGCGCGTCTCCCAGATCGGCTGGTCCACGTCCACCATGAAGGGGTTGCAGGCGAAGCAGGTGAGCCTGGCCAGCCATCCCTTGCGCGAGGTGTGCGGCACCGGCGCGTAGTCGCGCAGGATGGGGAGGTCGGTGTCGTCCAGCACGCCCAGCTCGAAGCTCGGCCAGGTCATCACCTCGCGCACGATCCCGGTGATGAGCGTGGCCGTGGCGATCATCAGCGAGGCCGTGGGGGTGAAGTCGGCGGTGATCTCGATGCGGTCGCCGCGCGGGCGCACCCCGATGCCGGTGGAGCGGCGGTTGGCCGCGAGCACCATCACCGGCACCGGCAGGATGTAGGAGAGGAGCAGCGCCAGCTTCTGCACCGTGCGGCTCTTCCCCTGCCGCTCCCGCGGGAGCTCGAAGGAGATGTTGTAGTGCGTGCTGAAGCCGATCAGCCGCACCTCGCGCCCGGTGCGCTCCTCCCACGCGTCCAGCTCGCCGCGCACGTACAGGATCGACTCCCAGAGCGACCGCCCCGCGCGCGCGGCGCACCCCGGCTCGATCTCGATCACCGGGGTGGCCACCTCGATCACCCCCGTGTCGAAGTACACCGCGCTCCCGGTGGGAAGGTGGTACGAGGTGCCCGTGCGGTGCATCAGGTCGCCGCGCACGAAGGCGCGCGGGTCGCCGAACACGTCCTCGGGGCGCACCAGCTCGCCGTCCACCGCCACCTGGAACTCGGCCTCCATCCCGATGGCGGCGAGCTGCGGCGCGGCGCCGGTGGCGCGCCCGCGCTTGTTCTGCCCGGCCTCGGCTTTCTTCTTCTTCACGTCCGTGCTCATCACGCCCCAGCTCCGGCGGTTGCGTTCTCGCTGGCGGATCCCTTCCCCTGCCCCACCCCGTCCTCGCGCCGCGCTCGCTCGCCGGCGGCGCCGTGCGGCACGGTCACCGACCACCCCAGGTCCACGTGCAGGTGGTCGTCCGCCTCGCCCACCCCCGGGCCGTAGGGGCGCACGTAGAGCCCGGGGAGGAGCTTCTCGGCGATGCGGGCGTAGCGGGCGATGCCCTTCGCGTCGTCCAGCCAGTCGTCGCCGATCCGGTAGAGGTTGGCCGCCGTCCCCCAGCAGTGCGTGCTGGCGTGCGTCGACAGGGAGTGCGCGGGGGAGCGGTAGCCCCCATTGGCCGCAATGTGCACGTATGTGCCCACCTCGCGTCGCAGCAGCTCCAGGAACGCCGCCAGCGTCGACACCGCGCAGGGGAGGTAGCGGGGCCACTCGCTCCGCAGCGCCTCGGCCTCGCGCACGTCCACGTTCAGGAACTCCCACACCTCGAAGTTGGCCGAGAGCCCGGTCTCCAGCGCCACGTTCCACGAGGGGATCTCGTAGAAGAAGCGCGGGAGCCGCCTGAGCCGCCCGTCGCGATCGCGCATCAGCTCGCCGGGGCGCAGCAGGGCGCGGTACTCGTCCTCCAGCCCCATCCCGTCCACCACCCGCAGGGGGAACTCAGCCATCCCGGCCGTCCTCCGCCGTGAGGTGCTCGTACACGGCCCGCGAGATGCGGGCGATGGTGTCGCTGCGCCCCGACGCGCCCGTCTGCCACTGCGTGAGCACCACGATGCAGTAGGGCTTGCGGCCGGAGAGGTACACGATGGCCGCGTCGTGCGCCACGGTGCTGATCTCCCCCGTCTTGTTGGCCACCCGCGCGCTCTCCGGCACCCCGGCGGGGATCCCGCTGCGGAACTCCTGGTCGTGCAGGATCTCCAGCATCCGCGCCGACAGCTCCACGTCGAACGCCGTCCCCTCCTCGATGGGGCGCAGCACGCTGATCAGCCCCTTCGCCGTCACCCGGTTGTTGAGCCCCTTCTCCCACGCCCGCTCGTCCTCCACCCCCCGCAGGAGCTCCACCCCCGTCACCCCCAGCTCCCGGATCGACTCGCGGATCTCGTCGATCCCCACCAGGTCCACCAGCAGGTTGGTGGCCAGGTTGCTGCTGGTGACGATCATGTGGTATGCCAGCTCGTTGACCTTCATGGTCTTGCCGAGCTGGCGGTGCACCTCGCTGTTCGCGTCGCGCCCGCTCTCCACGCGGAAGGGCTCGCCGCCCGCCGCGCTGTAGAAGCGGTTGCGCACGTGCACGCGGCTGTCGAGCACCAGCACCCCCCGGTGCGCGGCGCCGAACACGCCGAGCAGGATGGGGACCTTGATGGTGCTCGCCGCGTGGAACCACTCGTCGCCGTTCAGGTCCCACTCGCGGCGGGTCTCGTAGTCGTACCAGGCGCACGCCACCGCGCGGGCGCCCGCCTCGTCCGCGATCCGGGCCACCCGGTCGTGGAGCGCGTCTTTCGTTGCCGTTGCCGTCATCCGCCGGGTGGGTTGGAAGACCCGGGCGCGCGCCACCTTCCGGCGCGCCCGGGGAGGCCGTCGCATTGCAGGATCGGGGCCGGTCACGCAGAGACGCGCAGACACGGAGAGAACGTCCCAACCTCTCCCTGCGCTCCGCGTCTCTGCGTGAGGCCGGTAGTGGGAGGAGCGGCGTCCTGCGGCGATTACCGCGCGCGGACGATGGCGAGCCAGGCGGTGGGGTCGGGGCCGGTGACGTCGAGCGAGGCGCCACCCGCGGGGACGGCGAGCTCGAAGACGATGCCGTCGGGAAGGGCGAGGGGGATGGCGCGGCGCGTGGCGGAGGTCGCGTCGACGGTGAAGCTGCGCATCGGGAACGGATAGATTCCCTTCTGGACGTCGATCTCCGCGCGCGGGAGCTTCGGCAGGTCGAAGGTGTGATGCTGGACGCGCGGGCTGGCGCCGGCGACGTATCCGTCCGCGTAGAGCATGAGCAGCAGCTCGCCCTGCAGCTCCGCCTCCGTCCGCCCCCGTCCGCCGAGCAGCTCGAAGAGGGGCTGGATGCGCGGGGTGTTCACGATCCGTCGCAGCAGCACGTGCAGGGGCCCGGCGTACGGGGTTCCCGGGGGCACGCTCTCCTGCACCAGGTAGCGCAGGATCGTGGGCCCGTTGATGTACCCGTCGATCGGTCCGTAGTGCTCGTCGACCAGGCGGCGGGTGATGGTGCAGTGGTACCAGCAGGTGCTCCCGTCGTCGTGCTCGGCCCAGAAGTCGACCCCGTGCTTCCGCTCCAGCCACAGGTGCTGCATCAGCGTGGCGAGCCCTTCCACGCTCCAGTCCGGCTTCCCGATGAACCCCTCGTTCGCGAAGTCGATCCAGTGCGTGGCTTCGTGCACGGTGATCGTCTGCCAGCCGAAGTAGGGCGCCTCGGGCCTGCGGATCATCTGGTCGGAAAGCCAGATCAGGTCGCCGCGGCAGCCGTCTCCGTAGTAGGCGAACGGCGGGGCCGTTCCGCTCAACCCGGGGAGCGCGGTCACCACCACGGTCAGCCGCCCGTCGCCATCGTAGTCCGGGAGCGGCCCCAGGTTGTCGGCCAGGAAGGCGTAGACCTCCGCCTCCAGCACCCCGGCCGAGGCGGCGGCCCGCGCCTGGTCGGCGGGCGAGAAGGCCGCGAGCTCCGCGTCGCGCATCAGCACGGCGAAGTGCGTGGACGCCGAGACCACCCGGAAGTCCGACGCCTCCTCGGTGGCCGCGATCGACGACTGGGTCGCGTTCTGCACGCGTACCACGGAGCCCGTCGGCGCCGGGGCGCGGGTGCACGCCGCCGCGTCTCTCGCCGCCGCCGGGCGCGGCGGCGGCGCGCCGTAGTCGCGGGCGTGGGGAAAGAGCGCGGCGGAGGGCCGGGGGCCCGCCACCACCGCCGGCGCCGCGCCGCCCGCCGGCTGAACCACCAGCGTGTACGGCCTCCGGTCGTAGCGCAGGCCGTCGTAGGAGGGGGGCGCGACGGTGTAGAGGGCGACGCCGTACGTCCCCGCCGCCAGGCGCACGGGGCAGCCGGCACCCTGGGCGAGCACCACGTGCTCGCCCGCGCCGAGCGAGACGGGCCGCGCCACGCCGCGCACGCTCAGGGTGCGCGAGACCTCCGCGCCGCCGGCGCGGACCGCCAGCGTGACGGTGGGAAGGGGCGAGGCGCAGACGGGGAGCGAGGCCGGGGTCACGAAGCGCAGCCGCGTTTCGCCGCGGTCCACCGGCACGACCTCCGCCCCGTCGATGAAGACCGTGGCGCTCCCGAGCCCCGTCCCGCCGATCACCACCGTGTCGCCCGCCGCGAAGTGCTCGGGCTCGATCGTGACGACCCTGAGCGGGGCCGGGCCCGTCCCGGGGCCGCCGCCGTCTCCCCCGCACCCCGGTAAGGACGTGCAGATCAGTAGGATGAAGCACCGCGGGAGGATGCCGGACCGGAGGGTTCGCGGGAGCATTGCGGCGTCCGGAAGGAGGTGCAGGGGACGATCGATTCCTTGTGCCCAGCCTCAGAACGCGTGACATGGCCGGGTTCCGACACTCGGCCACGTCACGGCACGCCAGTGATTCCAGTCAGCTTGCGGGCGGGAGATCGGCTACGCGGGCGAGGAGGGCGCGGAGGTGGACGGCGCGCACGTCGTCGGGGCCCTCGGTCTCGCTGACCCAGGCGAGGGCGCGCTGGAGCAGCGGGCGCGCGGCGGCGGGGTCGCCGGTGTCCACCAGCACTTCGCCGAGCTTGGCCAGGTCGCGCGCGACGCTGTTGTGGCGCGGGCCGTAAGCGGCTTCGTCGATGGCGAGCGCCCGCCCGTACGCCACGCGCGCGGCCTGCAGGTCGCCCTCGCCGCGGTCCAGGTCGCCCAGGTTGTTGAGGATGGTCGCGCAGAACGGGTGCGCCGCGCCGAACACGGGCCCGGCGAGGGTCAGCGCGCGGGTGAACCAGGCGCGCGCCGGGCCGCGCTCCCCCGCGCGGGCCAGGAGCAGCGCGGCGTTGTTGACGTGGGTGATGACCGTGCGGTCGCGCGGGCCGTACTCGCCCTCCAGGATCTCGGCCGCGCGCACGGCGTTGGCGGCCATCGCGGCCCATTCGCCCAGGTGCAGGAGCGCGCCGTTCAGGTAGTTGAGGTCCAGCGCCACGCGCACGTCGTCCGCTCCGTGCGCCAGCGCCCGCGCGGCGGTGGCGCGCTCCAGCAGTCCGCGCGCGGCCGGAAAGTCGCTGCGCGCCTCCAGCACGTAGCGCCCGGCCAGATACAGGAGCTGCGCGGCCGCTCCCGGCTCCGTCCCCTCGTCCAGGGCGCTGCGCGCGGCGGCGATCACGTGCGGGAGGAAGCGCTCCGCGGCCTCGCGGTGGCCCTCGCGCGCGGGATCGTCGGGGAAGCCGGCCTCCATCATCCGGGCTGCCCGCCCGGCCCAGGCGCGGCGGGCGTCCGCGTCCAGCCGCTCGCGCGCGGCCGCGGCCGCGGCGGGCCGCAGCACCAGCTCGCCCCCCGCCACGCCGCCCGCGCCCGCGTCCAGCAGCGCGTCGAACACCCGCTCGCACGCGGCGGGATCGAACAGCGCCTCGACCATGCGCTGCGGCAGCGTGTCGACGCCGGCGCGGATGGCCGGGACGGGGATGGGGTGCGCGGGGTCCAGGAAGGCGCAGAGGCAGAGCAGGTCCGCCGCGTCGGGCGTCAGCTCGGCTACGCGCTCGACGGCCGCGTGCGGGTCGGGGGGCTGGCGCATCCGGCTCACGGATAGAAGCGGCGTGCCGACGGCCCCGCCGACTCGGCGGCGCGGCGGATGGAGCGCAGCATCTCGCGGCGGATCAGCCCGCTGAAGGGGCCGACGACCGTCCAGTAGCGGAGGAAGCTGCGGCGGGCCGCAGCGTCGGTGCAGCGGACGCGCGTCTCCGTCGCCAGCCGCGCCCCGCCGCCCTCCGCCGCCAGGGTGAAGTTCCAGGTGGCGACGGCGTATCCCGGCCGGTCGAAGGCGCGCAGCTCCTCCGCCGTGAGCCGCACGATGCCGCCGTCCGGGCGCCAGAAGCGCCCCACCAGCCCCAGCAGCAGCTCCTCGCCCGGCCGCTCGCCCAGCAGCACGAAGCCGCTCCGCAGCAGCCCGGCGAGCGTGGCGCCGAGCGCCGGCCGCCGCGGCCCGCGCGACAGGAGCCCCGGGAGCGACCGCAGCGCGAACAGCGTGCGGATCACCGGCGAGCGCGCGAAGTCCAGCGTGCGCGCCGCCTCCCACACGGCTTCGGGGGATGCACGGACGTGCGTCGCGTGGCGCTCCACCGCGTCCCACGCCGGCATCCACGCGTCGATCAGCGTGGAGGCCGAGTCGGCCTCAGAGGTATGAACGTCAGAAACGAGGCGTGTCATCCAGGGGGAGGATGTTGAGAGACCGCGCTCCCCACGAATGTCATCCCGAGGGAGCCGCCGCGCGGAAGCCGTATCGCGAAGATACCGGGCGGCGACCGAAGGATCTATAGCCGGGGACGCGACAACTCTTCCCGAAGCGCGTGGAGATCCTCCGGTCACGCAGGGCATTCATCCTGTCGCTGCCGTTCGCAGGCCGTGTCGCTGGCATGCCATGGATCCTTCGGCCGCCGCCGATACTCGTTGCGGACGAGGTTACGGTACCGCGGCGGCACTCAGAGAGTGTTGCTAAACGTGGCACATTCCGCGGCACCACAGGTGTCATCCTGAGGCCCGGCCACACGGGTCCCGGCGTCAGCGCTGCAGACGGCAGGGCCGTGAGGATCTGGCCGAGGAATGCGCAGGAGCCCGCCGCGGAAGCCCGCATGATCGCCGCGT
>JBJMPM010000376.1:0-14479 GCA_045803205.1 Longimicrobiaceae bacterium
GGAGACGCAGAGAGAGACTGCCGAGTCCTCTCTGCGTCTCCGCGTGGGGCGCTGTCGACGCGCTCAGCCCCTCACACCGGGGGATGAACCATGGGGTCGTAGACGCCGGCGGTGACGGTGTAGATCCACGTCGTCGACTGGCTCTGGATGTTCTCCTGCGCATAGCCGAAGATGCCGCAGGTCGCCTCCAGGTAGATCTGGTTGGTGTCCTCCTTCTGGTTCTGGGCGACCCACCCCGGCATGGAACTCCCGGCGATCGTGATCGACGTGGGGTTGCTGCCGTCCGGCCCGCTGATCGTGAGCGAGTACGATGCGTTCTCGATCCCGTCGCTCAGCTGGAGAAACCAGGTCGGCGACTCCGGTCCGGTGGCACCGGGCGGCGGCGGGATCGGCAGGGGCACCGGAGTGCCGACAGGGAACGAGCCCCCCGCGTCGATCGGCCCGGTCGTCAGCGTTCCGCCGGTGGGCTGATCCACCACCACGCTGAGCTCCGAACCGATCGAGCACTCCGGATCGTTCTGGCTGAGCACCGTGAGCTGGAAAACGTCGTTTGCCATTGTCCTCTCCTGTCTGAACAAGGTGAACCCTGCTGGATGATGCGGACCTGCCTATGCCTAACGTGCACTGTGCACACCTGCAAGGAACTTTTTTCACGTGCCGACCCGGGGTGGAAACGCCGCGGGCGTCCCATCGCGCAATCCGGCGGCGGCTGGACCGCACCGCCTGACCCACGCGTGACGGCGCGAAGGTGAGACGTTACCTTTTCCGCCATCCGCGCTCCACGCACCCTCCCGCCGGATCTCCCACCCCAGTCTCTCACCGTCTGCGAATGCATCGCACCGCCACCCTCTCGCTGCTGATCACCGCATCGCTCGCCGCGGCTCCGCGCGCGTTCGCGCAGAACGCGGCGCCCTTTCCCGCGTCCGCGGTGCCGGCGCGGGGCGCGCGGGTGGAGGCCTTCGTTCCCGCCGGGTGGAAGGCGGCGCGCGAGGTGGGCGGCGACCTGAACGGCGATGGTCGCGCCGACCGGGTGGTGCACGTGGTGGAGGCCGGCACGCACTACGATCCGGACGCGATCACCGCCGCGCCCGAGGCGCAGGCGCTGCTCATCCTGCTGGCGGAGCCGGGCGGAGGCTGGCGGCGCGCGGGGATGGCGACGCGGCTGCTGCAGACGATCGTTCCGCAGTACGGACTGCAGCTCACGATCCGGCGCGGCGTGCTGATCGTGAACCAGAACTTCGGGATGACGGAGGTGACCGACCTCACCCACCGCTTCCGCCTGGAGCCCGCCACGGGCCGCTTCCTGCTGATCGGCCGGGACCAGTTCAACTACCACCGGCCGCAGGAGCTCTCCGACCCGGTGAAGGTCAGCGAGAACTACCTCACCGGCCAGCGGCTGACCACCACCGGCCACTACACCTCCGGCGGCGGCTACCGCGAGACCGAGCGGCGCGAGTCGATCCCGCGCACGAAGTCGTATTTCGACCAGATCGACGAAGTCGACGAGAACTGACGGCGCTCTCAACAGGCCTGGAGGAACGGAGAGGCATGGCTGTTCTCGCGGCGGGGCCGCTGTACGATCGGATCGGGATCGGGTACGCGGCATGGCGGCGCCCGGACGCGCGGATCGCCGGCCGGATCGAGGCGGCGCTCGGGCCCGCGCGGACGGTGCTGAACGTGGGCGCCGGCGCGGGGTCGTACGAGCCGGCGGGCCGCACCGTCGCCGCCGTGGAGCCGTCGGCGGAGATGATCCGGCAGCGCGCGCCCGCCGCCGCCCCCGCGGTGCGCGGCGCCGCGGAGGCGCTGCCGTTCCGCGACCGATCGTTCGACGCGGCGATGGCGGTGCTCACGATCCACCACTGGTCGAATGCGCAGCGCGGCCTCGTGGAGCTGCGGCGGGTCGCGCGGGACCGGGTGGCGATCCTCACCTGGGACCCCGAGCATCCCGGCTTCTGGCTGGTGCGCGACTACTTCCCCGAGATCCCGGCCATGGACCGGGAGACGTTCCCGACCCTCGCGACGATCGAGGACGCGCTCGGCCCCGTGGAGGTGCACCCGGTGCCGGTCCCGGCGGACTGCACCGACGGCTTCCTCGGCGCCTACTGGCGTCGGCCTGAGCGGTACCTCGACCCCGGCGCGCGCGGCGCCATCTCCGCCTTCGCGAAGCTCCCCGAGGTCGACGCGCGGCTCTCCCGCCTCCGCGCCGACCTCGCCGACGGCATCTGGGAGCGGCGGAATGGAGAACTTCTCGCGCTCGACGAGCTGGACATCGGATATCGGCTCGTCGTGGCTTAGCATGCGATCCACGGAGGTCCGCATCGATACCGTACGCCTCGCCCGGCCGGACGACATCCCGCGGCTCGTGGCGCTCATGGCCGACTTCTACGGCGAGGCGGGGTTCCCGCTCCCGGCCGAGGCGGCGGCGCGCGCCTTCGCGGCGCTGCTGGACGATCCGCGGCTGGGGCGCGTCTGGCTGATGGAGGCCGACGGGGAGCCGGCGGGCCACGCCGTGCTCACCGTGAGCTTCAGCATGGAGTACGGCGGGCTGCGCGGGTTCGTCGACGACCTGTTCGTGCGGCCGGCGTTCCGGGGGCGCGGTCTGGCCGCGGCGGCGCTGGCGGAGCTGCGGCGCACGGCGGAGGAGATGGGCGTCCGCGCGCTGCTGGTGGAGGTGGGGCCGGACAACGACACCGCCCAGCGCGTCTACCGGCGGCTCGGGCTGGAGGACACCGGCCACATGCTGCTCTCGCTTCCGCTCGCGGCGCCGGTCCACCTCGCCTCGGGCGGATGCGATGATGTTCCTTGATCTCGTTCCATTCCTCCAGCAGGATTACTTGCGGGCATTTCCGCACCCACGTCATCAGGAGGCATCATGAGCTCAGATTCGAGTTCCCCTTACAACAAACCCATTCTCATCGAGCTCCGCTCGGCACCGGGCCTCAAGCAGGTCGCCATCTCCCCGCAGGACCTCGCGCGCCGCTCCGCCGAAGCGCTGGAAAACGCGATGCACGCGATTCAGCACATGGCCGGTCGGGTGATGGAGTCGATCGATTCGCTCGCGAAGCGCCCCTCTTCGGTTGAAGTGGAGTTCGGGCTCAAGCTCGACACCGCAGGCCACGCGATCATCGCCAGCGCGGGGGCCGAGTGCACGCTCAACATCAAGCTTGTATGGGAGCGCAAGGAGAACGACGATGGCTTCGCTGCCTAACGTTCGCCTCCAGAATCTGCGCGACTTCACCGTGCAGATTCGCCACCCTGAAACGGACGCGATCGTTGGGACCGGCGTGGTGGTCTCGGGCGAGAGGCTGCTGACGTGCGCTCACGTCATCGAAGCCGCGGGCGTGGACCCCCGCGCCGGCGACGACGCCGGAGTGGGCGTGTACTTCGCGCAGGCACTCGGCAGCGAGAAGAAAGAGCGGCGAGCGAAGGTGGACCGCTGCTTCCCCACACACGACGACGACGTCGTGCTGCTGCGGCTGGTCGACGGTCCCGCGCCGCTCGCCCCGGAACAGTTCGCGGTGCTCGGCCGAGCTGACCAGTCGGTCGACCATCCGTTCAAGAGCTTCGGCTACCGGTGCCTGGAGAACTACCAGGGGCTGCCGGCGAAGGGCGAGATCGTGGACTTCGCGAACACGCCCCAGGGAAAGCGGCTCAACTGCGAGATGCTGATGCTCGTTTCGAAGCACATCGACAGCGGCATGAGCGGCGCCGCGGTGCTGGATACCACGCGAAACCTGGTCGTCGGGCTCATCGCGGAGGCGTATGACCCTGGTAGGTCGTTCTCGGATCGGGACACGGGCTTCGCAGTGGATGCCACGGTGCTCACCATCCCCCCGTTCGACCTTGCCGTCCAGGAAGAAGACCTGCCGCTCCGCGCAGCGCCCACGCCGCAGATCGACGTCACGGCGGCCCGGGAGCATGTAGCACCCAACCTCGCCATCGCGCTCCACGGCGCGCCGGCATCGCTCGAGGAAGACTGGGTCGGCCGCGAAGGGCTGCTCGAAGACATCGACGCGGACTGGAGCGATGCCCCCCACCGTGTGACCGGCCTGATCGGTTTCGGCGGAGAAGGGAAAAGCAGCCTCGCCCGACGATGGCTCGACCTGCTGTTGACGGAGCTGGACCAGCCGCGGCCCGACGGCGTCTTCTGGTGGGCGTTCTACGACCGTCCGAACGTGGACGAGTTCTTCGAGGCTGCGCTGAAGTACATGAGTGGCGGGAAGATCGACCCGCGCGCGCTCCCGTCGGCCAATCTCAAGGCGCACGTCATCGGCGCGATGCTGGGCGCGGGCCGCTACCTCTTCGTTCTGGACGGGATGGAGGTTCTGCAGTACCAGGAGGGCGACCAGTACGGCCTGCTGAGGAACGCCGACCTGCGCCTCTTCCTCCAGCTCTTCGCCGCGCCAGGTCACCGCTCCTTCTGTCTCGTCACCAGCCGTGCTCCGTTGCTCGACCTGATGCCGTTCACGACGTACGTCGAGCGCACCGTGGATCGCCTGGACGCCGACGACGGCCGCGCGCTGCTGCGCAGGCTGGGCGTGAGCACGGGCGCCGACACCGCGCTCGACGCCGTGGTGAGGACCTGGGACGGGCACGCCCTGACGCTCACGCTGCTCGCGACCTACCTGCGCGACCGCTGGAACGGCGACGTGGCGCACATCGGCGATGTGCCGCCTCCGACGGTCGACGAGCCGCGCTACGCACGCGTGCACCGGGTGCTTCGCCGCTACGACGAACACCTGAGCGAGGCGGAACGTGCCTTTCTGATCCTGTTCAGCGCCTTCCGCACACCCGTCGACGAGTCCGCCTTTGGCCGTGTCTTTTGCGCCGGAGGGCAGGTGGACGAACAATGGCAAGAAGGAGGGGCTCCGCTTCCGGAGGACGGAGGCGGCCCGGCGGTGCCGGCAGACACGGGTGCTCCCGCCGATGCGTTGATCGCGCCTGTCGCCGCGCTCGGCGATGCCGCGTTCAAAGCCATGCTGAGACGATTACGCGACTACCGCCTCGTCCGCCGCGACGAGCACACCCGTCGCTACACGATCCATCCGGTGATCCGTGCGCACTACCTCGCCCGCCTCTCCGGCTTTTCGCACCCGTCCGCCGTGCGGGCGGCCCACCTCCGGATCAGGGACCATTATGTCGCGATCGCGGGGCAAACTCCGCTCCACCCCACGCTGGACGACCTCGCACCGCTGATCGAGGCGGTATACCACGCCTGCCATGCAGGAGCATTTGAGGAAGCGCACCAGATTCTGATGGAGCGGGTCATTACCCCCCAGAAGGTACTCAACTATCAGCTTGGCGCATATGAGACGTACCTGATGCTGCTGATGGAGTTCTTTCCCGACGCCGACACGGCACGGGAGCCACAACCCCGTGACAATAGCCTCTTTGTACTGTACGCAGTCGCCTTCTGCCTGATGAGGCTCGGGCGCCTGAGCGAAGCGCCATCGTTCTTCGAACGCTTCACCGTGATCGTGCTCGACCAGGACGAACTGCCTCGTGCGAGCATCAGCTACAGGATGCTGGCCACCGTTTATGCGTACCTCGGTGCGCTGACGCGCAGCGCCGAGTCGGCAAGTGAGGCGCTCAGGCTGGCGCGACAGGCGGAAGACGACGAGCAAACGCGTAACGCGCTGGGGGGAGTCGCGTGGATGGCAAGCTTGCGGGGTGAGCTGAGCGCGGCGACCGCGGCTTTCCAGGAGGCGGAAGCGCTGGAACGCAGGATCGCCCCGGCGAAGCGCTACCTGTACAGCTCTCGCGGAATTCAGTATGCCGAGCATTTACGGCGCACGGGCGGTTCCGATTACGCCCGACGCGTGACCGAGTCGAACCTGGAAATCTGCGAGCGCAACCGATGGCTCGACGATCTCAGCAGCAGCCACCGGGTCATGGGGTCACTGGAGGCCGACGCGAAACGGCACGACCACGCTCAATACCATTATGACAGAGCGGTAAGCCTCGCGCGCAGCATTTCCGTTCGCGACGTGCTGATCGAAGCGCTGGCGAAGCGAGGGCGATGGGCTGCGCGGTACGCGAACACAGCCGGCGGACGCGCCGACCTGGACGAGGCGCTGGACCATGCGGTAGCGGGCGGGTACCGAATTCTCGAGGCAGACGTTCGCGTGGGGCTGGCGTGGTGGTATCTGGGGGCCGGCGATGTAGAGCAGGCGAGACAGGAAGCGGCACGCGCCGGGCAGATGAGCGCCGAGATGGACTATCACTGGGGAGTGGTGGACGCGGCAGAGCTGGAGTCGGCACTGACCCGACAGCATTGACCAGATGAGCGACGACGAACGAGCCATCCGCGAGGTGATCGCCACCTGGATGCGGGCGAGCGCGGAGGGCGACACGGAGACGGTGCTGTCGCTGATGGCCGACGACGTGGTGTTCTTCGTCGCCGGGCACCCTCCGTTCGGAAAGCAGGCGTTCGCGGCGGCGCAGGACGGGCTCGCCGGGAGCCGCATCGACGCGACCTCCCACGTCCGCGAAGTGACCGTCTCCGGCGACTGGGCCTTCTGCTCCACCGACCTGGCCGTGGTGATGACGCCGTCCGAGGGCGCGCCCGTACGCCGGAGCGGCAACACCCTCAGCATCTTCCAGCGCCTGGCGGACGGACGCTGGGTGCTCGCCCGCGACGCGAACCTGCTGACGGTGCAGCGCTGACGCGCTCTCCGCGTCTCCGTGCCTCCGTGCGAGGCGTTCTTTCTCCTGCCCTTCCCCGCGGAACGGTTTTCCCACTTATTTCATTCGTGGGAACGGCCTCTCCGGCGGCGTGTACAGCACCACGCGGGAGGAGCGCCCAACTCCGCCCGCCGCAACGAGCTACCCCGAATCACGGCCCGCGTACATGCACGACCCCGGCACCCAGACCCCGCCGCTCCCCGCGCCCCCGCGGCTGCGCCTCTCGGCGGAGCGCGCGAACGCCGAGCGCCGCCGCACCGCGGGCGAGACCCGGGGCTCCATCTCCACCGGCCGGTGGATGTGGGAGTGGACCAAGGCGATCAGCACGGCCATCGTGCTGTTCATGGTGATCCGCTCCTTCCTCTTCGAGGCGTTCAAGATCCCCACCGGGAGCATGGAGGGCACGCTGCTGGTGGGCGACTTCCTGCTGGTGAACAAGGCCGTCTACGGCGCCGAGGTGCCGTTCACCCACGCCCGCCTCCCCGCCTTCAACCGCCCCGGCCGCGGCGACATCATCGTCTTCCTGCCGCCCCACGACCCGCACCGCAACTACGTGAAGCGGATCATCGCGGTCGGCGGCGACACGGTGGAGATGCGCGACAAGATCGTCTACCTGAACGGCAAGCCGCAGGTGGAGCCGTACACGCGCCACACCGACCCGCTCACCGACCCGCCGGCCGACCAGATGTTCTGGCAGGTGGAGCACCTGGTGCACCGCCCCGCCCAATGGCCCGACTACCACCCCACGCGCGACAACTGGGGGCCGCTGGTGGTGCCGCCGGGGAAGTTCTTCGCCCTGGGCGACAACCGCGACAACTCCGAGGACTCGCGCTACTGGGGCTTCCTGGACGAGTCGGCGATCAAGGGGCGCCCCATGTTCGTCTACTACTCGTACCAGAAGGACCTCTCCCGCCCCTTCTCCTGGCTGAGCGGCGTGCGCTGGGGCCGCATCGGCGAGCTGGTGCACTGAGCGCCGCGGGGAGAATTCCCTCCCCGCCGGCCGTCTCAAGGAAGGAACGGGAGCGGGGTCGTCCGGCCCCGCGAATCCGAACCGGCCACTTCGCGCGTGATTTCCGGGGTCCCCTCTCCCCTCCTCCATCCCCTTCCGGAACGCCCCTGCCGCTTCGGCCGCTGCCGTACGGATCGGCGCCATCGAATCTCCCTCCCTCCTCTCGTCGCATTCCCGTGACGCAATGTTCCGTTGCAACGGATGTTCATGGTATTCTATATTTTGCCGCAGCGGCGGCGCGCAGGAGGCCGATTTCACGCGCTTCGAAGAAAACGTCCGGCGGGGGGTTGACACCTTCGGGGCTGGCCTGTCATACTCCATTCGCAGCCCGCCGCACGAAGGATCCCGCTTCCTCTCGTCCTTCGCCCGAACGGCGCGGCCGCCTGCTTCCCCCAGCATCCCCACCCCAGGCCGAACCGACTGCGACCCCTGCAGTTCCTGCCGGATAAAACCGCGTTCCGCGCGGCCCTGCGTTCCGTGACCCGGAGCCCCCATGTCGTTCAGCCCCCCCAAGAAGATCGCCGCCGAGAGCGAGTCGCTCGACCAGTACCTGCGCGAGATCAGCGCGTACCCGCTGATCGACCGCGACGAGGAGGCGCGGCTGGCCAAGGCGATCCGCGACGGCGACCCCGGCGCGCTGGAGACGCTGGTGCGCTCGAACCTGCGCTTCGTGGTGGCGGTGGCGAAGAAGTACCAGAACCAGGGGGTGTCGCTGGCCGACCTGATCAACGAGGGGAACATCGGCCTGATCCGGGCGGCGCGGAAGTTCGACGAGACCAAGGGGATCAAGTTCATCTCCTACGCGGTGTGGTGGATCCGCCAGGCGATCCTGCAGGCGCTGGCGGAGCAGAGCCGCATCGTGCGCGTTCCCCTCTCGCGCGCGGGGGCGGTGCACCGCATCGGGCGGCGCTCCTCGGCGATGACGCAGGAGCTGGGGCGCGAGCCGACGCTGCAGGAGATCGCGGTGGAGCTGCAGGTGCCCGAGGACGAGATCAGCCACGCGCTGGCCATGAGCCAGGTGTACCTCTCCCTCGACGCCCCGCTGGTTCCCGGCGAAGACGGCCAGCTCCTCGACTACCTCTCCGACCAGTTCTCCCCCGGCCCCGACGACGAGGTCTACGACCACGCGCTCAAGCGCACCATCGACGAGGCGCTGGGCACCCTCACCGAGCGCGAGGCCAAGGTGCTGCGCCTCTACTTCGGGCTGGGCGACACCGAGCCCATGACGCTGGAGCAGATCGGCGAGAGCTTCGGGATCACCCGCGAGCGGGTGCGGCAGATCAAGGAGAAGGCGCTGCTGCGGCTCAGGCACCAGTCGCGGGCGCGATTCCTCGAGACCTTCCTGACCTGAGGAGCGGCTAAATAGCGTCTCTCGCAGAGACGCGGAGAAACAGAGAGTTCGCAGAGAACGACTGCGCTCTCTCCGTTCCTCCGCGTCTTTTGCGTGAGACGGTCTTTTTGTTGCGGACCCCACGGAGCGCGCGGGGTGTACGATTCCGCGCCTTCCAACCGAGGAAAACCGGATGAAGCTCGCATTTCTGCTGATATTCGCCGCCGCGCCGCTGGCCGCCCAGAACGTGGACCAGGGCACCTTCCGCGTCTCCGTGGACGGGCGCGAGGTGGGGACCGAGGAGTTCACCATCACCCAGAGCGGGAGCGGCGCGGTCGCCGTGACCATGGCCACCGGGAAGGTGGAGCTGCGCCTTCCCGACGGGAGCCTGCAGCTCACGCCGCGGCTGCGCGCGCAGGGGGTGGGCTCCGACCCCGTGCAGTACCAGGTGGACGTGAGCGGCGACTCGCCCCAGCGGGTGGTGGGCACCATCCGTGGGGGGCGGGTGAGCGCCAAGATCGTGACCGCCGCCGGGGAGCAGCTGCGCGAGTACGTGGCCAGCAACGGCGCGGTGGTGCTCGACGACGGGGTGGCGCACCACTACTACTTCCTGGCCACCCGCACCCACGCCGGCCGCGTCCCCGTGATCGTGCCCCGCGAGAACCGGCAGGTGATGGCCACGGTGAGCAGCCGCGGCGAGGAGCCGGTGCAGGTGGGCGGGCGCAGCGTGCGCGCCTTCCACCTGCGGGTGCAGCCCCAGGGCGGCGCCGAGGCCGACGTCTGGGTCGACGACCTGAACCGCGTGATCCGGGTGGAGATCCCCGCCCGCCGCTACCTGGCCGTGCGCACCGAGCTCCCGCGCTAGAGGCGCCACCGAAAGCGGCGTGAACCGCGCGCGACGGCGCGGAGGAGGCGACGGCCCTCCTCCGCGCCTCCGCGTTTTCGCGCCGGACGCGGTTAACCCGTTACGCGCACGCGTTTACACCGGCCCCGCGCGCCATTAGATTTCGCCGTCCGTCCCCCCGGAGGCAGGTCCGCGCCCTTCGCGACCTTCTGACCCCAAGTTCGCGCCCATGACCCTCCCCGTGACCGAGACGGCGGCCCCCCCGGCCGCGCCGCCGGCCCCCGCGCGCCCGGCGCCGCTCCCCTCGCGCATCGTCGACACCTTCTTCGAGCCGGCCAAGGTGTTCGCCCAGCTCCGCGAGGGCCCCGCGCCCTGGATCGGCCCCGTGCTGGTCTGCGCGGCGCTGCTGGTGCTCCTCACCGCACTGCGGCCGCTCTTCATCACCGACGACCAGGTGATCGACTTCGCGCTGCAGAAGATGCAGGAGATGGGGGCGAAGCAGCTCCCCACGCGCGACCAGATGGCCGGCCAGCTCATGATCCAGACGGGAGTCGGCACCGTCTTCGCCATCGGCTGGATGTTCCTGCGCGTCTGGATGGTGGGGCTGATCCTGCTGGCGGTGTACTCGCTGCTGCTGGGCGGGCGCAACGACGTGCGCCCCTATGCCGCGGTGGCGAGCCACGCCTTCCTGGTGGGCGCGGTGGGGTACCTGGTGGTGGGCGCGCTGCAGTACGCCACCGGCCGTCTGGACCTCACCCTGGACGCAGCCCTCCTCGTCCCCGGGCTCGACCCGAAGGGAGTGCCGGCGGCCGTGCTGCACGCCGTCACCCCCTGGAGCGTGTGGACGGCGTGCCTGCTGGCCCTGGGCGGGGCCGTGATCAACCGCCGCAAGGGGTGGATGGGCGTGGCGGCCCTCCTCCTCTCCCTGCAGCTCGCGCTGGCGCTCGTCTTCTCGCTGGTGACGCACTTCGCCATGGGGCGCGCCGGCTGAAACCAAACCGCCGCGGCTGCGTAATCCGCCGCGGCGATCCTCTCCAGAGCAGCAACCGAAAGTCCTGACCCATGAACCCGATCCACCCCCGGCGCGCCGCCGCCGTGCTCCTCCTGGCGGCGGCCATCCCCGCCGCCGCCCAGCAGACCCCGGCCGCGCCGCAGCCCTCCGGCCCCCCGCTCACCCTGGAGCAGGCGCTGGACTCGGCCCGCACCCGCAACCCCGACCTGCTCACGCAGCGCAACGACTCGCGCACGGCGCGCGCGGCGGTGCGCGAGGCGCGGCTCTCCTTCCTCCCCTCGGCCAGCGTGTCGACCGGGGTGGGCTACACCGCGCCCGGCGAGCGGCGCTCCGGCTCGTACCAGCTCGCCAGCAGCTCGCCGGCGGTCTACTCGTCCTTCTACGGGCTCGACTTCAACTACTCGATGAGCGGCGCCAAGCTGATGCAGCCCACGCTGGCCCGGGCGCAGCGGCGCGCCACCGAGCAGCGCATCGTGGGCTACGAGGCGAACGTGGTGAGCCAGGTGCGGCAGCAGTACCTGGCCTCGCTGCAGGCGCTGGAGCAGGCGCAGCAGGCCGAGCGCGAGCTGGTGCGCACCCGCGAGCACGAGCGGCTGGCGCGCGCCCGCCTGGAGGTGGGCGCCGGCACCCCGCTGGACCTGCGCCGCGCCGAGGTGGAGCGCGGCCAGGCCGAGGTGAACGTGCTGCAGCGGCGCAACACCTACCAGACCGAGCTGCTCGTGCTGGGCCAGGCGATGGGCACCCCGCTCGATCCCAACACCCGGCTCTCCTCGACCTTCGCGCTCTTCGCCCCGCCCTGGACCGTCGACTCGCTGGTGGCGATGGCGCTGGCCGGCAACCCCAACCTCCTCTCCGCCCGCGCCAGCGCCGAGGCCGCCCGCACCGGGGTGCGTGCCGCGCGCTCGCAGTACCTCCCCGCGGTGGCGCTCAGCATGGGGTACGGCGGCTACGTGTCCGCGGTCGGGAACCTGGACCCGCTCTACCAGACCGCCATCTCCAACGCGAGCACGTCCTTCAAGAACTGCCAGTACGACAACCAGGTGGGGGCGCTGATCGGCCAGGCGCCGGAGAACTGCGCGAAGTTCGACACCAGCAACCCCGAGGTGGTCTCGGCGCTCCGGCAGGGGGTGCGCGAATCCAACCCCAGCTTCCCCTTCGGCTTCAAGGGCCAGCCGATGCAGGCCTCGCTCTCGCTCTCGCTCCCGCTCTTCAACGGCTGGTCGCGCGAGCGGCAGGTCGAGGACGCCCGGGTGCAGCGCGACAACGCGGAGCTGGCGGTGCGCTCGCAGGAGCTCAAGCTGCGCACCGACCTGGGGAGCGCGCTGCTCAACCTGCAGACGGCGTACGGGGTGGCGCAGCTCCAGGAGCAGGTGGTGGCGCGCGCCACCGAGGAGCTGCGGCTGGCGCAGGAGCGCTTCCGCTTCGGGGTGGCGAGCTCGGTGGAGGTGACCGACGCGCAGACCTCGCTGGCGCTGGCCGAGCAGGGGCGCATCGACGCGATCTACAACTACCACAAGTCGCTCGCGGCGCTGGAGGCCCTGGTGGGCCGCCCGCTGCGCTGACGGCGTATCCTGACCCGAGGGACGGTGAGCAAGATGAAGAAGCTGCTGATCGCCGTGGGGGTGCTGGTGGTGGTCGGCGCCCTGGCCGGGCTGGCGGTGGCGAACAAGGGCTCGGCCGCCGGCCGCGAGGTGCGCACCGAGAAGGTGGCGCGCCGCGACCTGGTGGCCATGGTGACCGCCAGCGGCAAGGTGGAGCCCAAGCGCAAGGTCGACATCTCGGCCGACATCGCCGGGCGCGTGATCCAGCTCGCCGTCGAGGAGGGGCAGTGGGTGAACCGCGGCGACCTGCTGCTGCGCATCGACCCCAGCCAGTACGAGGCCGCGGTGCGCCAGGCCGAGGCCGCGGTGGCGCAGGCCCGCGCCCGCGAGGCCGAGGCGCGCGCCCAGCTGCTGAAGGCCGAGGGCGACCGCCGCCGCGTAGAGCAGCTCGCGCAGGGGCGCGACCTGGTGGCCGCGCAGGAGGTCGACAACGCGCGCACCCAGGCGCAGGTGGCCCAGGCCGGGGTGCAGGGGGCGCGCTTCGGGGTGCAGCAGGCGCAGGCCACCCTCTCGCAGGCGCGCGACAACCTGCGCAAGACCACCATCGTGGCGCCCATGAGCGGGCGGGTGACGCGGCTCAACATCCACGAGGGCGAGACGGCCATCATCGGCACCATGAACAACCCCGGCTCGCTCCTGCTCACCGTGGCCGACCTCTCGGTGATGGAGGCCAAGGTGAAGGTCGACGAGACCGAGGTGCCGCGCATCGCCGTGGGCGACAGCGCGGTGCTGCGCATCGACGCCTTCCCCGGGCAGACCTTCACCGGCAGGGTCACGCGCATCGGCAACAGCGCGGCGCAGGCGTCGGGGCTGGCCTCGTCCACCGGCTCGGGCGGCGAGCAGGCGGTGGACTTCGAGGTGGTGGTCACCCTGGACCACCCCCCCGCGGAGCTGCGCCCCGACCTCTCGGCCACCGCCGAGATCATCACCGACCAGCGGGTGAAGGTGCTCTCGGTCCCCATCCTGGCCGTCACCGTGCGCGACCGGCAGGGGAAGAAGTTCAAGGGCGAGCAGCAGGACGCGGCGCAGCCCGACGCCCCCGCGCAGAACGAGGAGCGGGGCCGGGCCGACGAGGTGGAGGGGGTGTTCGTGCTCCGCGCGGGGAAGGCCGCGTGGGTGCCGGTCACGGTGGGCGTGGCCGGGGAGCGCTACTTCGAGGTGACGACCGGGGTGAAGGAGGGCGACGAGGTGGTCGCGGGCCCCTTCGACGCGATCCGCGAGCTCGAGGCCGACGCGCCGATCCACGCCGCGCCGCCGCCCGCGGCCGCCGGCGGCCGGGGCGCGCGGAGCGGGCGATGAGCGCCCCCGCCGAGACGCCCGTGATCCAGGTGCGCGGGCTGGAGAAGCACTTCGAGGTGGGCGCGGAGACGGTGCGGGCGCTGCGCGGGGTGGACCTGGTGATCCGCGGCAACGAGTACGTGGCGATCATGGGCCCCTCGGGCTCCGGCAAGTCGACCTTCATGAACCTGATCGGGTGCCTGGACTCGCCCACCGCGGGCGAGTACGTGCTGAACGGGCACGCCGTGGCGGGGATGGACGACGACGCGCTGGCGCGGGTGCGCAACCGCGAGATCGGCTTCGTCTTCCAGACCTTCAACCTCCTCCCCCGCAGCACCGCGCTGGAGAACGTGGAGCTGCCGCTGGTCTACGGCGGGCTGAGGAAGAAGGAGCGCCGCGAGCGCGCCGTGGCCGCGCTGAAGGCGGTGGACCTGGGCGACCGGCTGGACCACCGCCCCAACCAGCTCTCCGGCGGGCAGCGGCAGCGCGTGGCCATCGCGCGCGCGCTGGTCACCCGCCCCTCCATCATCCTGGCCGACGAGCCCACGGGGAACCTGGACTCGAAGACCAGCGAGGAGATCATGGGGCTCTTCGCGCGGCTGCACGACGAGGGGCAGACCATCATCATGGTCACCCACGAGCCCGACATCGCCGCGCACGCCGAGCGCGTGGTGATGCTGCGCGACGGGGTGATCGAGAGCGACCGCACGCAGGTGCCGGT
>JBJMPM010000413.1:0-2828 GCA_045803205.1 Longimicrobiaceae bacterium
GACGTGATGCGCATCCGCCTCGACAGCGCGGCGCGCGGGCCGGTGGTGGCGCTCGACACCGCGCTCGCGCCCGCCGCGCCGCCGGTGGCCGTGGTGACGCCGGACACGCTGCGCCGCGGCCCGCTCCCGCCCTCGCGCGCCTACGGGCTGGGTCCGCGCCGCACCAACCTCCTCCCGCTCGGCACGGCGGACGCGAACGGCGCCTCGGCGGGACTGGTGCTCACCAACGGCGACCCCGTCGGCCGGCTGACGGCGATGCTGCGGGTGATCGCGGGACAGCCGGAGATGCCGCGCGGCGCATCGCTGGGGCTCGTCTACCGCCGCTGGCTCCCGGTGGTCGCCCTCGACGCCTTCCACCTGCAGCACCGCCCCTCGGCGGATGGTGGGGGGGTCGTCCTCCCCGCGGACTCGCTCGACGCGCGGTACACGGGGGCCGCGCTCTCCATCTCCCAGCCCTGGACAGGGTCCGCGCTCCGCCACCGCCTGCGGGCCGGTGCCTCCGCCGGGGCGCTGAAGCTCGGCGACGCCGGCGCGACGTCGCGCACCCTCGCCTTCGCCGAGGCCACGGGAACGCTGACGAAGAACCGCGGCGGGAACACCATCTCCACCACGCTGCGGCTGAACGGCTCCATCGGGCGGACCGAGAGCGCGGGATGGACGCGCGGCGTCGGGACGATGGGTGTGGGGATACGATTCCTGAGGTTGAACGCGCGCGGCGAGGTGACGTACGGAGCCGTGTCGGCGGATGCGCCGCGGTGGGAGCGCTTCACGGCCGGCGGCGCGCCGCAGCCGCTCTTCGACGACGCGATCCTCCCGCAGCGGCTCCCGCTCCCCGCGGCGCGCTTCGGCGTGGTGCGCGGGCGGCAGGTGCTGGCGTACCGCCTGAGCACGCAGCTCTCGGGGCTCACCCCGTACCTCGCCGGCGCGGCGGGGAGCGGCGGGCACGGCGACTGGTACCGCGTGGCCGGCGTCGAAGCGGCGTTCGAGAACCCGGCCCTCAACCTGCTCGGCATCCCCGGAGTCCGCTTCGTCGCCGGCGCCGGCTATCCGCTGGACGCGCCGGACCGGCACCGGGTACGGCTCTACGGCACGGTGATGCTTCGGCCATAGGGGCTACGCCGTCCCTTGGGCCCTCCGCGTCTCTCGCCCTTTACGGCACCCTACTCCGTCGGCCCAGCGTTCCGCTCGATGGACGTGCGCAACTGCTCGCTCATGTTCGCGGGGACTGGAATGTCGACATCTCTCCCGAGCGCCCTCCGGTACAGGTTGCCAATCGCGATGTGGCGACCGTGTGAATGCGCCTTCATGGCGCCGTTGGCGTACTTGTTCTGCTTCGGGCCCGTGTCGGGCACGGTCAGCAGGGGCTCGGGATTGCCCGCGGCGAGCGAGATGGACTGCCTGAGCACGTTCGCCCGGAAGTAGTTGGCCACGGCCACCATGATCCCGTTGTTGCCCACCTCCATGCCGTTCTGCTGGACATCGTCAGGATTATCGCTCCCAAAGTCGAGCAGGAGGTTGTTGAAGGCATGCGCCACGGAGAGCCCCGTGGTGCGCGGCGAGCGCCGGCGCACGTGGTCGAATACGTTGTTGCACACCGTGGCGTAAGTGTTCTTCTCCTGGCTGCGACCGAATTCCTTCCTGGTGTCGGCGAAGTCGATGGCACCGTGGTTGAAGTGCTCTGAGCCACTGGGGTGGAGATCGAAGAAACGGCAGCGCGAGATGGTGATCAGGAGGGGCGGCTCGCCTTCCAGGTCGGTCGTGTTGCTGGTGATGTTCAGGTCGAAGTACGCCTGGAACTCGCAGTGATCGATCCAGAACCCCTTCGGGCCGCGCCCCTTCGTCGCGTCGAAGTGGATGGTGTCGTTGGTTTCGCTGGTCTGGACCTTCTCTCCGTCGCTCGCGAAGCGCAGGTTGCGCAGGATGACGTTGTCGGCCTTCTTGCAGTCGAACACGAAGTGGTTGCGGTCGATCACGGCGCCCCCTACCGCCCGGATGGTAAGGTTGCGGGCGGTGATGTTCAGGTCCTTTGCGTGGGGGGCGATGATCTTCCTCTCTTTGCCCTCATCATCTTTGTCGTCCAGGTCGATCAGGATCTCCAGCTCGGCGTCGCGGTCGTCCTCGCTCTTATGGTTCGTCTTCACGATCGCGTCGGCCAGGGTTCCATCTCCCTCCGTCCCCACCTTCGTGACGCGAATGCGGTCGGGGTTTGTCCCGCCACCCGTGACCCGCTGTCCGAATCCGATCGCGCTCATCCGCGTCCCCATGGTCCGGGTGAATGAAAGCAACCTCCCCCAACTCCCTCGAATGCGCTCGCCGCTACCTCCCGCGGGCACACCTGCATGGTTACCATGATACCGGCAATAAGCGTCCGCTTCGGTCATGGGTCAAGCAGAACGTGACTGATGGGCTTTCTTGCGGAGACCGGGAACGGGCGGATGAATCCGCGGCAACAACGACCCGCCTTCGCGCCGCCTGCGCGGACTCGTTGCCGGAATGCAGAGGCGCGCGACCGGCCCCTGTCAGCTGAGATCCACCTGCCTCGGCTGAGGAGGGGTCAGTCGATTTCCACGATGCCGCGGCTGGGAGTCCGCGAAGGCGGACTTCGGGCAGTTGTTGCAGCGATGCAGCGATTTCAATCGCCCTCCCCACCCGCTACTTTCATCCCGCATCCAATCCCCATCCCCCGACCCCACCCGTCGATGCCGCGGCTCCGCCCCATCGTCCCCACCCTGCTCCTGCTCGCCTCCGCCTGCGCTCCGCACGCGGCGCCGGGACCGCGCCCGCAGCCGAGCGACCTGGCGGCGCTGGAGGCGGAGGTGCGGGGGATC
>JBJMPM010000045.1:0-2509 GCA_045803205.1 Longimicrobiaceae bacterium
TCGGTACGGTCGGTCGTTGCCCCGAAAACCGGGCAAGACGGGAAATTTCGCCCTTTTTTCGGCTTCTGTCAACCCCAAAAGCAGGTCTCACGCAGAGAACGCGGAGACGCGGAGAGAGCCGCCGAGTCTCTCCGTGTCTCCGCGTCTCTGTGTCGTATAGGGGGGAAAGACAAAAGAAGGGCGGCTGCCTCAAGTTGGGGATGCGGGTTCTACCCAAGTGCATTCCCCCCAACTGAACGAGGTCAACCGCCCATGCTGAAGATTAACGAGACCCCCCAAGCTACGGAAGGTTTTGCTCCCGTGCTCCAGATGCCGGTCGAGACGCGCGGATCCCGGCGCGAGCTGGCCAAACGCCGGCGCAGGATGGAGCGGATCGAGGGGAAGACGCTCGTGATCGGGCTCGACGTGGCGCGCGAGCGCCAGGCGCTCACGTTCGGCTTTGGCCGGGAGATCATCGGGCGGCAGCGGATCGACGTGGCGCCGCAGCACCTGGGCGCGGCGATCGTCGACGTCGCCCGGCGCCTGTGCGAGCGTCACGGGCTGGAGCGGGTGGTGGTGGGGCTCGAGCCCGCGGGCTGCTACTGGGAGCTGGCGGCCGAAGGATTCGAGCGCGCGGGGCTGGACTACGTGCTGGTGCACACGCTGGCGGTCAGGCGCGAACGCGAGGCGACGCACTATAACATGGAGAAGCACGACCCCCGCGACGCAGACCTGATCTTCGGGCTGGTCTCTGACGGCAAGTTCACTGAGACGCGGCTCTGCGACACCGCGGAACGCGCCCAGCTCAACGCGCTGGCGCGCGAGTACTTGCTGGTGCGCAAACACACCGCCGCCGAGAGGACGCGCATGACGAACTTCCTGACCCGCCTGCTCCCCGAGTTCTTCGAGCTCTTCAGCGATGCAGACGGGATCACCGCGCTCGCCGTCAGCCGGGCCCTGCTGCCCTTCTCCGAGCTGACAGCGCTCACGCCGGCCGAGTGGCACGCACGTGTCCGCGGCCACGCCGACGAGCGACGGACCCTGCGCACCCGTGTCGCGGTGCTGCAGAAGCTCATCCGGGCGGCGCACCACGACCCGCACCGCCGCGCGGGCGAAGGCATGCCGGTGCGCATCGCCCAAGCTGCCGAGCGCCACCGCCTGCTCAGCACGCAGAAACAACAGCTGCGTGAACGGATCCTCGAGCTCTACGCCCCGATGCCCGAGGCGGTGTGGCTGAACAGCATCCCGGGAAGCAATCCGCTGTACCACGCGATCACCCTCGGGCTGGTGGGCGACTTCAACCTGTACGACAGCCCCCGCGCAGTCGTGAAGCTGGCCGGCAGCGACGTCAACTTCCACGAGTCGGGCGACTGGCGCGGGCAGAGCAGGATCAGCCACCGCGGCCGCAGCCGTCTGCGTGCGGCCGCGTACCAGCAGGCACGCGCGCTGGTGCGCAACGAGAACCCGGTGTACCGCGCGCGATTCCAGCACCTGCTCGACCGCACCACCCGGCCTGCGCTCAAGCTGCAGCAAGCGTACACGGCGCTGGCAAACAGCTACCTGAGAACCGCCCACGTGCTGGTCACCCAGAACAAGCTCTGGGAATCGCCCAAGTAACCGAGGAGGAATCCGGCAAAACGGGGGTGTCTGGAGAGCCCGACTCTGAAGTGGGTAGAACCCGCATACTCATAATGGGCATCCGCTCCTCTCGAACCCGACTGAGCCCTCTGGGAACAACCCGCATCGGCTACGATCATGGGTTGAGGAGCATCCCCGCGACTGTGGCAGGAGCGTCTCTGGAGAACGGTTTGGGGCAGCCGACAACGGCCACCCCAAGGACGCACTCGTACCTTTATCCCCCAACCGGCGTGAACCCTCTCTTGACGTTTCCCCCTATAGCCCTATGAGATGCCGTTCACCGCGCCGCGGTGCGCCCGCGGGCGGCGGGGTCGAGGATGGCGTCCACGCGCGCCGCCACGTCGGCCCAGTGGGCGCGCTGCACGCCGCTGGTGGCGGCGGCGGAGGCCAGCGCGTCCGCGCGGATGGCGCGCAGCTCGCTCCGCGCCAGCGCCGGCAGGTCGCTCCGCTCCACGTTCAGCTGCGCCAGCAGCGGCGACGGCGGCGGCTCGCCTCCCCCGCCGCCCCCCGCGCCCGGGCCGCCCGCCGGCGGGGCGGGGGGCGACACCAGCGCCTCCAGCCGGTCCAGGTACACGCGCTGCAGGGCGCGCAGGTTGGCGTCGGGGGCGCGGCCGGACCACACCGCGCGGCGCAGGTCCACCAGGTACTGCGGCAGGGGATACGCGTCCGGGCTCATCCGCTCCCCCATCGCCAGGCGGTCCAGCCGGCGCACCTCCAGCAGCGTGGCCAGCACGGCCGCCTGCGCGTTCGCCACCGGCGTGGACCCGGTGCGCGAGGTGATGCCGGCCGGGGCCAGCCACTCCGGCGTGCGGACGGCGTTCGCCGCCAGGAAGGCCAGCGCGCGCTCCTGCCGCGCGCGCGGCACCGCCGTGTACACCGCGCCCGGCTGCCC
>JBJMPM010000046.1:0-2771 GCA_045803205.1 Longimicrobiaceae bacterium
CACCACCTGCGGGAGCGGGGCGTGGGCCCCGACGCGCGGGTGGCCGTCTGCGCCGGGCGCGGCCTGGAGATGGTGGTCGGCCTCCTTGGCGTCCTGAAGGCCGGCGGCGCCTACGTGCCGCTGGACCCGTCGTATCCGGCGGAGCGGCTGCGCTACGTCCTCCACGACAGCGCGCCCGCGGCCGTGCTCACGCAGCGCTCGCTGGACGGGGTGGAGGCCCTGTTCGCGGGCATCGAGGCGCCGGTGATCGACCTGGAGGGCGTGGAGTGGGCGCGGTGCCCGGAGACCGATCCGGGGCGCGCGGGGCTCACCCCCGGGCACCTGGCGTACGTGATCTATACCTCCGGAAGCACCGGCCGCCCCAAGGGCGTCGCCGTCCCGCACCGCGGCGTGGTCAACCTCCTCGGCTCGATGCGTGAGACCGTTGGGATGGAGCCCGCGGATCGCCTGCTGGCGGTGACCACGTACGCCTTCGACATCTCGGTGCTGGAGATCTTCCTCCCCCTCCTCCACGGCGCGCGGACGATCGTGCTGCCGCGGGAGCGGGCCGGCGACCCGGCGGCGCTGGCGGAGGCGATTCGGGCGTACGCGCCCACGGTGATGCAGGCCACGCCCGCCACCTGGCGGATACTGGTGGGCGCGGAGTGGGAGGGCGCGCCGGAGACGCGGGCGCTCTGCGGCGGCGAAGCGCTCCCGGCGGAGCTGGCGTCGGCGCTGCGGAGCCGGGTCGGGGCGCTCTGGAACGTGTACGGGCCCACGGAGACCACCATCTGGTCCACCGCCGAGGCGGTCCGCGGCGATTTCGCCGGCGCTGGCGCCATCGGGCAGGTGGCGATCGGACGGCCGGTGGCGAACACGCGCGTCTACGTCCTGGGCGAGGGGGGCGAGCCGGTGCCGGTGGGGGTGGCGGGCGAGCTCTACATCGGGGGCGCGGGGTGGTGCGCGGCTACCTGGGGCGCCCGGAGCAGACGGCGGAGCGCTTCGTGGCCGACGCGTTCGGCGGCGAGCCGGGGGCGCGGCTCTACCGGACGGGCGACCGGGCGCGGTGGCGGCCGGACGGAACGCTCGAGTTCCTGGGCCGCACCGACTTCCAGGTGAAGGTCCGCGGCTTCCGCGTCGAGCTGGGTGAGATCGAGGCGCGGCTGGCGGAGCACCCGGGGGTGCGCGAGGCGGTGGTGATGGCGCGCGAGGACGCGCCGGGGGACGTGCGGCTGGTGGCGTACGTGGTCGGCGACGCGGACGCGGAGTCGTTGCGCGCGCACCTCTCCACCGCGCTCCCGGAGTACATGGTGCCGGCGGCGTACGTGCGGCTGGAGGCGCTGCCGCTCACGCCGAACGGGAAGCTGGACCGCAAGGCGCTGCCGGCCCCGGAGGGAGACGCGTATGCGTCCCGGGAGTACGAGGCGCCGGTGGGGAAGATCGAGGTGGCCCTCGCGGGAATGTGGACGGAGCTGCTGAGAGTGGAGCGGGTGGGCCGGTGGGACCACTTCTTCCAGCTGGGCGGCCACTCCCTGCTGGCGTTGCAGGTCGTCTCGCGGGTGCGGCAGGTGATGGAGGTCGAGCTCCCGCTGGCCGCCGTGTTCGAGAAGCCCGTGCTCGCGGCGCTCGCCGAACGGATCCTGGAGCTGCGGCTCGCCCGGTTCGACCCCGAAACCCTTGCACGGCTCGCGCAGCTCGTTCGCCAGCCCGGCGCGGAGGAGCCGGATTGAGAACGTCCGCCCGGCTCGGCCGGCCCTGTCCGCTCCGCCATTCGGCGGGCGTGCTGCCCTCGGCCGCGACGCGGGGGCACGTATTCCCGGAGGCAGCATTTGATGGTAGATTCCGTGAGTCTCCCGGACCCCAACGTCGTGTCTACGCAGAGCATGCGCGATGTGTGGCATGCACGACGGCGCATACTGGACGCTGATTCGGTCGCGCTGATCGAACCTGTTCCTCCTTTCCGAGGAGCGTGAAGGGGAACAACGGCGACGACCAGATCCGACGAAGTCCTGTCCGGCTCTCGATCCCGCGGAAGCCTGCCCGCTTTCGCGTCACCGTCTCGCTCTTCCCCTCCGCATGTCGACGCGCACGATCGAAGGACAGGAAGCCATCCCGAGCGCAGGAGCCATCCGCGAGCCCGCGCTTGCTGATCGGGCGCTTCGCCCCCGCGACGACGACGCGTGCCTCCACGAGCTGTTCGCGGCGCAGGCGGCGCGCACGCCCGGCGCGGCCGCGCTCGTGTTCGAAGACGAGACGCTGAGCTACGCGGAGCTGAACGCGCGGGCGAACCGGCTGGCGCACCACCTCCGCGCGCTGGGCGTGGGACCGGAGGCGCGGGTGGGGATCTGCGTGGAGCGGGGCCCCGGGATGGTGGTGGGGGTGCTGGGGGTGCTCAAGGCGGGCGGGGCGTACCTCCCGCTCGACCCCGCGTATCCCGGAGAGCGGCTGCGCTACATGCTGGAGGACGGCGCGCCCGCGGCGCTCCTCACCGAGCCCGCGCTGCGCCCCCTGTTCGCCGGCGCCGCCCTCCCCGTGCTCGAGCTGGACGCCGCGGCACCGGCGTGGGCTTCGCTCCCCGCGACGGACCCGGGGCGCGGCGGGCTCACGCCGGAGCACCTGGCGTACGTGATCTACACCTCGGGCTCCACCGGCCGTCCCAAGGGCGTGCGCGTGCCGCACCGGAGCCTCGGCGCCACGCTGGCCGCTGCGCGCGACGCGTTCGGGCTCGGCGCCGGCGACCGCGTGCCCTCGCTCGCCTCCTTCGCCTTCGACATCTGGCTGTTCGAGACGCT
>JBJMPM010000068.1:0-32982 GCA_045803205.1 Longimicrobiaceae bacterium
ATACCACCTTTCCCATTCGATTGTGCATTCTTCGATCGCTGAAACAGAAATGGCTCTCACAGAGGTCACGGAGGTCACAGAGAAAAGCACTGCTGTTCCTCCGTGACCTCTGTGACCTCTGTGAGAGATTGCAGTTTGACCTGCTGAACGAATGCACAGTCAATCAACGGAAATGGTATAAGGGATCAAGGACGGCCCGGATGCGCGCCATGATCTTCGACGGTGTCGGCACTCGGCTGCGCCTGGCCGACGTCCCCGTTCCCGCGCCCGGGCCGGGGCAGCTCCGGCTGCGGGTGCGAGCCTGCGGCGCGTGCCGCACGGACCTGCACATCGTGGATGGGGAGCTCGCGGAGCCGAAGCTGCCGCTCGTCCCCGGGCACCAGATCGTCGGGGAGGTGGACGCGCTCGGCAGCGGCGTGGACGCGTTCGCGCCGGGGGACCGGGTGGGCGTCCCGTGGCTGGGGTGGACCTGCGGGGAGTGCCGCTACTGCCTCGGCGGGCGCGAAAACCTCTGCGACCGGGCGCGCTTCACCGGCTACCATCTGGACGGCGGGCTCGCCGAGTACGCCGTGGCCGACGCGCGCTTCTGCTTCCGCATCCCGGCGGGGTACCCGGACCTGCAGGCGGCGCCGCTGCTCTGCGCGGGGCTGATCGGCTACCGCGCGCTGCGCCTGGCGGGGGAGGGGGAGCGGCTGGGGATCTACGGCTTCGGGGCCGCGGCGCACATCCTGGCCCAGGTGGCCGTGCACCAGGGGCGGCGCGTGTTCGCGTTCACCCGTCCCGGGGACGATGACGGGCAGCGCTTCGCGCGGGAGATGGGGGCCGCCTGGGCGGGCGGGACGGACGAGGCGCCGCCGGAGGAGATGGACGCGACGGTCATCTTCGCGCCCACGGGCGAGCTGGTGCCGCTCGCGCTGGGCGCGGTGGCGAAGGGCGGTACGGTGGTCTGCGGGGGGATTCACATGAGCGACATCCCCGCGTTCCCATACCGGATCCTCTGGGGCGAGCGGGTGGTGCGCTCCGTGGCCAACCTCACCCGCCGCGACGCGGAGGAGTTCCTGGCGCTGGCCCCGCGCGTCCCCGTCCACATGGAGGTCACCACGTTCGCGCTGGAGGAGGCGAACGAGGCGCTCCACGCGATCCGCGGCGGGACGGTGCGCGGGGCGGCGGTCGTGGTGCCCTGAGGCTTTTACGGAATTCCTCCGCGCAAAGTCTATCTACTGCGCGAGCGCGGCGGCTGCGGCTGCGGCGAAAAGAGAGGGAGACAGAGGGAAACGCGCCGATCGCATGCTGCACCTCCGCGCCAGGGTTTCGGCGCGGACCGGGCGGAGCGCCCGGTTCGAAGAGGGACCACGCGGCCCGCTCGGCGCCTTCGCGCTCGGCCGGCACCCATTGTCCCCCGCGTGGACGTGAGCGTCGGCTACGCGTTCTGAAGAAGACCGCGGGGATCGATGTGGGGGTGGAGAGGAGCCGGGGGATCGCGGCGATCTCCCGGCCCTCTGCATTCCCGGCGTGATCCCGCCGCCGGGATGGCTCAGCGGAGCTGCGCGGCCGGCGGGGGGCCGAACGTGTACACGCTGCCGCCGCGGATGACCAGGAAGCGGTCGCCGCGCCAGACCACGCGGCCGCCGTTCCTCCGGCCGGCGCCGTAGGCGGTGCCGTCCGGACGAACCAGGCGATAGCTGTCATCGCTGCAAACCAGCGTTCCGTCGGGCGCGAGCGCATCTATGCCGCAGAAGTCCGGATAGTCCTGGACACCGGCCGGTGAGCGGCGAAACGTCCGTCCCAAGCCGTCGTAGACGAACCACCCTCCCGCGAGCTCGTAATGGAACGCGCTGAAATCACCCGTAATAGGCATCCCGTTGAGGGGGCAGGTGACGCCCAGCGCACTGGATAGACAGAGCCAGGCAGTGGGCGGAACCTGGTGAAGAGGAGACACGCTGGGTACGATCCTGGTATAGGCCACGTTTACCCCGTCCGTCTGCGCGTCTCTCACGTAGGTGGAGATGAGGCCCCCGAACGACCCGTTGCGGTACAGCCTCGCCTGGGAGCCCTGGATGAACACGACCTCCCCGTGGGGGCCGACATCTGGTCTGTGTCCCATCACGTGGGCGTCCACGCCTTGAGGGGCGTTGGGATCAGGGAGGACCAGGGTCGTTCCGCCGGCCAGGTCGCGGCGGATGATGAAGTCATCCGGCGAGCGCGGGGGCGCCTCGACGCCCCACGCAGCCCAGTTCCCCTCCACCGACAGGGGTGATGCAGCGGTGTACGATCCGAGGCTCGCCGCCGCGCCGTTGCGGTACTCGTAGATCAACCGGACCGCCGGGTCCCAGACCAGCGCCCCGCCGTCGAAGAGCGCTCCCACGAGGGAGCTGCCGCTCAACACCGTCACGTCGGCGCCCGTCGCGATGGTGCGCACCTTCACCACCCGTCCCCCGCTCGCGGTATCCACCCAGAGCACTCGGTCGGACGTGGCGTCGAGCACCGTGCCCGGCACTTCGGCCACGGGTACGAGCCTGGGAAGCGCGTTGACCACGAATTCCATCTGCAGCCCCCCCAGCCTGGCCGTGAGCTTCTGCGGGCCGGGAGCGTCTCCCAGCGTCCATTCCACCCACGCGATGTTGGCCCCGGACGAGTCCTTCTCGGATGTCGCCACGGCTGGGGTCACGCTGCCGCCGCCCGGCGCCACGTCGAAGGTCACCCCGGCGGCAGGCCCGGGACTCGAGGCGAACACCACCACGATGCCAATGCGCACCCGGCTCCCCGCCTCCGGCCACCAGCAGTCGTCTTTGCACTTCCAGTTAGCGAGCGACGTGGCGGCCTGTGCCACGAACCGCAGCTCCCCGAGTCCCTCCACCGACGCGTAGGCGAGCTGGTCGGTCTCGGAGCCGAGCCGCCACGTGGTGCGAGCCACGCCCAGCGAATCGGTGGTCGTGGGCGAGGCCACCGTTCCGCTGCCGTCGGGGGCCCTCCAGGCCACCTCCACCCCCGGGACCGGATTGCCGAACGCGTCGAGCACCTGCACGGCCGGAGAGCCTTCCAGCACCCCCCCGATCCCGGAGACGAAGCCGCTGTCGTCCGGCACCGGGTAGCGGGCCAGCCGCACGGCCGCGCCGGGGGTGCCCCGCGCGGTGAACGTGGTGCTCAGCATGGTGGCGCCCGCGGCCACGCGTGCCTCCACTGTCTGGGCACCGGCCGTGGGCCCCATCGTCCACCAGCTCTGCGCCACTCCGTGGCGGTTGGTGAGGTCGGTGGCGGGGGAAACGGAGCCGCCGCCCGCCGTCACCGCGAAGCTCACGGGCTGCCCGGCCACCGGCCATCCGCGGGCGTCTACTACCCGCACGGAGACCAGGGTTTCGAGCCGCGATCCGACGGTCCCGGTCTGCCCCTGCCCGTAGACGATCTCCAGCTTCGCCGGCTGGCGGAGCTCCGGACCGGCGCTGTCGGCACAGGCGGCGGCGGCGATCGCCGCGAGGGTGAGGGAAAGATGTATCCAGCGCATGGCGATCCTCCGCGCAGGCGGCCGGGGCGGGATGCGCGGAGTGCGAATCCTCATCCCGCATGGCATGATACGCGGGCGCGCCGTCGTGGAATGTCCGCCGGATTGCGGCGGCGTGTCCGGGAAAGCCGGTGACCCGCTGCAGCTGGTGAGCGCGGTGGCCCGGTGCGCGGGGAGGACTCTCCCCGGTCGGATCGAGCCGGGGAAAGTGGTGGATGCGTAGAAGCTGCGGCTTCGCGTCAGGCGCCGGCAGGAAGCGTTGCCGCGCCCCGGGCTCCTGCGCCGGCGCGGTGCGCCTCCATCCGGTACGGCCGCAGGGAAGGTACGACGAGCGCGGCGCAGGGCACGTGCTGCAGCACCGTCTCGGCTACGCTTCCCAGGAACATGCGCTGCACGCCGCGCCGGCCGTGCGTTCCCAGCACCAGCAGGTCCGCTCCCCACTCCTGCGCCTCGCGCACGATCTCCACCGCCACGTCGCCGCGGCGCAGGCGCGGTGCGCTGGAGGTGGGTGGCACCTCGGCCCGCAGGAAGTCGAGGAGCTCGCGCGCGGCGTGGAGGTCCGCATGGTCGCGCGCGACCGGGAGCTCGCCCATGACCGCCGCTGTCACGAACAGCGAGCGCATCTCGGCCTCTTCCGGCGCACAGAGCGCGCGCGCCAGGCTGCCTCCCCAGACGTGGGCGAACGCCGCGTGCCGCGAGAGGTCGGTGGTGAGGAGCACGCGCAGCGGCCGGGCCGGCAGCGGCTCGCGCACCACCAGGACGGGAACGGGGGAATTGCGGATCACGTGGCCCGCGGTGGTGCCCAGCACCGCGCTCGCCAGGGCTGTCCGCCGCGTGGCGCCGAGCACCAGCAGGGAGGCGTCCGCCCCGGCCGCGACCTCGAGGAGCCGGCGCTCGGGGACGCCGGCGACGACGCGGCAGTGAACGCGGCCGGTCTGCATGGTCCCGGGTGCTACGCTCTCCGCCACTTCACGCAGCGTCCCCGGCGCACGTGGCTCGGGCGTGCCCGCCGCCGCCGGGCCGGCCGCCACGTGAACCAGGTGGAGCTCCGCTCCCAGGCGCGCCGAAAGGCGCAGCGCGGAAACGAGGGCGGGGTCGTCGGGGCGGAGGGTGGCGATTCCCGCGACCAGGCGGCGGATCGGTGAGGGCATGACGGCCTCCGTGGGGGAAAGGATTCTCTTTGCGTACGGTAGCGCGTCGGTGTGTCGGCGTCCGTCGGGAAGATGCCGCGCGCGGCTTCCCTCGTTCCGCTGCGCCTGTCGGGAGATTTCCGCGGCAGCCGCCCGCCGGCCGCTGGTGGTGCACTGCCTGGGGCGCGCGGTCGTCGATCGGCACGCCGCCGCTGGTTGGTCCGCGCGCGACGCGCTGATCGGCGAGGTGACAGATGCGAACGGCGGCGGAAGCGGTCGCGTCCGCTCGCGGGAGCCCCTTTCACCTCGCAAGTGGCCCCAGGCCGCGACACGGGGTCGCGGCCTGGGGCATTCTACCCGGACCCTTCACGGACCCCGGGGGGCGCCGACACCTTCAGACGGTGGCGAGCTCGCCGAGGCCGATCACCAGGTCGTTCTCGACGTCGGTCACGCCGAAGACCGACCACGCCGCGCGCTCGGCGTCCTCGCGCTCCTTCCAGGAGCGCACGCGGCCGCGCAGGATCACGCGGTTCCCGAGCGTCTCCACGTGCACGCGGTTCGCGTCCAGGCTGGCCCAGCGCTGGAACGCCGAGTGGATCCGCTTCTCCACCGCCTCGGGGCGCACGGCGCCGGTGAGGGTCACCAGGCTCGTCACGCCGCGCACGCCCGTGAGGCGCGAGACCACGTCGAAGGCGGCGTCCGCCTGGTACTTCCACGGCACCTTCCCCTCCAGCGTCACCCACCCCTTGTCCACCGTCACGGTGACGGCGTCCTTCGGCACCGAGACGCTCCACTCCAGCGCGTTCACCGCGGCCTGGGCGATCCCGGTGTCGTCGCGCTCGCTCCCCGGCCAGAGCTGCACCCTCAGCTCGTTGGCCACGCCGCGCACCCCCGACACCCGCTTGGCCGCCCGCTCCGCGTAGATCCGCGCGGCGTAGGTGGGCACGTGCCCCGCGAGGGTCACCACGCCGTCGTCCACCGCCACGCCGATGCCGGCGGCGTCGACCGCGGGCTCGAACTCCACCTCCTCCATCACGTCGCGCTGCAGGTCTCCTGGGTCTTTCATGGTCTCCTCCGTCCTGGTTGATGGAACCGTACTCGCCGCGCCTCAGGCCGCGCTCACGTAGGCGGGCTCCGAGATGCGGAACCGCATCTTCCCCGTGCCGACCGGGTCACGGCCCCTCTCGCCGCGCGCCACGTCGGCCGTCGCCACGACGCCGACCAGGCGGCCGTCCTCGACCACCATCACCCTGCCGATGCGCCGCTCGCGCATCAGGGCCGTCACCTCGGCCACGTCGGCGTCGGGCCCGACCGTGGCGAGCGGCTGGCGGGTCATGTGGTCACAGACGGTGCACCAGTGGCCGTGGTCGTCCGCCACGCAGCGCACCACGATGTCGCGGTCGGTCAGGATCCCCACCGGGCGCATGGCGTCGCGGTCGTCGACCACCGGCACCGCGCCGAGGTCGTGGTAGCGCATGACGGCGGCGGTCTGGCTGAGCGGATCGGTCGGCACCGCCACCAGCGCCGGCGCGCTCATCAGGTCGCGCGCTTTCATCCCTCCTCCTTTCCCGCGCCGGCCGCCTGGCCGCGCGGCGAACGGGGTCGAACTTCTCGCCCGCCGTATGAATGCGTCGCCGCGGCACCCGCGAATGTCGGGGAGAGGCCGCGACGCTGTCGGTGAGAGGACGACACGGTCGACGACCGCGGCGCCCGGACTGCGGCGCGGACGTGGACTGGCGCGCCGATCCGGAGAGGGGGGTGCGTAGGCTCCCCCACACGCCTGCTCGCCGTTGCCCGACGCGCGCGCGGCGCCGGGCCGGCATCGTGTGAGTGAGGCGATCGATCTCCCACGGGCCTGCGGGAATGGAGGAGAGGGTGCCCACGACCACGCGGGCCACGGCGATGTCGCGTACCCGGCTGAGGGCGCTGCAGGGCCTGGCGTTCGGCGTCTTCGCGGCGCCCGGGTGGGCGCTGGTGCAGTGCCTGATCGAGCCGGGGAAGACGCCGGGGGCGGAGCTCGCCGCGCACCCCTGGCTCTACGCGTACCTCCTGGCCGGCGCCGCCGCCGGATTCGCGGTGTTCGGGGCGATGCTGGGCCGCCGCGAGGACGCGCTGCTCGAGGCGAACCGCCGCCTCGACGCGCTCTCGGTCTCGGATCCGCTTACCGAACTCAAGAACGTGCGCTACTTCCGCGCGCGGCTCGAAGAGGGGCGGGCGGCCGCGCTACGCTCCGGCGAGCCGCTCGCCCTCGTCGTGCTGGACCTCGACCGCTTCAAGGAGGTGAACGACCGCTTCGGCCACCTCGCCGGCGACGCGCTGCTGCGCAGGGTGGCAGGCGCCATCTCCTCGGCGGTGCGCGAGGGCGACACGGCGGCCCGGCTGAACGGCAGCGTGGCGCGAATGGGCGGCGAGGAGTTCGCCGTCCTGCTCCCCGGCGCGGACGAGGACGAAGCGGCCGCGATCGCCGGCCGCATCCTCGATGCGGTGCGCGCCGCGGTGGTCGAAACGGCGGGGGGGCGCGTCCAGGTGAGTGCGTCGGCGGGCGTCGCGGCGCTGGAGGGTGCCGGGGTCTCGGCGGACGAGCTTTACGCGCGCGCGGATCGCGCGATGTACGCATCCAAGGCCGCGGGCCGCGACAGGTCGACGGTCTGGTGCGCCGTGCTGGCCGACCCCACGGCGCTTCAGGAGGCGGGGGTGCCGGTGGACTGAACCCGACCGCCGCGGTCGCTCCCGCGGGAGCGCGGGCAGAACGCGGCGGCACGACCAGGGAGGAACGCGATGGCCAGGCTGCTGATCGTCTACGCCACCAACGAGGGACAGACCCGGAAGATCGCGGGGCGTATCGCGGAGATCGTGCGCGAGCTGGGACACGCGGCCGACGTGGTGGACAGCGCGGCCAGCCCGGGGCTGGCACGTCCGCACGGCTATGACGCGGCGGTGGTCGCGGGGTCGGTGCACGCCGGGAAGCACCAGGCGTCGCTGGTGCGCTTCGTCCGCCGAAGCCTCGCCGAGCTGTCGCGCCTGCCGACGATCTTCTTCTCGGTGAGCCTCTCCGCCACGGGAAGCGATCTTCCCGGCGCGCGGAAGTGCGCCGACGCCTTCCTGCACCAGACGGGGTGGTTCCCCTCGATGGTGCGGCTCACCCCCGGCGCGCTGATGTACACGCGCTACGGGTTCGTCACGCGCTGGTTCATGCGTCGCATCGCGCGCAGGGCCGGCGGCGACACCGACACCTCGCGCGACTACGAGTACACCGACTGGGCGAAGGTCCGCGCCGACGTGGAGGCGTTCCTCCTCCGCGCGATCCCCGCCGAGGCACCGGCCGTCGGCGAGCCGGTGGGGGCGGGACGGTGATTCGCCGCGCGAGGGCCGAATCCGCCCCGCGCCGCGGAGTCCTTCCCGGGCTCCACCTGGCCGGCGCTCCTGCCGCGGAGGGCGCCGGCCACACCGGCGCGCCGGCGGAGCCCGTGATGGTGGCGCGCGGGCTCAGCAAGGTCTACCGGATGGGCGCGGTGGAGGTGCCGGCGCTGCGCTCGGTGGACCTGGACCTGTGGCCGGGCGAGCTGGTGGTGCTGCTGGGCGCCTCGGGGAGCGGCAAGTCGACGCTGCTCAACATCCTGGGCGGGCTCGACGTGCCGACCGCGGGGACGGTCGTCTTCTGCGGGCACGACCTGACGGCGGCCGACGACCGCGCGCTCACCCGCTTCCGGCGCGAGCACGTAGGCTTCGTCTTCCAGTTCTACAACCTGATCCCCAGCCTCACGGCGGTGGAGAACGTGGCACTGGTCACCGACATCGCCGACGCGCCCATGGACCCCGCGGACGCGCTGCGCCTGGTGGGACTCGGCGAGCGGCTGGACCACTTCCCCACGCAGCTCTCCGGCGGCGAGCAGCAGCGCGTGGCCATCGCCCGCGCCATCGCCAAGCGCCCCGACGTGCTGCTCTGCGACGAGCCGACCGGCGCGCTCGACTTCCAGACCGGGCGCCTGGTGCTGGAGGTGATCGAGCGCGTGAACCGCGAGCTGGGGACGACCACGGCCGTCATCACCCACAACGTGGCGATCGCGGCCATGGGCGACCGGGTGCTGCACATGTCCAGCGGCCGGATCGCCTCGGAGACGAGGAACGCCGCGCGCGTCTCGCCCTCCGCGCTGGAGTGGTGAGGCGCCATGCGCGAGCTGAACCGGAAGCTGCTGCGCGACCTCTGGCGCCTGCGGGCGCAGGTGCTGTCGATCGCGCTGGTGGTCGCCAGCGGGATCGCGGGCACGGTCAGCTTCCGCAGCGGGCTGGACTCGCTGGACGCGGCGCGCTGGCGCTTCTACCGCGAGGCGCGCTTCGCCGACGTGTTCGCGTCGCTGGAGCGGGCGCCGGAATCGCTGGCGCCGCGCCTCGCCCGCATCCCCGGGGTGGCCGCGGTGCAGACCCGCGTGTCCGCCGCCGTGGTGCTCGACGTCCCGGGGCTGGACGAGCCCGCGGCCGGGCGGCTGGTGTCGATCCCCCCGTCCGGTGCGGCCGAGCTGAACCAGGTCCGCCTGGCCGCCGGCCGCATGCCCTTCCCGGGGCGCCGCGGCGAGGTGCTGGTCTCCGCCGTGTTCGCCGACGCCAACCGGCTGGGGGTGGGCGCCGGCCTCTCCGCCGTGGTCAACGGGCGATGGGAGCGGCTGCGGATCGTGGGCGTCGCGCTCTCCCCGGAGTTCGTCTACGCGGCGCAGCCCGCGGCCTTCCTGACCGACAACCGGCACTTCGGCGTGCTCTGGATGGAGCGCGACGCGCTGGCGGCCGCCCGCGACATGCGCGGCGCCTTCAACGACGTGGCGCTGGCGCTGGTCCCCGGCGCGTCGGAGCGCGAGGTGATCGCCCGGGTCGACCGGCTGCTGGAGCGCTACGGTGGGCTGGGCGCGTACGGGCGCAAGGACCAGGTGTCCAACCGCGTGATCTCCGACGAGATCCGCCAGAACCGCGCGACCGGCACCATCGTCCCGGCGCTGATCCTGTGCATCGCCGCCTTCCTGCTGAACGTGGTGCTCTCGCGCCTGGTGGGGACGGAGCGCGAGCAGATCGCCGTATTGAAGGCGTTCGGCTACTCCAGCGGCGAGGTGGGGCGCCACTACCTGCTCTTCGCCCTGGCCGCGGTGACGCTGGGGGCGGCGATCGGGATCGGGGTGGGGATGTGGCTGGGGAAGGGGCTGGTGGGGCTCTACGCCGACGTCTTCCGCTTCCCCGACCTGCGCTTCCGCGCCACCTGGCCGCTGGTGCTGGGGGCGCTGGCGGTGAGCACCCTGGCCGCCGCGGCCGGGGCGCTGGGCGCGGTGCGCCGGGCGGCGCTCCTCCCGCCCGCCGAGGCGATGCGCCCCGAGGCCCCGGCGCGCTTCGGCCGCGGCGCGGTGGAGCGCCTCCTCCCGCGCGGGAGCCTCTCCCCCTCCGCGCGCATCGTGGTGCGCAACCTCACGCGGCGGCCGCTGCGCACCACGGCCGCGGTGCTCGGCGTCGGCCTGTCGGTGGCGCTGCTGCACGTGACGCTGCTCTTCTTCGCCTCCTTCCGCCATTCGATGGACCTGCAGTTCCGCCGCGCGCAGCGGCAGGAGCTGACGGTGTCGTTCAGCGCGCCGCGTGCGCCGGGGGTGAGGCACGACCTCGCCCATCTCCCCGGGGTGGAGCGGGTGGAGGCCTTCCGCGCCGTGCCGGTGAAGCTCTCCGCCGGCCACCGGGTGCGGCGGGTGGCGCTCCTCGGCCTGGAGCCGGCGCCGGAGCTGAGCCGGGTGCTGGACCGCACCGGCCGCGCGGCGCCGGTGCCGGCCTCCGGGCTGCTGATGAGCCGCGAGCTGGCCGCGGTGCTCGGCGTCCGCCCCGGCGACACGGTGCAGGCGGAGGTGCAGGAGGGGGCGCGGCGCACGCTGCGGCTCCCGCTGGCCGCTACCGTCGACGACCTGTTCGGGATCAACGCCTGGGCCGACCTGGGGTGGCTCACGACGCGGCTGCGCGACGCGCCCGCCCTCTCCGGCGCGCACCTGGCCGTGCGCGAAGGCTTCGAGGCGCGGGTGCACGACCGGCTCAAGCAGACGCCGGTGATCGCGGCGGTGAGCTCGCCGGCGGCGATGCTGCGCAACTTCGAGGAGCAGGTGTCGCGGAACTTCACCACCAACCTGCTGATCGTCGCCGTCTTCGCCGGGGTGATCGCGCTGGGGGTGATCTACAACGGCGGGCGCATCGCCCTGGCGGAGCGCGGGCGCGAGCTCGCGAGCCTGCGCGTGCTGGGCTTCAGCGTGCACGAGATCGCCGTGATCCTGCTGGGCGAGCAGGCGGTGCTGCTGGTGCTGGGCATCCCCGCCGGCTACGCCCTGGGCGTGGGGTTCGCGGCGGTGTGGATGAGCGCGCTGAACGGCGAGGTCTACCGCCTCCCCATGGTCTGGTCGGGCGAGACGTTCGTGCTCTCCGCGGCGGTGATCCTGGGGATGGGGATGATGGCGGGGCTGGCGGTGCGCCGGCGCCTGTACCGGCTGGACCTGGTGGCCGTGCTCAAGAGCCGAGAATGAACCGGAGGTCACGATGATCACGCAGGACGCGCCCGTGCTGGCGCCCGTGGCGAAGCCGTCCGCGAACGGCCGGATGGCGCCCGCGCCCGTCCCCGTACGCCGGAAGCGCCGGGGAGTGCGGCGCGCCGGGTGGGCGGCGGCGGCGCTGGCGGTGCTGGCGCTCGCGGTCTGGGCGCTCTCTCCGTCGCCGCTGGCGGTCGAGACCGCGGCGGTGGCCCGCGGGGCGCTGCGCGTCACGGTGGACGAGGACGGTGTCACCCGCGTGCAGGACCGCTACCTGATCTCCGCGCCCGTCGCCGGACGCCTCCTGCGCGTGACGCTGGAGGAGGGCGACGCGGTGGAGCCGGGGATGGTGGTCGCCCGCATCGCCGCGGCGCCGCTGGACACGCGCACGGCAGACCAGGCGCGGGCGCGCGTGGAGGCTGCGGGCGCGGGCGTGCGGCAGGCGGAAGCCGCGCTCGCCCAGCGGCGCGCGGAGCTGGCGCAGTCGCGGCGCGAGGCCGGGCGCGCGCGGGTGCTGGCGGACGCAGGCGCCATGAGCGACCAGGCGCGCGAGCAGGCGGAGACCGCGGCCGAGCTGCGCCTCCGATCGGTCTCGGCGGCGCGGGCGAGCCTGGGCGCCGCCGCGGCGGAGCTGTCGGCGGCGCGCGCGGCGCTGGCCGGCGCGGACCCGCAGCGCGTCGCGGCGGCGACGGTGACGGAGGTGCGCTCGCCCGTGCGCGGGCGGGTGCTGCGCGTGGGCCAGCGGAGCGAGACGCCGGTCGCCCCCGGCGCGCCGCTGGTGGAGCTGGGCGACGCGAACGCGCTGGAGATCCGGGTGGACGTGCTCTCGGCGGACGCGGTGCGGATCGAGCCGGGGATGCCGATCGTGGTGGAGGAGTGGGGCGGGCCGGGGGAGCTGCGCGGCCGCGTGCGGACCGTGTCGCCGACGGCCTTCACGCACGTCTCCGCGCTCGGCGTGGAGGAGCAGCGCGTGAACGTGATTGGCGACCTGGTTGCTTCGTCCGCCCGGCTGGGCGACGGCTACCGGGTGGAGGCGCGCATCGTCACCTGGGAGTCGCCGCGCGTGCTGAAGGTCCCGGTGAGCGCGCTCTTCCGCCGCGGCGCCGGCTGGGCCGTGTTCGTCGTCGAGGACGGCCGCGCTCGCCTGCGCCACGTCGCGGTCGGCCACCGCGGCGAGTCCGAGGCGGAGGTGCTGGGCGGGGTGCCGGCGGGCGAGCGGGTGGTCCTCTACCCTTCGGATCGCGTGGAGCACGACGTGCGGGTGCGGGCAGCGGTGGCAGCGAATCAGAACCGCTGATCGGGAGCCACCGACGCCTCGGCGTCGTTCCTTTATCGCAGCTTCACGGGCGTCGATTACGCGTCTGGTGAATCGGGCCAGCGCGCCATCGGCATCGTCCCCACTCGAATGGGGAAACCGGCCTACGCCCGCCGCTGGCTCCACCGCCTAACCTTGCTCCTGGAACCCCGTGCCGCGCCGCCACCGGGCGTGGGCCGGGCAATCCGCCGTTTCTCGCGGGCGCTCGCTCCCCTCGCCCGGTCCTCCCATGAAGCGCTCGCACTGGCTCGTCACCACCGCCACGCTCCTGCTGCTCGGGTGCAGCGACCGGCAGACGCTCCCCACGGAGGCCCGCCCGCCGGCGTCGGCGCCCGGGCGGAACAGCTTCGGCCACCTCGGGATCGGCACCTCCGACTTTGACCCCCATCCGCTTCCGGTACCGGTGCAGCAACCGGCAGGCGTCGCGTTCACCGCGGTTTCCCTGGGTCAGGTGAGCTCCGAGGCCGCGGCGTGTCAGCCGTTCTGCTGGGGCGCGAACTACCGGGGACAGCTGGGCGACGGAAGCGTGTCCGAGCGCTGGCTCCCCGTCCCCACCATCCGGTAATCTCCTGGCCCGCGGACAGGAACGACGCGGAGCCGCGGAGAGGCAGGTACTCTCCGCGTCTCCGCGTCTCTGCGTGAAATCGATCCCGCAGCGCCCCTGCTCCTGCGCGATCCAGAGGCGCACGTTGTCCTCCAGCACGCCGAGGGGGACGGAGCCGCTGCGCGAGCACCACGTCGTGGAAGCGACGCACGTCGAACCTCGCGAGAACCCCTCACCCGCCATCGGCATCGCCGCCACCCGGATGGGGAAGCCGCCCTACGCCCGCCGCTGGCGGGTGCTGGCGGACGCCGGCGCGATGAGCGAGGCGGCGCGCGAGCAGGCGGAGACCGCGGCCGGGCGCCGGCGTGCCTCGCGTCTCGCGCCCGCCGCGGTCCGAGGGCGCCGCGCTGCCCGGCGGCGCCTGCTCCACTTTAGGCGCCGACATCCTACCGCGGCCGTCCCCGCGCACGCATCTTTGCCGACGGGGCGGTCCGCACCTCTCTCACGCGGCTGCGCCTTCGAGACACGCCGGGAGGAGGAGCTCACCCCGGGTGTCGCCGGAGGTCAGGCTGCGCGCCGGCTCCGGCCGCGGCGGCCTTCTCCGGACGCGATCGGGAGAGTCCGGACACCTCGACTTCGATCCCGCCCCGCGCCGCTGCGTCCGGCCCGCATCGTCCCGGTGACGGGATGACCGCGGCCGGGCCTCACAGGGCCCCCATTCGTAACACGCCCACCGGCCCGGACGTCACTCTCATCCTCGCTGCTGCAGCGGGAGGGGCGCCATGACGCTGCGACCGCACGACGCCGCACTCCTTGCGAACGTCATCGACGCGCTGACCGGGCACATCGCCGTGCTCGACGCGCGCGGCGTGATCGTGGCCGTGAACCATGCCTGGAGACGGTTCGCCCGCCAGAACGGCCTCCCCGGCGAGGGGTTCCTCGTCGGGGCGAGCTACCTGGCGGCGTGCGAGCGGGCGGTGCGGTCGGGGGCGGGCGAAACGGCGACCGAAGCGCTGCGCGGCATCCGCGCCGTGCTGGCCCGCGAGTGCGAATCCTTCACCCTCGAATACCCGTGCCACGCCCCGCACGAGGAGAGGTGGTTCATCCTGCGGGCGACCCGCGCGGCGGCGCCCGGGGCCGAGGTGGTGGTGTGCCACGACGACATCACCGTCCGCAAGCGCGCCGAGCAGCAGCTCGACGCCGCGGCGCACCTGCTGGAGGAGGTGCTCAAGACGCTCCCGGTGGGCGTGTGGGTCCTCGACGCCGGGGGACGGATCGTGTTCGGGAACCCGGCCGGGGAGCGCATCTGGGCGGGCGCGCGCTACGTCGGTGCGGAGGAGTTCGGCGAGTACCGGGGGTGGTGGGTGCGCACGGGCGAGCCGATCGCCGCGCACGAGTGGGCGGGGGCGCGGGCGATCAGCCGCGGCGAGACGTCGGTGGACGAGGAGATCGAGATCGAGTGCTTCGACGGAACGCGCAAGGTCATGCTCCACTCGGCGATCCCGCTGATCGGCGACGACGCGGTCACGGGCGCCATCGTCGTCAACCAGGACATCACCGCCCGGAAGCGCGAGGAAGAGGAGCTGGCCCGCACGCACGCGGCGCTCGAAGCGGCGCACGCGGAGCTGGAGGCGGCGCTCGCCCGGGAGTGGACGCTGGCGCGCACCGACCCGCTGACCGGCGCGAGCAACCGCCGGCACTTCCTGGACCTGGCGGCGCACGAGCTCACCGTCGCGCGGCGCTACGGGCATCCGCTCTCCGTGGTCCTGTTCGACGTCGACCACTTCAAGCAGGTCAACGACGCGCTGGACCACCAGGGAGGCGACGAGACGCTGCGGCGGGTGGTGGAGGTCGCGGGGCGCCACCTGCGCGACTCGGACGTGCTGGCGCGGTACGGCGGCGACGAGTTCATCGCGCTCCTCCCCCACACCTCCGGCGCAGGGGCGTGCTCGGTCGCCGAGCGCATGCGCCGCGACTTCGCCGCCGCCACCCTCCCGGGCGGGCACGACGGGCTGCGGCCGACCATCAGCTGCGGCGTCGCGGAGCTGCGCCCGGAAGACGGGACGGTGGACCCGCTCGTGCTGCGGGCCGACCGTGCCCTCTACGCGGCGAAGCGCGCCGGGCGCAACCAGACCGTCGTCGCCGACGGCCCGGCCACCGCCTGAGTCACGGCGCCAGCTCTCCCTGCGTGAAGCCGAGCGAGAACCAGCTCGGCACGTCGCGCCCCAGCGGCGGCACCCGCCTCGGCCGCGGAGTACGCCGGCATCCCGCACCGGAGAGCGCACACGGTGCTTGAACGTGGCGCGGCTCGCCCAGGATGCCGGGCTCGACGCGGCCCTGTCGGCATCTCTCCGACACTCCGAGACAGGTGAACTCCGACAGGACTGCTGCCCCCATCACGTATGTTGCGCGGCAGGGCGGGGGACCCCTCCCGATCCTCCGTGTGCTGCCGTTCCGCGGGTCCAGGAACGAGGCGGCGGGGCGAGCACCCGGATTCGTCTTTGCCGGGCCCGGGGACAGGGCTCGTGCAACCCGCCGACTCACCGGGTCGACGCGGTGATCGCTCCTGCGGGCTGCGAGTCGTCGCAAAATCGATCGTCACTGCGTGGCGTCCTTCGGGTGGCGTCCTGGGGGGCGGCGGGTGCATGAACGCGAATGGCGGGTCAGGGCCAGAGGTCGAATCCACCGCTTTGCCTGATCCCGCGCGCCCGCGGCAATCCGGGCAATCGCGCCCGTACGTCTCGGGATCTCCCCCACCGTAGTCACTTCCGTGTAGACAACCCCGAGCAGGAGGGTGGATCATGAGCCCATTCCATGCACCGCGTTCCCGTCGCCTCCGTCGCGTGACCGGCACGCTGATGAGCGTGGGGCTCGCGCTGGCCGCGGGCTCGTGCCGCGACCGGAGCATCACCGGCGCGTCGCCGGGGGGGCTGCGCCGCACCATCGACGTGGAGACCTCGACGCTGCAGGTGAACGTGCTGTACGCCGGCCAGCCGGTCCGCGAGGCGGGGATCGGGTCGGGGTGCTACCGCATCGACGTGGACGGACTCGCGGTCGCCTGGTTCTGCGGGAGCAGCTGGGTGCTGGAGGGGCTGGCCCCCGGCGACCACACCCTGGCGCTGACGACCTACAACCCCTCGCGCGGCGAGTACGTCGACCTGAGCGGACCCGTCGCCCTCTCCCTGGCCGCGGGGGAGGCCGCGACCCGGGACCTGGAGCTCGCCACCCGCCTCGCCCTGGTCACGGGACGGCTCACCATCAACGGCGAGCCCGCGCCCAGCCTCGCCTACCGGGTGTGCACGAGCGTGGAGTGCGACGGGGAGTTCGGCCCCGACGGCACCTTCAGCGTGCTGGCGCAGCCGGGGAGCGGCGCGGCGACGGTGACGGCGTCGGGGACTCCCTCCGTCGCGCTCACCACCTTCGGCTACACCGCGGCCGCGGGGGAGACGGCCGACGCCGGCACGGTGGCCACCGTCGTCTCCGGCGTGGACGTGAGCCTGCGGTTCGCCGGCCAGCCGCTGCGGGAGGCGGGGATCGGGGCGGGGTGCTACCGGCTGGACGTGGACGCGGCTCCGGCCGCGTGGTTCTGCGGGAGCAACGGGGCGCTCCAGGGGCTGGCGCCCGGAAGCCACACCCTCTCGCTCTGGACCTACAACCCCTCGCGCGGCGAGTACGCCGACCTGAGCGGACCGGTGGCGGTCTCCCTGCCGGCGGGGGAGACGGCGAGCCAGGAGATCGACCTCGCCGGCCGCCTGGGCCTGGTGACCGGACGGCTGACGATCAACGGACAGCCCGCGCCCAGCCTCGCCTACCGGGTGTGCACCACCCTGGAGTGCGACGGGGAGTTCGGCGCGGACGGGTCCTTCGCCGTGCTCGCGGAGCCGGGGAGCGGCACCGGCCGGGTGGCCGCGTGGGGAAATCCGGCGGTGACGCTGGCCGAGTTCGGCTTCACCGCCGCGGCGGGCCAGACCACCGACGTGGGGGTGGTCGAGCAGGGAACCGCCACCCTGGGGGTGAGCCTGTCGTTCGCCGGCCAGCCGGTGCGCGAGGCGGGGATCGGGTCGGGGTGCTACCGGATCGACGTGGACGGATTCGCGGTCGCCTGGTTCTGCGGGAGCAACTGGGTGCTGGAGGGGCTCGCCCCCGGGAGCCACACCCTCGTGCTGCTGACCTACAACCCCTCGCGCGGCGAGTACGTCGACCTGAGCGGCCCCGTCGCCGTCTCCCTGGCCGCGGGGGAGAGCGCGAGCCGGGAGCTCGACCTCGCCACCCGCCTGGCCCTGGTCACGGGGCGGCTCACCATCAACGGACACCCCGCGTCCAGCCTCGAGTACCGGGTGTGCACGATCATGGAGTGCGACGGGGAGTTCGGCCCCGACGGCACCTTCAGCGTGCTCGCGCAGCCGGGGAGCGGCACCGGTACGATCACGGCGTGGGGGAGTCCCTCCGTGGCGCTGGCCACCTTCGGCTTCACCGCGGCCGCGGGGCAGACGACGGTCGTCGGCACGGTGGAGGGCGGGGCGAGCGGCTACACGCCCGCGGGCGAACAGATCACCGTGAAGCCGGTGGACTCCACCACGGGCACCACGCCGGTGACGCTGAAGTTCTCGGCCGTCACCAGCGGGGGGAACACGCAGGTGACCACGGGCGGGCACGGTCCGCCGCCGCCCACCGGCACCCGCCCCGGACAGCCGACGGTCTACTACACCATCGAGACGACCGCGGGGTTCACCGGGAGCGTGCTGGTGTGCATCAACTACGACGACGGGTGGTTCGGCAACGAGAGCAGGCTCGGCATCTACCACGCCGACGCCTCGGGGAGCTGGACCGACGTGACCACCTCGCGCGATCCGGCCGCGAACGTGGTCTGCGGCAGCGTGAGCTCCTTCTCCCCCTTCCTGGTGGCCGAGCGGAACGCGGCGCCGGTGGTGGGCGCCATCACCATCGCCAACCCGCTGGTTCCCGTCGGCGCGGCGGTCGGTGTGCACGCCACCTTCAGCGACGAGAACCCGCGCGATGCGCACACCGCGTCGGTGGCGTGGGACGACGGCGGCGTGTCGCCGGCGAGCGTCACCGAGTCCGGCGGCGCGGGTACCCTCGCGGCATCGCACGCGTACGCCGCGCAGGGCGTCTACACGCTCACCGTGCGCGTGAGCGACGACCCGCTGACGGGCACCCGCACCAGCGCCGCCGACGTTCCCGCCTACGTGGTGGTGTACGATGCGAGCGGGGGCTTCGTGACCGGCGGCGGGTGGATCGCCTCGCCGGCGGGCGCCTGCCGCGCGGCGGCCTGCACCGCGGCCACGTCGGGACGCGCCACCTTCGGCTTCGTGGCGCGCTACCGCCCCGGCGCCTGGACGCCCTCGGGGAACGCCGAGTTCGAGTTCCGCGCCGGCGGGCTGCGCTTCAGCAGCAGCCGGTACGACTGGCTGGTTCCGGCGGGCGCGCGGGCCCAGTTCAAGGGATCGGGGCAGATCAACGGCGCGGGCGACTACGGGTTCCTGATCACCGCCGTCGACGGGGCGCTGCTGCCGGGCGGCGCCGCCGACCGCTTCCGGATCAAGATCTGGGACGCGGCGACGGGCGCGGTGGTCTACGACAACCAGATGGAGAGCGTGGAAGACAGCGACGCCGCGACCGAGCTGGGCGGCGGAAGCATCGTGATCCACCGGTAGCCTTCGGTGACGCGGGCGCTGCAGGGCCTTTTACGGAGGGCACGGAGGACCAGAGAGAGCTTCCCTGGCCCTCCGTGTCTTTCTCACCGCCTGACCTCTGGCCGCCGTCGACGACGAGGACCTGGCGTCTGGCGGCCGAGACCCACCAGCTCTCAGTTCAGCCTGCCCTCCGCATCGAGCCAGACGCGCAGGTCGATCACGCGATCGGCGCCCTCCAGCGCAAACTGAAAACGGGACCGTATCCGGGATTGTGCGACGGCCGGGCTCGACACAACGGTCAGATGGCGGCCCCGGTCAGCTTCTGCCGCTGGTTACGCCGCTCCTGACGCAAGCGAAGACTCGCTGGGCACGAGCACGATCTTGCCCATCACGCCTCCCATCCCGAGCAACTCGTGCGCGTGTCTCGCGTCGGCAAGAGGCAATCGCTGCGCGACGAGCGGCTTGATCTTCTGGTGCTCAAGGAGGTCAAAGAGGGCGATCAAGTCCTGTCGAAACATTGCCGGCCTCCGCCGTTTACGCCGCTGAATGCTGTAAGGGACCACCCGTTTCCGATTCGGGAGAAGCCAGCCTCCAACCATGTAGAGCCCGAAGACGGCGATTCCCCGATACGGATGACGTCCGCCGGAACGGCCCGAGGCCAATCGCCCGCCACTGAGCATGCCGGTCAGGCCATAGGCCACGACTCTGCCGCCCCGGCGGAGTGCTTTGCGGGAACGCCAGATGTGGGAACCGCCGATGCTGTCGAAAACAACGTCTACGCCCTCGCCCGCCAGGCGGTGAATTTCTTCCACGAAGTCTTGATGCTGGTAATCGATCGGGATGCCGCCCAGTTCGGTAACGGCCGTTGCCCCGGCCGCGGAACACGTGCCGTACATCACGAGATCGGCCAGGCGCCCAAGCTGCATGAGCGCTGAGCCGACGCCGCCTGCTGCCCCGTGAATGAGCACGCGCTGGCCCGGTTCGACCCTGGCGGCCCGATGCAGCATCTGGTATGCGGTCACGTAGTTGAGGATGAGGCTGACCGCCTCGGCGGCGTCCAACCCAGGTGGAACCGGAACCAGCTCACTTTCCGGCAGGCAGACGTACTCCGCGTACGCGCCGTGAATGGGCAGCGCGGCAACGACCTGGCCTGGTTCGATTCCCGAGACACCGTCGCCCAGCCGATCCACCACGCCGACCAGATCCCACCCCGGCGTGTAGGGCACGCGAGGCGTTTCGGGGTGAACGCCCTCGCGCGCCATGATGTCGGGCAAGGAGACACCGGCGGCCAGCACCTTCACGCGCGCTTCACCACGCTTCGGCTCGGGGCACTCCTCTTCGACCAACCGAAGTTCGTCGGGCCCGCCGTAGTGACGAACGATGATGCGCGCGTGTTTCATGGAGCGCTTCCCCAGTTGGCGGTTGCTCCAGCTGTGTGCGCTAACGACCCAAGGGTCAGGGATGCGGGGCCGGCGCGCAAGAACGTTCAAGGGTCAGGGGTGCGGGGCGGCGCGCACTTTCGTCCGCCGAAAACATGGACGGCCCCGCCAACTTAGACAGGTCGCCGAGTGGTCCCCGCCAGCAGCACCACCGTCGCGGCCGTCACCCCGCCGGCCAGGAGCCAGCCGGCGATCCCACCCGGCAGCCCCAGCAGCAGGAAGGTCCGCACGCCGGCGAAGCGCGCCCCGGGTCCGCTCGCGTGGCCGGACCACTCGCGCTTGATCCTGGCCGCGAGGCCGACCAGCCCGCGACCGCGAGATCGACGATGGTGGCGAGGTCGGCCGGCGGGATCACGCCGTGCCCACCCTGGAGAGGGCGGCCGTCTCGCCATGCTGCGGGATCACACAGGGGATCCCCAGGCGGTCGGCGATGCGCACGCGCAGGGCGTCGGCGGCGCCGGGCTCGCCATGCACCAGGAAGAGGGTGCGGGGCTTCCGCTCCAGGCGCGCGACCCAGCCGATCAGCTCCTCGTAGTCGGCGTGCGCGGAGATCCCCTGGAGCCCGGCGATCTCGGCGCGGATGGTCACCCACTCTCCATGGATCTTCACCTCCCTGGCCCCGGCCAGCATCTGCGCCCCGCGCGTGCCGACGGCCTGGTAGCCGGAGAAGAGGATGGTGTTGCGCGCGTCCGGCGCGAGCGCCTTCAGGTGGTGCAGCACGCGGCCGCCCGTCGCCATCCCGCTGGCCGAGATCACCACGCAGGGCACCCGCATCTGGTCGATGCGCTTCGACTCCGCGACGGTGTCGGCCACGCGCAGGAACGACGTGATCTCCCCGCACTCCGCGGACGAGAGCCGCATCGCCTCGGGGTGCGCGCAGGCCACCGCGATGGCGCGGCTCGCCATCGGGCTGTCGAGGAAGACGGGGAGATGGGGGATGCGCCCGCTCTCCATCAGCCGGTGCAGGTGGTACGCGACCTCCTGCGCCCGGCCGACGGCGAAGGCCGGGATCACGACCGCGCCGCCGCGGCTCGCGGTCCGCTCCACCACGCGCGCGATCTCCTCGGCCGGGTCGCCCTCGGGGTGGCGCCGGTCGCCGTAGGTCGATTCGAGCAGCAGCCAGTCGCAGGGTGACGGCGGGTCGGGGTCGGCGAGGAGCGGGTCCCCCGGCCGGCCCAGGTCGCCGGAGAAGCCGACCGAGCCATCGTCCGACGTGATCCGCACCGAGGCGGCACCGGGGATGTGGCCGACGGGCGTGAGCCGCGCCGTCACCCCGTCGGCGACCGGCGTCTCCACGTCCCAGGCGACAGTCTCCAGGCGCTCGACGGCGCGCTCGGCGTCGCGGAGGGTGTAGAGCGGGAGCGCGGGATGGTGCTTCGAGTAGCCGTGCCGGTTGGCGGAATCGGCCTCCTCCTCCTGCAGGTGCGCGCTGTCTGCGAGGAGGATCGCGGTCAGCTCGGCGGTCGCCGCGGTGCAGTGGATGGGGCCCGCATAGCCGTCGCGCACCAGCACGGGGAGCCAGCCGCTGTGGTCGAGGTGCGCGTGCGTGAGCACCACGGCGTCGAGCGACGCGGGATCGACCGCGAACGGCTCGCGGTTGCGCTCGCGCAGCACCTTCAGCCCCTGGAAGAGGCCGCAGTCCACCAGCACCCGGCGCCCGCCCGTCTCGACGAGGTGCTTCGACCCCGTCACCGTTCCGGCGCCGCCGAGGAAACGAATCTGCACGCGGTCCTCCCTGGAAAGGCCCGACGTCGCCAGCGAGGCCGGGCGAATGAATTCGCGGCAACAACCACACGAAGTCCGCCTTCGCGGACTACCGGGCGCGATGCCGCCGGAGCTCTCCGGCGCGCGACCGGCTGCTCGTCAGCCAGGGTCGGCGAGGCCTCGGCCACGGTGGAGCGAGTCGCGTGCACCGCGGCGGCAGCAGCACCGGAGGCGGGAGTCCGCGAAGGCGGACTTCGTGTCTTTGTTGCCGCGAATTCATTCGCCCGACCTCCGCCTCACCGCGCTACGCACGACCTTCAGCGTCTGGCCCACGACCGCGGGGATGGACGCACACACGATGACCAGCAGCCACTCGCGCGCGCCGAGCGGCGTGAGGCCGAGCACGCTCCGCAGCGGTGGAACGTGGACGGCCAGTACCTGCAGCACCACGACCGCGAGTACCGCGAGCAGCGCCCACCGGTTGCGGAACGCGGACGCGGGCGCCACCACGGCCTCGCGGTCGCGCGCGTTGCCCAGGTGGAAGGCCTGCGCGAGCGCCAGCGTGCTGAAGACGATGGTCCGCGAGCGCGCGTCGCCCCAGCCGCTCGAAATCGCCATCGCCGCGAGCGTCGCCAGCGTGATCAGGGCGGCGTGGAAGGCGACGCTGCGCACGAACGCGCGCGACACCAGCGCCGCGGACGGGTCGCGCGGCGGCCGTCGCATCACGCCGGCCTCGCCGGGCTCCACGGCCAGCGCCAGGGCGGGGAAGGTGTCGGTCACGATGTTCAGCCAGAGGATCTGCAGCGGGAGGAGCGCGACGTGCCCCACGAGGCCGGCGATCAGCACCACCAGCACCTCGGCCGTGTTGCAGCTGAACAGGTAGAACACGAACTTGCGGATGTTGCCGAAGACGATCCGGCCTTCCTCCACCGCCGCCGCCACGGTGGGGAAGCGGTCGTCCTGCAGCACGATCCCCGCCGACTCGCGGGCCAGGTCGGTCCCGCGCACCCCCATCGCCACGCCGATGTCGGCGCGCTTGAGCGCCGCGGCGTCGTTCACCCCGTCGCCCAGCATCGCCACGATCTCGCCGGAGGCGCGCAGCGCGGCGACGATCCGCAGCTTGGCCTCGGGGCTCACGCGGCTGTAGACGCCGACGTGCGCCACCCGCGCCGCCAGCGCCTCGTCGGTGAGCGCGTCCAGCTCGCGGCCGTCCATCGCCTCGTCGCCCTCGCGCAGCAGCCCGAGCTCGCGCGCCACGGTCTCGGCGGTGCGCCGCTGGTCGCCGGTGATCATCACCGTGCGCAGCCCCGCGGCGCGCAGCCGGGCGACGGTCTCGAGGACGCCCGGCGCGGGCGGGTCCATCATCCCCACCAGCCCCACGAACACCAGCGCGTGCAGCGAGTCCTCGTCGATCCCCGCCACCGTGGGGGTGTACGCTAGCGCCAGCACGCGCAGCCCCTCGGCCGCGAACGCCTCGTTCTCCCGCAGCACCGCCACGCGTCCATCGGCGTCGAGCGGCACCGGCCCCGCGTCGGTGAGCCGCCCGATGCAGCGCTCCAGCACGGCGCCGGGGGCGCCCTTCACCATCGCCACGGTTTCGCCCGCGGTGCGGTGGAAGGTGGCCATCCACATCCGCTCGCTGGAGAAGGGGATCTCGCCCACCTCCGGCGCCTCGGCCAGCATCCGCCGGCGGTCGAGGCCCGCCTTGCGCGCGAGCACCAGCAGCGCGGCCTCGGTGGGATCGCCGCGCACGGTGGTGGCGCCGCCGGCGTCCTCCAGGTCCGCGCGGTTGGCGAGGGCGCCGATCCCGATGGCCACGCGCAGGGAGCCGCCGCTTCCCGGCGGGACCTCGCTCCCGTCCTCCCGCAGGATCGCGCCGCCGGCGCCGTAGCCGCTTCCGGTCACGCGCCAGGTGCGGCCGTCCGCCCAGAGCCGGGTGGCCACCATCTCCTGCGCCGTGAGCGTCCCCGTCTTGTCGCTGCAGACCACGGTGGCGGAGCCGAGCGTCTCCACCGCGGCCAGGCGGCGCACCAGCGCGCGCCGGCGCGCCATCCGCCGCACGCCCACGGCCAATGCCACGGTCGCCACCACCGGCAGCCCCTCGGGTACCGCCGCGATGGCGAGCGCGATCGCCGTCTCCAGCGCGAGCGCGGCGGGGACGCCCCGCAGCGCGCCGATCACCGCCACCGCGGCCGCCGCGGCGAGGGCGACCCAGGCGAGCCGGCGGCCGAGCGCATCGAGCCGCCGCTCCAGCGGGATCGGCTCCTCGCGCACGCTCCCCAGCAGCACGCCGATGCGGCCCACCTCGGTCCTCATCCCCGTGGCGACCACCACCGCGCGGGCGGAGCCGCTCACCGCCAGCGTGGAGCGGTGCAGCAGGTTCACGCGCTCGGCGAGCGGCGTGTCGGCGGCGAGGACCACGTCGGCGCGCTTCGCGACCGGTAGCGATTCGCCCGTGAGCGACGACTCGTCGGCCTGCAGCTCCGCCGCCGACAGCAGCCGCGCGTCGGCGGGAACGCGCGTCCCCGCCTCCACCACGATCAGGTCACCCGGCACCAGCAGCGTGGCGTCGACCTCGCGCCGGGTGCCCGCGCGCACCACCGTCGCGCGCGGCACCTCGAGCCGGTGCAGCCCTTCCATGGTGCGGCGCGCGCGCAGCTCCATCACGAAGCCGAGACCGGCGTTGATCAGCAGCACCACGCCGATCGCCGCGGCGTCGAGGCCGTCGCCGGTGGCGAGGGAGACGGCCATCGCCGCAACCAGCAGCAGCACCACGAAGCTGCGGAACTGCGCCAGCAGGATCTTCCACGCCGGCTCCGAGAGAGCGGAGCGGAGACGGTTGGGCCCCCAGCGTGCGAGGCGCGCGGCGGCGTCCGCCTCGTCCAGCCCGCCATGGCCGCTCGCGAGCCGGTCCAGCGCCGCCGCCGCGTCCAGCGCGTGCCAGGGCGGCGCCTCGGGATGGGAGACGCCGGGCAGGTGCGCCGCCGGCGGCGCCGCGCCCGGACGGGGCGGGGTGCGCAGGGACGGACCGGGCCGCTCGGCCACCAGCACGGGAGTGCTCCTCCTGGCACCGCTCCGGTTCCGAGCAGCGGTGTCGTCAGGGCATCAGGGTTCGTACGCGCCGACCTCTTCGGCATGGACCGCCGTGGCCGGCACCTCCTCACGGGACCGGATCTCCGCGCCGCGGTTCACCGTCCACACCAGCGCGCCCACGGGAACGAGGGACGCCGCCAGGAGGAGCACCGGGAGCCACCGCGGGAGCGCACGCCGCCGGAACGCCGCCAGCGTCAGCAGCGAGGCGGCCCCGAGCACGCCCAGCGCCCCCGTGGCGAGACGCGCCAGGTGATGGTGCCGGTCGATCAGCGCGCCGGAGACGCCGGTCATTCCCGCCTCGGCGCGTTCGCCGGTGAGGAACGCCAGCCCGGTGGCGGCGGCCGCGACCACGAAGATCACGAGGCTCGCGCGGTCGAGCGCCTCGTCGTGGCGCGCCACGCCCCGGGCCAGGATGAACACCCCCAGCGCCGTCCCCGCGACCGGGAGCTGGTTCATCAGCAGGTGCAGGTGGACCGGCGACATCGTCTCCTCCGCGGTGGGTTCCTCGTGCGGCTTCTTCCCCCCCCTCGCTCCAGCGAGGACGGGCCAGCTCCTGCGTGCGGCGTGCGCGGGGCGCCTCCGCGCGGGTCAGTCGTCTTCGTCCCGCCGCGGCTCTTCCGCCGCGACGGCGCTCTCGCCTCCCACGACCACGCCCGGGCGGATCTCGGAGTGGCGGACCTGCCCGCCTAGGTTGGCGGTGTACGCCATCGCGCCGGCCGGCACCAGCCCGAGGGCCAGCACCGCCAGCATGGCGCCGCGCGAAAGCCGGCGGCCTCGGCCGAGCAGGAGCGCCGCCAGCGACAGCGCGCCGAGCACGCCCAGGGCGATGGTGGCGAGGAGCGCGGCCTCCTCGTGGCGCTCGATCAGCGCCTCGGGAATGCCGGCGATGCCCTCGACGGCTTCCTCGGCCGGCTCGCCGGTGAGGAAGACAGCCAGGGCGACGGCGGCGAGCAGGGCCAGCAGCGCGAGCGAGGCGCGGCCGACCCGCTCGTCACCGCGGAGCGCGGCCCAGGCGAGCAGGCCCAGCGCGATCGCCGTCCCGATCACCGGGACGTGGTTGAGCAGCAGGTGCAGATGGATCGGAGACATCTTTCTCCTCCACGTAGACTGGTTGCTTCCCGGCCAGGAAGTCCCTTACGCACTCGAGCGGGATCGCGGGGGTCGGCCGAAAGCGATGCTTCAATGCCGCGCGTGCCGCAACTCCCGCTCGATCATCCGCTCCTGCAGCGGCGTTCCCTCGGCCAGCACGAAGGTGCCGAGGAAATGGAACATCACCCCCACCCCCCATCCGGCCAGCGGGTAGACGAACCAGAGGTGGTGTGGGTTGGTCATCAGGTTGACCAGCGCGAGGAAGCCGACGGTCACCACGAACACCGCGAAGTGGCCGTAGAACCCCGCCTTCTCCTTAACCCTGCGCCTGGCCCGCTCGCGCGGGTCGAGCGTCGTGGTGGTGCTTTCGCCCGGTTCCGGCATGGCTCCCTCCATGGGTGAGACTTCCGTTTCGGGAATCGACCCGACTCTCTCCCGCCGAGTCCCGCGGCTACTCCAGCGAGAACGGGGGATACTCGTCGTGCAGCAGGAGGAGGTACGCCTCCACCCGCGTGTTCCAGCGCAGCACCCCCACCGCGAAATGGTAGAGCCCCTCCGGGTAGCGCCCGGTGAAGAGGATCGCGAACCAGGCGACGAGGGTGGTGAGGCACCACGCGATCCCGAGTGCCCACACGCAGACCAGGTGAGGGATCGCCAGGATGATGCGCAGCCCCACCGTCAGCCTGTCGCGCGGACCGTCGCGCGGCGCCAGCACCAGCTCGGCTGGATACGGCCCGTCTCCGAACGGCGGGTACTCGTCGCGCAGCAGCGCGGTGTAGGCCACGGCGCGGACGCGCCAGCGCAGGTAGAGCTCGGCCAGCTTGCGCAGCCCGTCGGGGTAGCGGCCGGTGAAGAGGATGGCGAACCACCCGATCAGCGCCGCCACCGCCGCCGCGGCGCCCAGCACCCCGCCGCCGCCCCACCCCGTGCGCGCGCCGTCGGGCGAGCTCCAGCTCCACGACGCGGCGAACGCCACGGGCCCGCCCACCAGCAGCAGGTGCGGGATCGCCAGGAAGATGCGGAAGCCGGTGGTGAGCCGGTTCCGGTTCTCCAGCATCGGCGGCACCGCCACGTTCACCGGGTGGATGGAGTGCTGGCTGGCATCGTGTGCGAGCGTGCTCATGGCGTTGCTCCGGTGGTCGCGAGGTTCGGCACGAGGGCGGCGGGGAACGACGCACGAGGCGCAGCCGGCGCGCCGCCCTCCATCTCCAGCAGGTCGAGCGTGGTGCGCAGCACGGCGTCGGGGTTCAGCGAGATGCTGTCGATCCCCTGCGCGACCAGGAAGCGCGCGAACTCGGGGTAGTCGCTGGGCGCCTGGCCGCAGAGGCCGACCTTGCGCCCGGCCGCGTGCGCCGCCCGGATCGCCTGCGCGATCATCCTGCGCACCGCGTCGTTGCGCTCGTCGAAGAGGTGGGCGACCTGCGCCGAGTCGCGGTCCACCCCGAGCACCAGCTGCGTCAGGTCGTTGCTGCCGATGGAGAAGCCGTCGAACAGCTCGGCGAAGTGCTCGGCCAGGATCACGTTGCTGGGGACCTCGCACATCACGTAGACCTCCAGCCCGTCGGCGCCGCGCGCCAGCCCGTTCGCCGCCATCTCCGCCAGCACGCGGCGCCCCTCCGCGGGGGTGCGGCAGAAGGGGACCATCACCTTCACGTTCTTCAGCCCCATCTCCTCGCGCACGCGCAGCAGCGCCCGGCACTCCAGCGCGAAGGCCTCGCGGTAGCGCTCGTCGTAGTAGCGCGACGCGCCGCGGAAGCCGAGCATGGGGTTCTCCTCCTCCGGCTCGAAGGCGCGTCCGCCCAGGAGCCCCGCGTACTCGTTGGTCTTGAAGTCGGAGAGCCGCACGATCACCTCGTTCGGCCAGAAGGCGGCGGCGATCGTCCCCACCCCCTCGGCCAGCCGGCCCACGAAGTACTCGGGCGGGCTCGGGTATCCCGCGGCGAGCGCGAGCACCGCGGTGCGCGCGGCCGGGTCGGCCACGCGCTCGGGATGCAGCAGCGCCATCGGGTGCGCGCGGATGTGGGTGGCGATGATGAACTCCATCCGCGCCAGCCCCACGCCGTCGCTCGGGAGCTGCGCCAGGTGGAAGGCCTCGCCGGGGTTGCCGACGTTCATCATCACCTTCGTCCTGGGCCGGGCGAGCGCGGAGACGTCGGTGCGCTCCACGTGGCTCGCGACCCGGCCGCGGTAGACCACGCCCTCCTCGCCCCCGGCGCAGGAGACGGTGACCTCGCCGCCGTCGGGGATCGCCGAAGTGCCGTCGCCCGTCCCCACCACGGCGGGGAGGCCGAGCTCGCGGCTGACGATGGCCGCGTGGCAGGTGCGCCCGCCGCGGTCGGTCACCACGGCGGCGGCGCGCTGCAGCACCGGCTCCCAGTCGGGGTCGGTCATCTCCGTCACCAGCACCTCGCCGTCGCGGAGCTGCCCCAGGTCGGCGACGGAGCGGATCACCCGCGCGCGCCCCGATGCGATCTTCTCGCCCACGCTGCGGCCGGTCGCCAGCACCTCGCCGCTGCCGTCCAGCACGTGGCGCTCGAGGAGCAGCGGCTGCCGCCGGGAGTGCACCGTCTCCGGCCGCGCCTGGAGGAGGAAGAGCTCGCCGGTGCGGCCGTCCTTCGCCCACTCCATGTCCATGGGCGTGGGCGCGCCGCGCAGCGCGCTGTAGTGGTCGTCGACCGCGACGGCCCAGCGCGCCAGGGTGAGCACCTCGTCGTCCGAGAGCACCAGCCGCGCCCGGTCCTCCGGGGGAACGGGGACCGGCTTCACCCGGCCCGTGCCGCCCTCGGCGTAGACCAGCTTCATCTCCTTGGAGCCGGCGCGGCGCCGCAGGACGGGGCGGAAGCCCTGCCGCAGGGTGGGCGCGAACACGGTGTACTCGTCGGGGTTCACGCTCCCCTGCACCACGCTCTCGCCCAGCCCCCAGGCGGCGCTGATCACCACCGCGCCGCGGAAGCCGCTCTCGGGGTCGAGAGAGAACATCACCCCCGCGCCGCCCAGGTCGGCGCGCACCATCTTCTGCACGCCCACCGAGAGCGCCACGTCGCGGTGCGCGTAGCCGTGCTGCACGCGGTAGACGATGGCGCGGTCGGTGAAGAGCGAGGCGAAGCAGCGGCGCACCGCGGCCAGCAGCGCCTCCTCGCCGGTGACGTTCAGGAAGGTCTCCTGCTGCCCCGCGAAGCTGGCGTCGGGGAGGTCCTCGGCGGTGGCGCTGCTGCGCACCGCCACGTCGCACCCGGGGCCGAACTCGGCCTCGAGCCGGCGGTACGCCTCGCGGAGGGTCTCCGCCAGCTCCTCCGGAAGCGCGGCCGCGCGGAAGGCGGCGCGCACGGCCCGCCCCGCCGCCTGCAGGCGCTCCAGGTCGGTTACGTCGAGCTCCGCCAGCTCGCCGTCGATCACCTCGTGCAGCCCGGCCTGGTGCACGAAGGCGCGGTACGCGGTGGCGGTGGTGGCGAACCCGTTCGGCACGCGCACGCCGGCGGAGGCGAGCGAGCGCCTCAGCTCGCCGAGCGAGGCGTTCTTGCCGCCGACCCGGGGCACGTCGTCCAGGCAGAGCTCGTCGAACCAGCGGACCCAGTCCTCGTTCGCCTCGAACGGCTCGAAGGGCGGCTCAGCACTCGCTCTCGGCGTCGGCGAGAGGGACGCGGTCGTGGGGGTCATAGGTCGTGCTCGCTTCCAGGGTGTCGGGGTTCGGCCCGGCCGGCTCCGGCCGCCGGCCGTCGCCGGCGGTGCCGGTCCTCGCGGGGGCGACCGGGAGCCCGGGGCGATCGTGGCGCGTCAGGGCAGACGACATGGGGGCATCCTCCTTCCATTCGGGTTGAAACCACTTTCCGTGAACGGCGTGATTCGGTGCGCATCCACGGCCGGACCCCTCACCCGAAAAAAGGCGATCACAACTGCCGATCGCCTTTTTTCGACCTCTCCCGAACTGCCGGGAGAGGTGAACGGCACCGGCGACGGCACAACGGCCGGGGCGGGGTGAGGGGTCCCCACTCAGGGCGCCCGGCGCTCCACCCTCCACGTGCCGGTGACCGGGCCCGAGGGCTCGCCGCGGGTGACGAAGGTGCCCCGCAGCCGATCGCCCGCGAGGGTCCCCTCGAACGCGGTGAAGACCCTGCAGCCGCACTCGGGGTCGACGTAGGGATCCAGCACGCCCGTGACCCGGTCGCCCTCCACGCGCACGAAGCGGATGGTGAGCACCTGCGGCGCGAGCGACGCCCGCACCACCGTTCCCGGCTCGGCCGGGGCCCGCTGCGGGGCGGCCCGGGAGCCGCGCGGCACCATCAGCACGTCTCCCTGGGCCGTGTCGCGCCCCGCGTCGAGGTGGAAGACGATGCTCCCTCCCCGGCCCACCGCCGGGCTCTCGTATTCGCCCGCCCACTCGCCGACCAGCCCGGTCGTGCCCGGGGGCGCGCTCACCGGCACCGGCGCGGGCGGGGTGGGCATGCAGGCCGCCGCGGCGCCGGCCGCGGCGACGAGGGCGAACCAGCATATCCGTCTCATCGGAACCCTCCCATGTGTTTTCGTCGATCTCGCCTGGTGCCCGTCCGCGGCCCGCGTCGCCGCGGACCGCGGACGGGCGCGAAGCTTACTCCACCGAGATCGCCACCTTCAGCACGCCGTCGCGCTGGTGGCTGAAGAGGTCGTACGCCTCGACGATCTGGTCGAGGGAGAAGCGGTGCGTCACCAGCGGGCGCAGGTCGGCGCGGCCGGAGGCGACCACGTTCAACAGCCGGCGCATCCGCTCCTTGCCGCCCGGGCAGAGGGTGGTGACCACGTGGTGGTCGCCGAGCCCGGCGGCGAATGCGTCCAGCGGTAGCTCCAGCTTTCCGGAGTAGACGCCCAGGCTGGAGAGCACGCCGCCCGGCTTCAGCACCCGCAGGCAGCTCTCGAAGGTCTGCTGCGTTCCCAGCGCCTCGATGGCCACGTCCACGCCGCGCCCTCCAGTGAGCTCCATGATGCGCTCCACCGGGTCGGTCTCGCGGTAGTTCACGGTGAAGTCGGCCCCCAGCATGGCCGAGGTCGCCAGCCGCTCGGCCACGCCGTCGACGGTGATGATCCGCGCGGCGCCGCGGAGCCGCGCGCCCACCGTGGCGCACAGCCCGATGGGCCCCTGCGCAAACACCGCCACCATGTCGCCGATGCGGATCTTTCCGCTCTCGGCGCCGCCGAAGCCGGTGCTCATGATGTCGGGGCACATCAGCACCTGCTCGTCGGTGAGCCCGTCGGGGATCGGCGTGAGGTTGGCCATCGCGTGGGGGATGCGGACGTACTCGGCCTGGCAGCCGTCGATGGTGTTGCCCAGCCGCCACCCTCCCATCGCCTTCCCGCCGCACTGCGAGCGCAGCCCGTCGAGGCAGGAATTGCACTGCCCGCAGGGGGTGATGGCGCCCGCGATCACCCGCTGACCCACGCGGTAGCCGGTGACGCCCGGCCCGAGCGCGGCGATCACCCCCACCGGCTCGTGGCCGATCACGCGGCCCCGAGCGACGGGGTACTCGCCCTTCAGGATGTGGACGTCGGTGCCGCAGATGGTGGTGGTGGTCACGCGCAGCAGCGCGTCGCCGGGTCCGATCGTGGGGATCGGCACCTCGCGCAGCTCGATGCGTCCAGGCTCGACGAAGACCGCGGCCTTCATCGTCCCGACCAGCCGTCCGGTCTGGATCGCGGTCGCGCCGGTGCTCGATGGGTCCATGCTGCCCTCCTCGGGTGCGGGTTGCTCCACGGAGAGAGATAGGGCCGGCGGAAGGCTCCCGGCGTAGGGCGCGACGCGCGTGCGCTGTCGGGACGATCTCGACCAGTTCGCTCAAGGCAGGGCCCAGCCAGAGAAGCAGGAACGCGGGAGACACGTCTCCCACGTCGTTTCCGCGTGGCTGCCGCGACGAGGAACTCCCGACGCCGCGGCGGCGCGGACCCGACAGGCGGCGGTGGCCGAGGGACGCATCATGGGATGGGGAGACGCGCAGGAGCGGCCTCCCGAAGGACCCGCGTCTCGCGAGAGGAGGAGGACATGACGGACCGCATCCCCGTGATCGTCGCCGGGGTCTCTGAACTCCAGGCCAACGATCCCACGCTGCTGGTGGCCACGGAGGTGGCGCGCGCCGCCGGCGCCGAGCTGCACCTGGTGCACACCTACCAGCTCCCCCCGGTAATGGCGATGCCGGCGGGGACGGAGGTGGCGTTCCCCGAGGGCTACACGCAGTACGCCGATCTGCTGCTGGAGTCGCTGCGCTCCGCCGCGCGTGCCCTCCCCGGCGGCGAGGCGGCGAAGTGCCGCGTCATCCTGGGCCCCCCGGGACCGACGCTGGCGAGCTTCGCGGCCCACGTGCACGCCGACCTGCTGATCGTGGGGGCCGCGCGCGGATCGCGGCTCGGACGGACCCTGCTGGGCACCACCGCGCAGCGGGTGCTGCGCGAGGCGAAGGTCCCCGTGCTGGTGGCGCGGCGGCCGGTCACGCCGCTGCGGCGCGTGCTGCTGACCACCGACCTGTCGCCGCTGAGCGGGGCGGTGCACGACACCGCGCTTCAGACCATCGAGACCTTCTTCGGCACGCCCGAGCGGGTGCGCTCGCTGATGGTGCTCGGCTGGCTGGGCATCCCGGAGCCGCTCACGCCCGAGGCCCTCGACCGCGCCGCCTGCCGCGAGCTGGAAGCGTTCCTCCACGCGCGCGCGAATGCGGGACACGACGTGGAGCCGGTGGTCCGCTCCGGGATCACCGCCGACGAGATCGTCGACGAGGCGCTGGACTGGGGCGCGGACCTGGTGGTGGTGGGGACGCACGCGCGGGGGTGGGGCGCGCGGATGATGCTCGGCAGCGTGGCCGAGGCCGCCCTGCGCGACGCGCCCTGCAACGTGCTCGCCGTCCCGCCCATCCCCGTCGTCGCGGACGCGGCGCCGGGGTTCGAGCCGTGGCGGGAGGCGGCCGAGCCGGCGGAGGCGTGGCTCGGTGCCGGCATCTGACCGCGCAGGGGGGGGGCGGGC
>JBJMPM010000092.1:0-43947 GCA_045803205.1 Longimicrobiaceae bacterium
CTTCTTCGGCTTGGGCAGGGGATAGACGATCCCCTCCCAGTCCTTGTACTGGAACCCTGCCGGCCCGTAGCGGATCATGCGCGCGCTCCTTTCCGGCGGCCGGGGGAGCAAGCTCCGGACCGGGAGCCGCGGCCTCATACCGCAACAGGCGGTTGGAAACCGCGGCAACAACGGCCCGAAGTCCGCCTTCGCGGACTCCCTGGACGGCATTCGTGCGATTACCGGGGCGCCGGTGCGACTTCGAGCCCGGAGGAAGGCTCGAGTCGAGGCTCATCCGGGCATCCCGGCGGAGGTCCTGCGCAGATATGACCAAGGGAGTCCGCGCAGGCGGACTTCGGGCCTTTGTTGCCGCCTTCCATTCGCCCGTTCGGAGTCGCGGAGCCGTCAGCGCCGGACGGTGAGGTCGCGCCGGGTAAAGGCGGAGGCGCCGGAGCGGGTGCGGACGCCGACCTCCAGCACGTAGTCGCCGGGGGGGACGCGGGGGAGGGCGATGGCCAGGGAGCGCGCGAGCACCCCGGCGGCGGGCGGCTCCTCGACCCAGCGCATCCGCACGGGGGTCGCGGCGCGCGAGAAGCCGATGGACTCGGCGGCGCGGCGGACGGCGCCGGGCGGGCGGCGCGCCAGGGCCACGGAGAAGGTGACGCTGTCGGCGCCGCCGCGCAGGCCGTACACCTCCCAGTAGAGCGCCATGCGGTCGCCCGGCGCGAAGTCGGTGGTGCCGCGGGCGAGGGGCGCGGCCTCGTCGAGCGACGCGGGGCGCGCGTCGGCGCGGTCGAGGAGGAGCACGTCGGAGATGGAGAGCCCCGCCTCCCCCGCGCGGCGCAGGTCCACCCCGAAGCGGGCGCGCGCGGCGCGGCGGGAGATCGCCTCGCGCGCCTCGATGCTCACCACCGCCTGCGTGGGATCCGTGCGCAGGCGGAGCACGCCGCGCGTCCCGCTCACCCGCGCCGTCTGCGCCACCGGCGGCGCGTCCGCGTCGCGCATGAGCACCGCGCCGGCGTCGAGGACGGGGTCCGCCGGGAGGCTGTCGGGCTTCATGGCGAAAGCGGCGACCACCTCCGCCCGTCCGTCGCGGCGGAAGACGGCGAGCTGGTGCGGGAGGGGGGCGAGGCGGCGCACGCCCGGCGGCGCGTAGGCGCTGTGGGCCCCCTTCTCATCCGTCTTCCACTCGGCGGCGAGGATGGCGAAGGGATCGCGGACCATCGCCAGGGTGGGGATGAACTGGAAGCTGGACGCGTAGTGCGTCACGATCCCGCCGTCCGTCTGCCCCATGCGCGGGCGGACGCGCTCCCACCCCGACGGCTGTCCCCAGCGCACCAGGATCTCCCGCAGGTCGTCGGCCCAGTAGAGGCCCTCCGTGGTGCGCGCGCGGTCCTGGAAGCGGTCGGCGACCAGCCGGGCGTAGTGCTCGGTGAGGCGGTCGTTCCCCGGCTGCATCCAGAACGGGTCCGCGAGCCACCAGAGGCGGCCGACGGCGGCAGCGCGCGCCGCGGGCGTCATCCGCCGGAGCGCCCTCGCGTCCTCGTCGGCGACGGCGGGGGCGAGGTCCTCCCACTCGCGGCGCTCGGCCGGCGGCATCGCCTGGATCGCGGCGGCGAAGGCGGCGGCGGCGGCGAGGTAGTCGGGGGCGAAGTGGAGGGCGTAGCCGCGCAGGGCGAGGCACCACCAGCGCTCGGCGCGGCACGCGTCCGCGGCGCGGACGGCGTCGGCGGGGCGGCCGGCCTCGACCAGGTAGCGGACGCGCTGCCCGTCGATCCACGCGTCGCCGGGACTGGCGGCCGCGGCGCTGTCGAGGGCGGCGATGAGCTCGGCGCGCTCGCGCTTCACCGCGTCGCGTTCGGGGGGCGGCTCCCAGTCGTCGGTCAGATCGTCGTGCCAGATGCAGAAGCGCCCGACGTGCTCGTCGCACGTGCCGCCCCCGCCCGTGTAGCTCTCCGTCCACGGGAAGTTGCGGTAGCGCACCCGCTCGAACGCCGCCTGCGCCGCGCGCGCCGCCCGCAGCACGCGCGCCGAGTCCGGCCGCGCGCCGAGTCCGCCGCTGGCCGCCTGCTGTCCGACGGCCGCGGAGCCGAGGAGCGTGCAGGCGGCGATCGCCAGGATGGTGGAACGCACGAGGTTCATCGGTTCAGGAGAGAGCGTCGCCCATCCAAATATAGAATGGTTCACACAGAGACACAGAGACACGGAAAGAGCAACCAGGCCTCTCCGTGCCTCTGCGCCTCTGCGTGAGATTACTGTTACCGCGGATCAGCGACGGCTTCAGCCGCTTCGAAGCATTGATCCAGGACGGGAGGACCGCTCCGCGTAAGCAGAAGCAACTCGTCGGTTGCGTGGTATCTTTCGCCGAGCGTCCAGGAGTATCCCCTACCGATCAAGGTCGGACCGTCAAGGGCAAATTGCCCCACGTAACCCGCGTCCGGAGAAATCCAGAGGCGAACCGAGAGCGTGTCCCTTGCTACACGCCATTTCGTCACGCCGACCGGCGAGCCGCCCAGGAACGACCGCTGCGGTTCGTGTGACTGACTGAGGTTGAAACACGCGTTGGGCTCGTCATCCTCCAGTGCCGCGAGGAGCCACGGTTCGGATTGCTCGAGGTGCTTTCTCACCCTTGTTGGTACACGGTCCAGCGAGAACGATCTCTCCGTCAGGACCAATGTCCCCACAATCCTGCTCGGACCGGCTCCAGGACTGCACGGCTCCCTGCACGCGCGCAACTCGTAGGTACCAGGGACCCCTTGTTGTGCCTCAGCACGGAGTGACACACCGACCAAGAAGCCGAGGACCCAGACGACCATGCTCGCAGACATCATCACTGAGCGCATTACGTCTTCCTCCGTTCAGTAGCAGTGGATCGGCAAGTCAATTATGAATGCGTGGCGATCAACCAGCACATTCACCCTCACGGGCCCGGATCCACGCTTCCTGCTCATTACGACTCATCGGAGAGTTGATCGAGGTCAGGTATGCGTGCAATGCTTCATGCGCTACGAGCGACCGGTTCGCAAACGCAAGGTAGGAGTCCAACTCCATGATACGTCCACGTGCATCTGAATTCTGCTGTCCCCAGGCCATCTCCTGCTCATCAGTCCCGGGAACATAGTTCCTTCCATCCCAGAGACGAATACGCCCCTTGACCCGCCCATCTGCGTACATGTCCTGCGCCAGTACCTTCGCTTCTCGGCAATAATCCGTCGTGGTCGTCATCCGATTGATGATCTCTCCGAGACGCGTCCACTCCGGCTCGTACGGGTCTCGCGTGACGCAGGTGTCCGCTCCGGGAAACGGCCGCTGGCACTCAGGTCGATCGATACTCTCGCACACGGTTCCATAGTCGTCGGCGGTACAACCGGGATCTTCCTCAGGAGGAGAGTCTTCCTCAGGCGGAGGAGGGTCTCCCGTGCTCCCGTCCCCGCCGCTCCACTCGCCGCCTCCACCTCCGCTCCCATCCGCGGTGCCATCACGGCTGGAGCGGCAAACACCGTCGTCTCCGCGCGTCCAATCCGGATCGGTGCACCCAGTTGAGATGATGTCCACCGCCTGCAGCTTGCACCCGGTGGGTTCCTGTACACAGCCCTGAACGGTTACGCTCTCCTGGCGGGCCTTGAACTGGTCGGCGCCACCCCCCGTGCTCACTCCGAAATGACGGTCGACGCGGCGCAGGGCCTGCTCAGTGTACGGCACGGTGCAATTCGCCGTAAACTCGAGGGCGCCCTTCGCAGTCACGCTCCTGAACCGGTAGACGACGGTCCGCCCCTGCGGATCCAGTTCCCCTCGCGGAAAGGCGATCGAGTCTGTGCGAGTTTGCCAGAATGCGGGGGACGTCGGATTACGCCGCCCTAGCAGACAGCCGAACCGCACCAGACCCAACGCTCGCCCTCCACTCGGCACCGAACTGAAAACCCCGGGACCGGCAGAGGATGGAATCAGCACATTCGTAGGCGTGTCCTGACATCCTGAGAGTATGACCGCCGCAATCAGCGCAGAAGCGCGCCACAGGGGAGAGGAGTACCCGGAGCCTTTTGAGAGACGCATGAGGTGCTACTCCATTGAGTAGGGAAGTGCCACAATCACCGTGTGCGGCCACCGGAGGCGCCGATGACGTTGAGTGTCACCCACCATGAGTGCGCACCAAATGACCATGAACCAGCGGAAGGCAAACAAACGTCTCTAAAACAAACATCTGCGTCAAGTGTGCGGCCTCGAGCATGTTCTGGAGAGCCCACACTGAACGCCTCGGTGCGATCCAAGGCTTGTTTGGAGTTACCGCTGGTCCGCGACGTTGCGGTAGCCGAAGGCGAAGGCGATCGCGACCAGGATCATCAGCAGCACCCCGTACGCCGACGCGCCGCCGAAGTCGAAGGCGCGGAGCTGCGAGAGCATCTCCATGCTGATGGGGCGCGTGCGGTTGGTGTAGAGCAGGATCGACGCGACGAACTCGCCCAGCGCCGTCACGAACGCCAGCAGCGCCCCCGCCGCCAGCCCCGGCAGCACCAGCGGCAGCACCACCCGCCGCATCGAGGTGGCGGGCGACGCGCCCAGCGACGCGGCGGCCTCTTCCAGCGCCGGGTCGAGCTGGCGGAAGGAGGAGAGCGCCGCGCGCGTCACCAGCGGGATGTTGCGGATGAAGTAGGCCAGCGGGAGGATGGTGAACGTTCCCACCAGCACGAAGCGCCCCTCGAGCGGCCGGTTCACGCTGAAGGTGGTCGCCAGCGCGATCGCCAGCACGGTGCCCGGCAGCGCCCACGGGAGCGCGACCAGCGCGGAGACGATCCCCTTCGCCCGCACCCGCGTGCGCGCCAGCAGGTACGCGGCGGCGAAGGCGAAGGCGACGTTCGCCAGCGTCGCCACCGTCGACGTCTGCAGCGAGTTGAGCACCGGGCGGAGCTGCTCGGGGTCGGAGAACATCCGCCGGTACGGCTCGGCGGAGTAGACCGGCGGCAGCACCTGCGTGGTCCAGGTGCCCTCGGGGACGAAAGACACCAGCAGCACGGTGAGGTGCGGGAGGAGCAGGAAGCCGACGAACGCCGCCGCGGCCAGCGTGAGCATCCACCCGCGCCCGCCGGCCGCGGGGGGCGCCGCGCCCAGCCCCTTGGAGGCGCCGGTGTAGTCGCGCGCGCCCTCGTAGCGCTGCAGGGGGATGAGGAAGGCGAGGGAGACGAGCGCCAGCACCACCGCCTCGACCGCCACCAGCCCGCCCTCGCCGTTCAGCTTGCTGGCGTAGAGCTGCGTGGTGAGCACGCGGAAGCCCCCGCCGAAGATGTACGGCGCGCTGAACGAGGCCATCGAGGTCATGAACACCAGCAGCGCCGCGCCGCCCAGCGCCGGCGCGAGCATCGGCAGGGTGACGCGGCGCAGCGTGGTCCATCGCCCCGCCCCCAGCGCCGCCGCGGCCTCGGCGTAGGCCGAGTCCAGCCGCGCCAGGCCGGCGGTGACGAACATGTAGAAGTAGACGTACATGGTGTAGGCGTGCACCAGCAGCACCGCCCACGCGCCCTCCAGCCGCCAGGGCGCCTGGCGCAGCCCCAGCGCGAGCTGCACGCCGCGGGTGAGGAACCCCGTCTCGCCGTAGAGGAAGAGGAAGGAGATGGTGCCGACCAGCGGCGGCAGGAGCACGGGCATGGCCGCCAGCCCACCCAGCACCCGCCGCCCGGGGAAGTCGCGGCGCGCGAAGAGGAAGGCGAGCGGCACGCCCACCAGCGCCGAGAGCGCCACGCTGGCGAGCGAGATCCACACGCTGTTCCAGAGCGCCGTCAGCTCGGCCGCGCTCCCGAAGAAGCGGGCGTAGTGCGCGCCCGTCGGCCTTCCCGCGTCCAGGAAGCTGTCGCCCAGCACGTAGACGTTGGGATACAGCACCAGCCAGACGAGGATGACGATCACCCCCGCCGCCAGAAGCCACGTTCCACGCCCCGAGCCGCCCTCTCGCATCGCTCTCCGTTCCGGTCCTGGTGCGGCTACGAATCAATCGCTCGCACCTCGATGCCGCTAGGCCTCACGCAGGGGCGCAGAGGCACGGAGAGGAACGGCGGATCCGATCTGCTTCCGGGTTGTGGCGGGGAAAAGTAGCTTGGGATGATCACCCTGGCTTGGAGGAGAGCATGCGCAAGCTGAAGCTGGAGCTGGACGCGCTGGAGGTGGAGACGTTCGGCACGCGCGACGCGGGCGCGATCGGCACGGTGCGCGCGCACGACACGGAGGACCCGCCGCCGGACACCGCCGACCCCAACGCGTTCAGCTGCAACATCCTGTCGTGCGGCGGCACCTGCTGGCTCACCCCGAACATCTGCGGCAGCTGCGGGTGCGGGGAGAGCGGCTTCGACCCGTGTGGGTGACTTACCCCGCCGACGTGATGCGGCGGACCAGGCGAACTTCGGAGTAGGTCACGCGGTAGCCGACGTTCTCGTTCGCGCGCTGCATGGCCGCGCTGCCGGTGGAGGTCTCCAGGACTTCGACGCCGGTGGCGCGCGCGTGCAGCGCGGCGCGCACCTTGAGCGCGTTCGCGAGCCCGAGGCCGCGAAAGTCCGGGTGCACCGCCGTCCCCAGCGAGCCGGTGAAGCCCGCGTACCGCCCTCCCTTCTGGATGATGAAGAACGCCTCGGGATCGGGCGGGAGCTCGGCCGAGCGGGCGAGGAAGGCGTCGAAGCTCATCGGTCTGCGCGGCCCGGGGCGCGGATCGGGATCGGCCCAGCCCTCCTGCGCCTCGCCGTTCAGCTTCCACAGCTTCCGCCAGCACTCCGCGTCGCTCCGCTGGGCCTCGGCGAGCGTAGTGATGGCGAAGCCCTGGGCGGCCGCGCGGCGCTCGCAGGCGACGAGCCGCTCCGGGTCGACCTCGCGCACGTCCAGCCGCATCCCCTGCATCCGCATCGTCTCCGCGAAGCTGCGGCGCTCCAGGAAGCGGAGCGACTCGGCGTCGGAGGCGTACGTGCGTGCCTGCAGCGTCGCGGCGCCGGCGGAGGTGGCGGCTTCGACGATCGTATCCAGCATCCGGTTGCCGATCCCCCGCCGCCGCCATCCCGGCGCCACCACCAAGTCCATCCGGAAGCGGTCGCCCGCCACGCGCCAGAGCGACGCATACGCGCGCGGTTCGTCGCTGCCGGGGTCGGCCGCCGTCCAGCGCGGCGCGTTCGGCAGGTTATCGCCTTCGCGGAGCGGGATCGCCTCACCGGCGCGGTGGGGCCACTCGGCGGCGATCAGGTCCGCCGCGAACGCGCGGTCGGTGTCCGCGAAGGGGCGGGTGATCATCCGAATCCCTGGCCAGCCTCTCTCTGCGACTCCGCGTCTCCGCGTGAGATGCTTTTAGCGGAGGCTCTTCGCCATGTAGATGTCGGGCTTGCCGAAGCCGTTCGCGTCGGGGAGGATGCCGACGACCTCGAAGCCGAGGCGCTGGTACACTTCGAAGGGGTGATCGCGGAGGTTTCGCAGCGCCCGCAGGCGGTCGAGCACGCCGGGGAAGAGCTCCACGCCACCCAGGGTGGTCTGCTCGTTCTCGTCGTCCGTACCGAGGTAGAGCGTGAAGACGCCGCGCTCGCGCACCCGCCGCTCCAGCTCGCGCACCAGCATCCGCGCGATGCCGCGGCGGCGGAAGCGCTGGTCCACCACCATCGGGTGCAGCTCCCAGATCTCGCCGTGGTACTGCGGCTGCCCGCCGATCCATCCCACCAGCACGCCGTCCGCGCCGAACGCGCCGAGGGCGATCCACTCGAGATTCAGGCACTCGCGGAGCTCTTCGCGCGCCGCGTCCATGTCCGGCCAGGCGCGCGGATGGTGCTCGCGGAAGCCCTCCACCAGCAGCGCCGCCGCCCGCTCGACCGCCGCCGCGTCGGCGGGGTCGAGCGGGAGCACGCGGAGCTCGTCCGCCTGCGTGCCCGGTTTCGTCACGACTCCGCCGGGAAGGCCAGGATCGAGGCGTTCGGCGTGGCGGCGACGCGCACCTCGTCGCCCGCGTCGGCGGCGCCCGCGCCGCCCTGCACCAGCACCTCGGGCCCGCCGTCCACGGCGATGCGGTAGAAGGAGAGCGCCCCGGCGTAGCGGCGATCCACCACGCGCCCGTTCAGCCCGTCCACCGAGGGATCGCGGACCAGGCAGAGCGATTCGGGGCGAACCATCACCCGCACCCGCGCTCCCTGCTGCGTGTCGACGCCGTCCGCGGCGTGCGCGGGCCAGAGCGGGCCGGCGTCCAGGCGGCAGTCGACACGACCGCCACCGTCTGGCCCCTCGACCGTGGCGGGGAGAAAGTTGGCGCGGCCGAGGAACGCGGCGACGAACGCGTTCGCGGGCGACCCGTACAGCTCCTCGGGCGTGCCGAGCTGCTGCAGGTGGCCGCGGCTCAGCACCGCGATGCGGTCGGAGAGGGCGAACGCCTCTTCCTGGTCGTGCGTGACGAAGACGGCGGTCATCCCCAGGCGCTTGAGGAGCGCGCGCAACTCGGCGCGGGTGCGCTCGCGGAGCGCGGCGTCGAGGTTGGAGAGGGGCTCGTCGAGCAGGAGGAGCGGCGGCTCGGGGGCCAGCGCGCGCGCGAGGGCGACGCGCTGCTGCTGGCCGCCGGAGAGCGCCTGCACCTTCCGCTCGCCGTAGCCCTCCATCTCCACCAGCGCCAGCGCGCGCTCCACCTTGGGCTTCGCCTCGGCGCGCGAGACGCCGCGGGAGCGCAGGCCGAACTCCACGTTGTCCCACACGTTCAGGTGCGGGAAGAGCGCGTAGTTCTGGAAGACCATCCCCACCTCGCGCTTCTGCGGCTTGAGCGCGGTCACGTCGCGCCCGGCGATCACCACGCGGCCCGACGTCGGGTGCTCGAACCCGGCGATCATCCGCAGCGTGGTCGTCTTCCCGCACCCGCTGGGGCCCAGCAGCGTCAGGAACTCGCCCTCCGCCACCTCCAGCGAGAGCGCGTCGACCGCCACGGTGTCGCCGAAGCGGCGGGTCAGCGAATCCAGGTGGAGCATGGGCTCGTGGTGGGGACAGGCGAATGAATTCGCGGCAACAACGGCCCGAAGTCCGCCTTCGCGGACTCCCTCGACGGGATCATCGCGCGCCCTTGCCGCGGACGTGCTCGTCCCAGTAGCGCATCCACTTGGGGGTCTTCTGCTGGAGGAGGTTCCAGTCGAGGGGCTCGGGGCGGAGCTGCGACTTGACGGTGCGCAGGCCGGGCGGGAGCGAGTCGTCGGGGACGTCGGTGCGCGCGGGGAGGCGGAAGAACTCGCGCGCGGCCGGGACCACGCCCGGGCCGCCGATCCACTCGACGAAGGCGCGCGCCGCCGCCTCGTGCTTCGTGCCGCGCACCACGGCGACGCCGTCCACCACCACGGGAGTGCCGCTGGTCGGAAGCACGTAGTCGATCGGCCAGGCGGCGCCCTTCGCCTTCAGCGCCTCGATGTCGGGGAGGTCCCAGAGCGTGACCAGCCCCTCCTGCCGCGCGAGCTTCTGGTAGAGGAGCGTGGGATTGAGCACGTACTCGCGCGTCTGCCCGTCCAGCCGGCGGAGCCACTCGAACCCCTGCGCCGTGTCGCGCCCCGCGCGGATGCCGCGGTAGACGATCATCCCGAAGATGGCGCGCATGGTGCCGCTCGCCATGGGATCGCGGATCAGCACCTTCCCCTTCCACTTCGGGTCCAGCACCTCGTCCCAGTCCTTGGGCGCCTCGGCGGCGGGGACGGCGGCGCTGTTGTAGGCGATCACCTCCGGGGTGAGGTAGGTGCCGAACCAGGTGCCGCCCGCCCCCTTCGCCTCGGGCGGGAGCGACGCGGCCCAGCTCGGGGTGAAGGGTGCCAGCAGCGAGTCGCGCGCGCCGTCCTCAAAGTTGGTCGCGGGGGCGCCCCACCAGACGTCGGCCTGGGGGTTGGCGCGCTCGCTGCGCAGGCGGTCCAGGATCTCCTGCGACCCCATGTCCATGAACTGCACGTCGATGTCCGCGTGCAGCGCCTCGTACTTCTTCTCGAACGCCTGCAGCATCTCCCGCCCGTGCGGCGAGTAGATGGTGAGCACTTGGCGGCCGTCGCCCCCGCCGCACGAGGCGAGCAGGGCGGCGGCCGCGAGCGGCGCGAGGCTTCGGCAGATGGCTTTCATCCGACTCCTTCGATTCCGTCTCGGTCCAACCGGCGAGCCAGTGCGGCTCCGATGCCCTGTCGCACGGGAGAGTACAGATCCTTCGGCCTGCCGACAATCACCAGGCCGAAGTTGAAGCGAGACCGGCCTCAGGACGACGTCTTTGGAGACACGGTGTGAACGATACACGAGGGTGAATTCCGCGCGTCCCTTACCCATGCCGGCACGCGTGCACCCCGGCCGGCCTCCGCACCACGGCCTCGCGGGGGAATCCGCGAAGACGGATTTCGTGCCGTTCCAGCGGCGGGTTTCCAACCCGTCGGACACCCAACCCGTCGGACACCCAACCCGTCGGACACCACCCCGCGGCGCTCACGCCCGCGCCGCGTCGTCGTCGGAACCGTCGCCCCCCGATCCGCCGTCTGCCTCGTCGCCGAACAGGCGGTAGATCTTCCGCAGCGATTCCACCGTCCTCGGCGCGAGCTTGCGGAGGCGGGCGATGTCGCCGCGCGAGCCGTCGAGCAGGCGCCGCCACACCATCTCGCGGTTCTCCGGCTTCGTCTCAGCGAGGACCGACTCCATCAACGCCATCGCCTCGTCGCGGTGGGCGGGGAAGTCGGCATCGACCTGCTCCTCCAGGGTGTCGTAGCGCGCCCGCTTCGGGGCGCGGCGACCCAGCCACCCCCCGCGCCACCCCGCCACCCACATGACGAGCGAAAGCGCCACCACGACGAAGAAGAGCTCCCGCGCTCCCACGACGCCCCTCGTCAGGCGGCGGTGAGCAGGAGCGGACGGCCGCGGGTGATGACGATGGTGTGCTCGTAGTGCGCCGCAAAGCCGCCGTCGGCCGTGCGCATCGTCCACCCGTCGGCGTCCTCCACCATGCGCCCGGAGCGCTCGGCCACGATGGGCTCCACCGCGATCACCAGCCCCTCGGTGAGGGTCTGCGTCATCCGCCCGTCGTAGTGGCTGGGGACGCTCGGCGCCTCGTGGATGGTGCGCCCGATTCCATGCCCGCAGAGGTCGCGCACCACCTCGAAGCCCCGGCTGCTCACTTCGCCCTCGATGGCCCGGCCGATGTCGCGTACGCGGTTGCCGGCGACCGCCACCTCCATCGCCTTCTCGAAGCCCGCGCGCGCCGCGGCCACCAGCCGGCGCCGCTCCTCCGTCACCCGGCCGACGGGGACGGTGACCGCGGAGTCGGCCATGTAGCCGTCCTTCTCCACCGTCACGTCCAGCTTCACCAGGTCGCCGTCGCGCAGCCGGCGCGGGCCGGGGATGCCGTGCACCGCCTCGTCGTTCACGCTGATCAGCATGTCGGCCGGGAAGCCGTACACCAGCTTCGGTGCCGAGCGCGCGCCGTGCTCGCGCAGCGCCGCCCCGCCGATGCGGTCCAGCTCGGCGGTGGTCACCCCCGCCCGCACCGCGCGCTTCATCCGCTCGATGCAGATGCGCACGATGCGCCCGGCGCGCTTCAGCCCGTCGAGGTCCTGCTGCGTTTCGATCGACATGGTTCAGGATCGTCGGGGTTGGGTCCGACGGGTTGGAAACCCGTCGCTGGAACGGCACGAAGTCCGCCTGCGCGGACTGCGGCCGAAGCATCGCGACGACCACCGTGCCTCTCCGTGTCTCTGCGCCTCTGTGTGAGATGCAGTTGCCGTATCAGTGCGGCTGCTTCGAGCCGAGCGCCAGCAGGTTGGCGAACAGGCGCCATGCGCCGGGGACGCCCGCGGGGAGCTGGCGGAAGAAGGCGAGGCCCGTGTAGACGTACGTCCCACGCCCGTACTTCGCCAGCAGCAGCCCGCCCCGGAGCGGCGCCTCGCCGGGGTCGTGCATCTCCAGCAGCGGCGTGTACTCCGGCGCCCAAGTGTGGGCGAAGTACAACCCGCGCTCCTGCTCCCATCCCTCCCAGTCCGCGTCGCCGATGCGGTTGGGCCAGGTGAACACCGGGCTCGCCGGCTGCAGCACGCGCACCGGCGCCGCCTCGTCCGTCACCCGGTCGTGGGGGCTGGCCAGGGTCAGGGAGAATGGATTGAAGCCCCCCTGCACCATCTCGTACTTGTTGTACTGCACGATCAGCGTGCCGCCATTCCGCACGTACTCCAGCAGCCGCGCGTTGCTCGCCGCCAGGTCCGGCCGCACCTCGTAGGCGCGGATCCCGGTGACGATCACGTCGTAGCGAGAGAGGTTCGCCCCCGCGAGCGAGTCGGCGGTGAGCACGGCGGGGGTGATGCCGAGCTGCGAGAGGATGCCGGGCCCCTCTTCGCCCGCGCCGGTCACGTACCCCACCTTCAGCCCCGCCGGCACCCGCACGTCGAAGGCGCGCACGGTGGAGGCGGCGTCGTGGTAGATGGGGCGCGCGCGGATGTGCGGATAGTCCACGAGCTGCAGCCCGCGCGTGTAGCGCTCCCCGCCGTCGGCGGTGAAGACGGCGGAGACGGGGAAGCCCGCCGGCCGCACCCCCGCGGGCGCGATCACCGACACCTCCAGGCCGCGCGGCTCGCCCGGCGCGAGCGTCATCCGCCCGCCGTCCGGCTCCGCGCGCCACCCGGCCGGCAGCGCCAGCCGCCACGCGCCGGACACCGGCCGCGGGCCGGCGGCGGTGAGCCGCAGGCGGAAGCGGAGCGGCCGCGGCGCGCGCCCGGTGGGGAGCACGCTGGTCTCCGGCTCCAGCAGCACCGAGACGGCGGGGACCACCAGCACCGGCCGGCGCAGCTCGCCCTGCCGCGGGTCCACCATGCGGAAGGTGGCCTCACGCTCCAGCGGCAGCCCGGCGCCGGCGACGCGCACCCGCGCCGCGGCCCGCACCGGCGCCGGCTCGAAGGGCCGCGCCCGCACCGACCAGTCGTCGGGCCAGCGGTAGAGGTCGCCGTCGCGCGGCTGGCGCAGGAAGTACGGCTCCGTCGGCGCCGCATCGGCAGGCACGCGCACCCGGTAGCGCCGCCGGAGCACCGCGCCCCCCTCCACCTCCGTGCTCGCGGCCGAGTCCACCCGCGTGGCCGTCCACCCGGCGGGAAGCAGCGGCTCCAGCGCGTCGACGCTCACCGCGCGGGTGCCGCCGTTCCAGAGCGACACCTCCACCCCGAACTCCTGCCCGGGGACGATGCGCTGCGCGTCGGCCACGGCGTCGAGCTCGATCCCGGCGGCGAGCGCCAGCGCGCGGCGCACGTCGCCCAACTCGTCGGCCGCGGCGCGGCGCACGTCGTCGCTCCCGCCCGGCGCGGCGAGCAGCGCGGCCGCGGCGGAGAGGCGCTCCACCAGCGCGCCGGGATCGAGCACGGACGCCGACGCGCGGATCTCGGCCACCGTGCGGTCGTAGGCGGCGAAGCGCGGGTCGCGCGCGGAGAGCGTGGTGTCGAGGCCGGCCCAGATGGACGGCTCCGCGGCGGGGGCGGGAACCCGGCGCACCAGGTAGCCGAAGCGCGGGCCCGCGCTCTCCGGGGCGCCCATGTCCTGCGAGCGGTGGCGCGAGCGGCTGGCGGCGGCGAGCTGGTAGGGAGAGCGCCCCACCAGGGGGTCCAGCCCGCCCGCGGCGATCCTGACGGTGGCGCTGTCGTTGGGGGCGAAGAAGGAGCGGTAGAACTTGCGCGGGCGGAAGGGCGCCAGGCCGGCGCGGAGCTGCTCGGGGAAGGCGGTGGAGTCGCCCGCCGCGTCGAACGCCTCGCGGGCGATGATGGCGGAGACCTGGTGCTGCCCGTGGCCGTCGCGCGGGGTGCCGCTGAACACCGCGATCACCACGTCGGGGCGCCAGAGGCGGATCACCCCCACCGCGTCGGCAAGGAGCTCGCGGCGCGGCCAGTGGCGGAAGGCCTCGTCGGCGCTCTTGCTGAAGCCGAAGTCGTAGGCGCGGCCGAAGAACTGCCGGGCGCCGTCCACCCGGCGCGCCGCCAGCAGCTCCTCGGTGCGCAGCACCCCCAGCGCCTCGCCCAGCTCCGGCCCGATCCCGTTCTGCCCCCCGTCGCCGCGGGTGAGGGAGAGGTAGGCCACGTCGGCGCCGTCTTCCAGCGCGAGCGCGGCCAGGAGCGCGGTGTTCTCGTCGTCGGGGTGCGCGCCGACCATCAGCACGCGCCGGGTGGTGCCCAGGCGGCGCAGCGCGAGCCCCAGGGCGGCGGCACCCCGGTACTCGCCGATCGCCTCCTGCGCGGCGAGCGGCGGCGCGGGGGTGGCGGGGATGAGGGCCAGCGCGAGCAGCGCCGCGGCGGCCAGGGGTCGGAGGGTCATGCGGGGAAGCTCGGGAAAGACGGGGCCCGGCACAAGTACGAAACACAAATGGCTCTCACAGAGGTCACAGAGGACACAGAGGAACTGCAGCGTTTTCCTCCGTGACCTCTGTGACCTCTGTGAGAGACTGCAGTTTGAATAGTATGGGATCAGCAGAAGAGCGGCACGTCGGGCTCGTCGGCCCACACCTGCTTGAGCAGCCCGCCGTCGCCCGAGCCGGAGGCGCGCAGGTGGTTCTGCACGTAGCGCACGCCGTCGACCACCCGGTCGTCGGCGATGTGGGTGTGGCCATAGACGTGCACCGACGCGCCGGCCCGCCGCGCCTGCGCGTCGATCTCCACGCTCCCGGCCACCAGCGGCAGCCCCTTGAAGCGCAGCCAGCGCACCGGCGGCACCAGCTCGGTGCGCGGCACGAAGTGGGAGAACGACACCACCGGCGCGTCGTAGGCGCGCAGGTGGGGCTCGTTCATGGCCAGGAAGAGCGCGTCGGGAGACGGGCCCGGGGGCCAGCGGCAGAAGTAGCGGTCGCTCCAGGCCTCGAGCGAGTCGTGGTCGCCCTCGCCGAGGACGTCGAAGGCGGGGTCGTACCACGAGAAGAGCGGGACCACCCAGGCCCCGCCCACCCGCGCCGGCGCGGTGCGCACCCCGATCCCGCGGCAGGCGGCGAGCACCGCGCGGAACTTCTCCACCGAGTCGCGCGCCTCGCCGCGCACCCAGAGCTCGTGGTTGCCGGGGACGAAGAAGAGCTCCGCGAAGCGCTCGCGCAGCCCTCCCAGCACGTCGGTCACGATCTGCAGCGAGTCGGCCACGTCGCCGGCCACGATCAGCACGTCGCCGCGGTGCTCGCCCGCGGAGATGCGCTCCAGCAGCCGCCGGTTCTCGCGGAAGTCGGCGTGCAGGTCGGAGACGGCGAAGATCCGCATCCGGCGGAGGATCGGGTGCGGAGCGCTACTGGATCGTCGCGGGCACCGTGAGCGTGACCCGCTGGCCCGGGCGCACGTACATGCTGTTGAAGGTCACCGCCTGCCGGTTCGACCCGATGGGATCCACCAGGAAGCGCAGGTCGCGCCCGCTCCCGACCACCGTCACGGGGAGGCGGAAGGTCCCGGTGCCGCCGCCGGTCACCGTGCCCAGGCGGGTGCGGAGGGTGCCGTTCAGCACGAACACGTCCACGTCGATGAAGGCGCGGTTGATCACCCTCACGCTGGCGGCCTGCTCGGGCGACGGGGCGTTCCTCCCCTTGCCCACGCACGCGGTGGTGCCGAGGGTGGCGATGAAGAGCACGGCGAAGAGCTGGACGGCACGGCGCATGGTACGGCTCCTGTCCTCTGGAAGATGGGGAACGGCTTCAGGGCTGCACGACGGGTGTGGGCCAGGGCCGCAGCACGGCGAGCAGCACCATGCCCACCAGCAGGAGCGCGAACAGTGCCACCACGGCGAACAGGCACCCGCGCAGCCCGCACCCGCCCGGCCCCTCCGCCGGCTCGGGAGGGAGCTTCACGATCCCGTCCGGCAGGTGGGGGTCGGTCACTCCCCGCGGCATGGGCTCTCCCGTGCGATCAGCATCCGATGCTTCCAATATGGCGGCACCGGCGCCAACCGGGAAAGTCGGCCGCCACCCTGAACGACACCCCGGGCGGCCCGCACCCTCGAGCTAGACTGAACGTCCGAGCGGCGGGCTGCCTGACGCCCGCCTCCCGCTTTCCAAAATCTCGCATGGAGACGCAGAGTCGAGGAGAGGGCAGGTCAGCCGGCGCCGAGGGCGGCGAGCTCGTCCGACTCGACGACGCGCACGCCGCGGAAGCCGTCGCGCGCGAGGCGCACCATCGCGCGCGCGACGGCCTCCGCGCCGACCGCGCGGTACCTGCGCAGCGGGCCCACCAGGAGCGGCGCGGCGAGGGGCGCCAGCCGCTGCGCCAGCGCCTCGGCGGTGCGGCGCTCGCCGCGCGGGCCCAGGATCAGCGAGGGGCGGAGGAGCGCCACCCCCTCGAACGGGAACGCGGCCACGTCGCGCTCCACCTCGCCCTTCACCCGGTTGTAGTAGATGCGCGACCCCGCGTCCGCCCCCAGCGCGGTGACGAGCAGGAAGCGGCGCGCCCCCCGCGCGCTCGCCAGCCGCGCCGCGGCCACCGGGTAGTCGTGGTCCACGCGGTAGAAGGCCTCCTGCGACCCCGCCTTCCGGATGGTCGAGCCCAGGCAGCAGAACACGTCGTCCGCGGCGAACGCATCCGCCCGCTCGTCCAGCCGGTCGAAGTCGGCCACGACTTCGGCCAGGCGCGGGTGCGCGCGGCCGGTGGGGCGGCGCACCAGCGCGGTCACCCGGCTCCAGGCGCCGTCCGCCAGGAGCAGCTCCAGGCAGAGGCCGCCCACCAGCCCTGCGTTGAAAGACTGAAAAGCAGGCTCTCACGGAGGCACGGAGGGCACCGAGAGGGCTCTACGCGAGGCGCTCCGTCAGCCGCATGGCGTCGAAGGGAGCGTGCACCTTGGCGTCGTTGTCGAAGTAGACGTAGACGTCGCGGGCGGAGGCGCCCGGCGGCGCCGTGGAGGAGACGCAGGAGGCGTCGGCGGGCTGGCAGCCGCGGCGCCACTCGCGGATGCGCGCGGCCCACCAGTCGAGCTGCTCGTCGGTGTAGCCGCTGGCGTAGAGCTGCTCGGCGCCGTGGAGCCGGACGTAGACGAAGTCGGCCGTCAGGTCCTCCGCGTACGGCCAGCGTACGGCCGTGTCGGCGAACACCAGCGCCGCGCCGTGCTCCCGCAGCAGCGCCACGAAGTCCGGGCCCAGGAACCCCGGGTGGCGGATCTCGAAGGCGTGGCGCAGCGGGATGGAGACCTCGGCCTCGGTCCAGGCACGCCCCTCCAGCCGCTGGTCGTGCCGCGTCGCGATCTCGGCCGCCTGGTCCGACGTCTTCGGCAGCCCCTCGAGGAAGCGGGCGAAGCGGTCCAGGTCCGCCGGGAAGCGCTCGGGGAACTGCCAGAGGATGGGCCCCAGCTTCTCGCCGAGCCGCAGCACCCCCGAGGCGAAGAAGTTCGGGAGCGCCGTCTCCACGTTGCGCAGCTTGAGCATGTGGGTGATGAAGCGGCTCCCCTTCACCGCGAAGACGAAGCCGGGCGGCGTCTCGCCGTGCCACTTCGCGTAGCTGGAGGGGCGCTGCAGGGAGTAGAACGAGCCGTTGATCTCAATGGAGCTCACCTTCCGGCTGGCGTACTCCAGCTCCCGCCGGTGCGCCAGCCCCTCGGGGTAGAACACGCCACGCCACCCGGGATAGGTCCACCCCGAGATCCCCACGAACGTACGCCCGCCGCTCGCCGGCTGCCTCGCCATACGCTTCCTTTCGCCGCGCACCCCCGCGCGCGCCGTGCAGGTTCGGGTCCGCACGCCGGCGACGCACCCCCCGCGTGGAGCGCGCCTCCGGACTGCCGGTCGCGCCCGCCGGACAGGCCGGCGACGCAAGTGCATGCGTGCCCATATGCTCACGGCTATTTCACGACATTATATATACATGATCCCAGGTTGAAAATCGAAACAGTCTGACCTATTTGCCCGACCAGCACGACATTTTGCAAACTGTATTTATTCCCATAAGAAAATGAAAATACATGAGTTATATGATACGGACGCGCTTCCGGGTGGGATCTAATTTTTTTCTTGACTGATTCTGATAGTGCACACATATTCAGCCACGGTGACCCTCAAACCAGCCCTGCAAGGGCTTCCGGCGCGTCAACGTCTCTCTCCCGACCCCACTCAGGAGGACACCATGCACGAGTTCCAGCTCGAAGCGCTGAACGAGGACATGTTCGCGCCCCTTTCGGAGAAGGAAGCCTCACTCGTGGTAGGCGGCCAGGCCGCGGAAGTGATCGGGTACAGCTACTACGACGCGATCACCCTCTGGTCCGACGGGAGGTGGACCCCGGACAAGGTGATCGTGGACTGGATCGTCGCGGTCCCGATCGAGGACGTGGCGGTCGCCTGAACCGTGCCACTGCTTCACTCGGCGTAATCTACGCAGCATGAGCCGGCGCCCCGCGCCGGCCGCGACGGAAGCCCCCGCAGGTCACCGGCAGTCCTGTTCCGCGGCGAGAACCCTCCCGCCGCACCGTTTCCCCGTCTCCGGCGAGCGCCCGCCGATGATCCTGGTCCTGAGCAACGGAACGCAGGAGTCGACCACCGAGCAGGTGGTGGACTGGGTGCGCGCGCTCGGCGCCGACTGCGTGCGCCTGAACGGAGAAGACGTGGGCGCCGTCCAGCCGTTCGCGCTGGAGGTGGACGGCGACGGCGCCCGCTTCCGCTTCCAGGTGGACGGGCGCGAGTTCACCGACCGCGAGGTCGAGGTGGTGTGGTTCCGCCGGTGGGCGGGCGTGCAGGAGGCGCCGGTGCGCCCGGCCCCGGGGATGGAGACGGTGGCGCGGCAGGTGAACACGCACCTCGCCGAGGAGGTGAACGCCGTCTCCCGCGCCCTCTTCGCCGCGCTCTCGCGCGCCCGCTGGCTCACCCGCCCGGGCCACGGCGCGGTGAGCAAGCTCGACGTGCTCCGCGCCGCCGCGGCCGCCGGGCTCGCGGTTCCCCCCACGCTGGTGACCAACGACGCCGCGGCGATCGAGCGCTTCCGCCGCCGCCACGGGCGGATCATCACCAAGTCGGTGGGCGAGGCGGAGATCTTTCGCGTCTACGGGAAGAGCTTCGCCCTCTACACCGCCGAGGTGGCCGAGGGCGACGTGGCCGCGCTCCCCCCGACCACCTTCCCCACCCTGGTGCAGGCGATGGTGGAGAAGGCGTTCGAGGTGCGCGCCTTCTACCTGGGGGGAGCGCTCCACGCGATGGCGATCTTCTCCCAGGCCGACGAGCAGACGGCGGTGGACTTCCGCCGCTACAACACGCGCCGCCCGAACCGCTCCGTCCCCTACCGCCTCCCCGCCGGGGTGGCGGCGGCGCTGCGCGCGCTGATGGAGGGGCTGGGGATGGAGACCGGGTCGATCGACCTGATCCGCACCCCCGAAGGGAGCCACGTCTTCCTGGAGGTGAACCCGGCGGGTCAGTTCGGAATGGTGTCGCGCCCGTGCAACTACCGGCTGGAGAAAAAGGTGGCCGAGTACCTGATCGACCGGAGCCGCGATGCGCACGGCTGAGCCCGCGCCGCCCTCGCCGGCGGCCGCGCCCCCCCCGCCGGCGTCGGCGCTCCCGCCGGGCGCCATCCCCGTGCCGGGGGTGCTCGCCCCGGCGCCGCCCCCCGCGGCCGCGGCGAGCGCGCCGCTGCAGGTGGTGGAGCAGCGGGTGGTGAGCGACGAGCTCAAGACCGCCTACGACGACGACCCCGACGCCGGGCCGCAGCGGCTGCTGGAGGCGCTCCCCGCCGAGATGCTGGAGGGGGCGAAGCTCCCCCTCGCCTACACGCTGTCCACCAGCGCGTCGCGCCCGGGGGCGACCACGCGGGTGGCCGACAGCGCGCCGGCGCGGGCGCGGTGGTACACCTGCGCCTCGTTCTACAAGCCGATCTCCCGGTGCGTGGGAGGGCGGGAGTGAGCGCGCCGCGCCGGGTGTTCCGCCTCTTCGCCTGCTGCGTCCCGGTGCGGGGGGCGCGGCGCAGCACCCTCTGCGACCTGCAGCGCGAGCGGTACGAGCTGATCCCGAACGGGCTGTACGACCTCCTCCACCGCTACACCGACCACACCCTGGAGGAGATCAGGGCCGACTTCCCCCCCTCGGCCCACCGCACCCTGGACGAATACTTCGCCTTCCTGGTGAAGGGGGAGTACGGCTTCTGGTGCGACGACCCCGACGCCTTCCCCCCGCTCGACCTCTCGTGGGAGCGCCCGGAGCGGGTGACCAACGCGCTGGTGGACGTGGACGAGCGGTCGCGCCACGACTGGCCCTCGCTCCTGGCGCAGCTCGACGCGCTGGGGTGCCAGGCGATCCAGGTGCGCTTCTTCCGCCCCACCCCGCTCCCCGAGGTGGAGGCGGTGCTCGGGGCCATGGCGCACGGGCGCCTGCGCTCGGTGGAGCTCCTCCTCCCCTTCGACCCGGCGTGGGAGGAGCGGGCGCTCGAGGGGATGTGCCTGCGCCACCAGCGGGTGATGGCGATCACCGTGACCGCGGCGCCCGAGACGCGGATCGACCGGATGACGGGGCTGGAGACGGTGATCTTCCACCGCGCGGAGGCGGTGGACTCGCACGCCCACTGCGGCGCGGTGGGCCCCGAGTGGTTCAACCCTTCGCTGGAGGGGTTCACCGAGGCGCGGAGCTTCAACTCGTGCCTGAACCGGAAGGTGTCGGTGGACGCGGCGGGGGAGATCCGCAACTGCCCCTCGCTCCCGGTGTCGTTCGGGAACGCGGCCACCACTCCGCTCGCCGACGCGGTGGCGAACCCCGCCTTCCGCGCGCTCTGGGGGGTGACCAAGGACCAGGTGGAGACCTGCCGCGACTGCGAGTTCCGCTACGTGTGCACCGACTGCCGCGCCTGGGTGGCCGACCCCTCCAACCGCTACTCCAAGCCCGCGCGCTGCACCTACGACCCCTACACCGCGCGGTGGGAGCCGACCACCGCCCTCTCCTCTCCAGGGTAGCCGCCGCATGCTGTCGAACCTTCGCGCCCGGATGAAGCTGCGCCGCCCCTTCCCCGCGTTCCGCCAGCACGACGCGATGGACTGCGGCCCCACCTGCCTGCGCATGGTGGCGCGGCACTACGGCCGGCGCTACTCGCTGCAGTACCTGCGCGACCGGAGCTACATCGACCGGCAGGGGGTGTCGCTGCTGGGGATCGCGTACGCGGCCGAGAGCATCGGCTTCCGCACCCGCAAGGCGAAGGTCTCGGCCGACCACTTCCTGAAGCACGCGCCCCTCCCGGCCATTGTCCACTGGCGGCAGAACCACTTCGTGGTGGTCTACGACGTCCGCGGCGACCGGGTGGACATGTGCGACCCCGAGACCGGGGTGGTGAGCTTGAGCACCGCCGACTTCCGCCGCCACTTCGTCTCGGTGGACTACAAGGGGCGCGACTCGGGGTTCGTCCTCCTCCTCCAGCCCACCCCCGACTTCTTCGCCCGCGGCGACCAGGAGCCCACCCGCCGGCGTAAGCTGGCCTTCCTGCGCGGGTACCTGCGCGGCTTCGAGCCCTGGTTCGCGCGGGTGGCCCTGGGGATGCTGGTGGCCGCGATCCTCCAGCTCGTCTTCCCCCTCCTCACCCAGGCGGTGGTCGACAACGGGATCGCCACGCAGGACATCTCGTTCGTGAACGCGGTGCTGGTGGCGCAGCTCGCCCTCCTCTTCTCGCGCACCGTGGTGGAGTTCATCCGCAACCGGATCCTCTTCCACATCGGCACGCGGATGTACGTGTCGGTGATCTCGGACTTCCTGATCAAGCTGATGAAGCTCCCCCTCTCGTTCTTCGACACGCGGACGGTGGGCGACATCCTGCAGCGGATCCAGGACCACACCCGCATCCAGCAGTTCATCACCGCCGGCACGCTGAACGTGATCTTCGCCTTCTTCACCCTGCTGGTGTTCAGCGGGGTGCTGGGGGTGTACAACCCGCTCCTGCTGGGGGTGTTCGCGGCGGGGAGCGTGCTGCACGTGGCCTGGGTGATGATGTTCCTGGGGCGCAGGCGCGAGCTCGACTTCCAGCGCTTCTCGGAGCTGTCGAGCAACCAGAACGCGCTGGTGGAGCTGGTGCAGGCGATGCCCGAGATCAAGGTGGCGAACGCCGAGCAGCAGCGGCGGTGGCTCTGGGAGCGGGTGCAGGCGCGCCTCTTCCGGGTGAACCTGCGCGGGCTCTCGCTCTCGCAGCTCCAGGAGGGGGGCGCCACGGCGCTCAACGAGCTGAAGAACGTGGCGCTCACCTTCCTCGCCGCGAAGATGGTGATCGAGGGCGAGCTGACGCTGGGGATGCTCCTCTCGGTGCAGTTCATCGTGGGGCAGCTCAACGCCCCCCTCTCGCAACTCATCTCCTTCACCCAGACCACGCAGGACGCCAAGATCGCCCTCGACCGGCTCTCGGAGATCCACGGGCACCCGAACGAGGAGGAGGTGGAGGAGAAGGTGCTGGCGCTCCCCGACGCGCGCGCCTTCACCCTCCGCAACGTCTGCTTCCACTACGGGGGGCCGCTGGCCGAGATGGTGCTCCAGGACCTGGACCTGGACATCCCCGAGGGGAAGGTGACGGCGATCGTGGGGACGAGCGGGAGCGGGAAGAGCACCCTGATCAAGCTCCTGCTCAAGTTCTACGACCCGGTGAAGGGGGAGATGTACATCGGGAACACCCCGCTCCGGAACCTCTCCGCGCGGGCGGTGCGGCGGCGGACCGGGGTGGTGATGCAGGACGGCCACCTCTTCAGCGACACGGTGGCGGCGAACATCGCCGTGGGCGACGAGGAGATCGACCGCGCGCGCCTGCTGCGCGCGGCGCAGATGGCCGACATCCACTCGTTCATCGAGTCGCTCCCGATGGGGTACAACACCAAGATCGGGCGCGACGGGATCGGGATCAGCGCGGGGCAGCGGCAGCGGGTGCTGATCGCCCGCGCCGTGTACAAGCACCCCGACTTCCTGATCTTCGACGAGGCCACCAGCTCGCTCGACGCCACCACCGAGCGGACGATCGTGGAGAACCTGCAGGAGTTCTTCCGCGGGCGGACGGTGGTGATCGTGGCGCACCGGCTGAGCACCGTGCGCAACGCCGACCAGATCGTGGTGCTGGAGCAGGGGCGGATCACGGAACGGGGGACGCACGAGGAGCTCACCGCGCTGCGCGGGAGCTACTTCGCCCTGGTGAAGAACCAGCTCGAGCTGGGAGCCTGATGAGCATCGAGCACGCTCCGGGGAGCGCCCCCGCCACCGGTGCCGAGGGATCCCCCGCCGGGGCCGCGACCGCGGCCGACCGCCGCCGCCAGGTGGTGCACGCCGCGCGACCCTTCTTCTACACCCCCGACGGGGAGCGGGTGGAGCTCTCTCCCGACAGCCTGGGCGCCCCGGCGGAGGTGGACCCCGACACGGTGGCCGCGCTCGGCTCCGAGGGGAGCGCGCCGCCCCCCGCGCCCGCCGCCGCCCCCGCGGACGGCCCGCCCCCGCTCGCCCCCGGCGCCCGGCCGATCTACTCCGGCGGCGGGCGGCAGATCTTCCTCAACCCGGACGCGGCGGTGCAGGTCGCCGGGCGTCCCGGCTCCGGCTCCGGCACCGCCACGCCGGCGCCGGACGCGCCGCCGCGGACGAGCCCGCCTGCGCGGGGCGCCGCCCCGCCCCGTCCCGCGCTCCAGCCCCTCTCGGCCGAGGCCGCCGCGCTGACGGACGAGGCCCCGCCGCTCCCCGGGCCGGCGGCCAACGGCGCGCACGGCGCCTCCGCGCATGCGGCGGCGCCCGCCGGACCGGCGTCGTCGCCGTCGTCCTCGCCGGCGTCACCCGCGCCGGCGCCGTCCGCGTCCGCATCGCCCGCCGCCGGCGTGGAGCCCGCGCGGCGTGAGGCCCCCGCGCCGGCGGTCGAGGCGTGGGCGAACGGGCCGGCGGAGGGCGGCGAGGCCGACGGCGAGCTCGGGCGCGCCGATGCCGCGGGGGTGGAGATCCGGACCGAGGAGCTCGACGAGATCCTCTCCGCCATGCCGGGGGGGCTCCTCCGCTGGGGGACGTCGGCGGTGTTCCTCACCGTGGCGGTGCTGCTGGGGGTGAGCTGGTTCATCCACTACCCGGACGTGGTGAAGGGGAAGATCGCGCTCACCACCCCCACGCCGCCGGTGCGGCTGGTGGCGCGCACCGGCGGCGCGGTGGCGCGCGTGTTCGCCGCCGACGGCGCCCGGGTGCAGGCCGGAGACCCGCTGGTGCTGATGCGGAACCCGGCGGAGCTCGCCGACGTGCGCGCGGTCTCGGCCCTCCTCGACCGGATGGAGCCGGCGCTGCGCGGCGCGGGCGCGCCTCCCCCCCTCCCCGCCGGCGCGCCCGCGCTGGGAACGCTCCAGCCGTCGTACGCGTCGCTGCAGCAGGCGTACGCCGACTACCGGCTGGCGCGCGACGAGGTGTTCTACGCGCAGAAGCTGGCGGCCGCGCGCGAGCAGGTGACGCAGCAGGCGGCGATGCGCGACCGGGCGACCATGCAGCAGCGGCTCCTGGAGGCGCAGCTCGCGCTCTCGGAGCGGAACCGGGCCCGCACCCGCGAGCTGGTGCAGCGCGGGCTGGCCGCCCCGGCCGACGTGGACCAGGCCGAGGCCGACTACCTCCAGAAGCAGGTGGCGGTGGAGAACGGGCGCGAGGCGCTGAGCGGCAGCCAGGCGCAGCTCGCGTCGCAGCGGGCGGCGCTCCTGGACCTGGAGCAGCACCGCTCCGACGACGCGGCGCGCGCGCTGGTGGCGCTGCGCAACGCGCACCACTCCCTGCGCGCCGCGATCACGGGGTGGGAGCAGGACAACCTCCTCCTGGCCCCGGTGAGCGGCACGGTGTCGTACTTCCGTGAGCTCCGCGACAACCTGTTCGTGGGCGCGGCCGAGCCGATGGTGGCGGTGGTTCCCCAGGCATCGGGGCTGGTGGGGCGGGTGACGCTCAACGGCGCCGGGGCGGGGAAGGTGAAGCCCGGGCAGCGGGTGATCATCCGCTTCGAGAGCTTCCCGTACCGCGAGTTCGGGACGGTGGACGGGCGGGTGTCGCGGGTGTCGCAGCTCGGCTTCCAGCCGGACTCGCGCACCCCCGACCTGACCACGTACCAGGTGGAGGTGAGCCTGCCGCGCGGCCTGGTGACCAGCTACGGCCGCCGGCTGGAGTTCCGGCAGGAGATGCGCGGCGACGTGGACGTGGTCACCCAGGACATGCGCCTCTTCCAGCGCATCTTCGACAAGATGCGCTCCTCGGCCGGGAACTGACCCGACGAACGTCTCATACCAATTCCGTGGATTAACTGTGCATTCGGTCAGGAGATTCAAACTGCAATCTCTCACAGAGGTCACAGAGGTCACGGAGGAACAGCAGTGCTATCCTCTGTGACCTCCGTGACCTCTGTGAGAGCCATTTCTGTATCAGCGGTCGAAGAATGCACAATCGAATTGAAAAGACGGTATCATACCAGATCCGGCGATAGAGTTGATGCATCTCGCCGACTCACGTGCTACCGCGGTTATAGATCCTTCGGCCTGCAAAAGCATTCTGCGGACGATGATTGCAGCGTGGCCGGCCTCAGGATGACGTCGTCGGGTGGGGGTGCGTCAACATCAAGTGTTCAGGCGGATTTAGTATCACGCAGGGACGCGGAGGCGCGGAGAGGGCCTGGCTGTCCTCTCCGCGCCTGCGCGTCTCTCTGTGCGATCTCATATCAGTCGTGCGGCGGCGGCGGCGGCGTGGGGGGCGTGTACGGGACGCCCATCTGCCGGAGGTAGTCGGCGAGCGGGGGGAGCCCCACCCGGGCGCGGCGCTCGTCCACCTGCGCCTCGTCCTCCACGTTCCACACCTCGAGCTTCCCGGTGGCGGGGTTGGGGCGGAGCTGGGTCCCGTAAAGCTGCGGCTCGCCGCGGCCGAGCCGCACCCGGTCCTCGATCATCGCCAGGAGCGAAGGGGCGAGCTCGCGCCGCCCGGCGGCCTCGCGGAGCATGGGGAGGTAGTGCTCCTGCGTGGCGGGGGGCGCGTGCTGCATGATCAGGAACGCGGCCATGCTCCCGTCGGTCCCCACCTGCGACAGCCCCGGCCACCCGCCGCGGTCCACGATCTCGCGGAGCCGCGCGAGGTTCGCCGCGTCGGCCTCGGCCATCCGCCGCACGGTCCCCGAGTCCGGGTGCGGGGTCTCACCGGGAGGGGTGGCGCTCATGATCTCCCGCCGGATCCGCTGGTCTTCCTCCATCATCCGCACCAGCTCGGCGCGGAGCGCGGGGTTCGACGGGGGCGCGCCCGCCGCGGCGCCGGCCGGGATCGTCATCCCCCCCGGAGGCGCCCCCGAGGCCGCCATCCGCATCTGGAAGAACGGGAGCTCCATGAACTTCGCGTCGGGGGTGAGGACCAGCTCCACCTCCCGGCTCCCCTCGGGGAAGGCGAAGCGCGTGGCCACGCGCACCGCCCCGTCGCGCGGGGTGACGGACTCCACGGCGATCCCGTCCGGCACGCGCATCCCCCCGGTCACCACCTGCCGCAGCACCGAGCGGGCGAAGTCGCCGTTCGCCTCGCCGATATGGAACGACGCGTCGAGGTGCGGGGCGAGGAGGTCGAAGTCCTTCTCCTTCAGCGCGCGTGCGAGCGCATCGATGGCCTGTTGCATGGCGGCGGGTCCGGAGGTCTGGGCGGAGAGCGGGGCGCGCCCGGGGGCGCAGGCGATCGCGGCGGCGGCCACGAGGGCCACGGGGCGCAGGCGGCGGGAAGGGGGCATGCCGTGCTCCGGGTTCTTTCTGCCGCGAAACGGGTGGGCGGGGTAGGGCCCAAGGTAGTCGGAAGATGAGGCGGAAGCAAGATTTTACGAAGATTCAGCTCCACCCTTCGCCTGAAAAAAAACGTCTCTTCGAGATCTGTGTCCCGATCTCTCCCACAGAGACGCACGGAGGCGCGGAGAGAGCTCGCCGTCTCTCTCCGCGCCTCCGCGTCCCTGCGTGCGGCGAAGCGGCTCAGGCGTGCGCCGCCTGCCGCTCCTCGCGCTCCTTCCTGGCCGCCTCCACGAGCTTGGGCACCTCGTGCGCCGGCACGTCCTGGTAGCTGTGGAACCTGCGCGTGTGCGTGGCCCGCCCCTGGGTGAGCGAGCGCAGCGTGGTGCTGTACTTGTACAGCTCGGCCTGCGGCACCAGCGCGCGCACGCTCTGGTTCCGCCCCGCGGGCTCCATCCCCAGGATCTGCCCGCGCCGCTGGTTCAGGTCGCCGATCACGTCGCCCACGAACTCGTCGGGGGTGAACACCTCCACCTCCATGATCGGCTCCAGGATCACCGGGTGCGCCTTCTCGGCGGCCGCGTTGAAGGCCAGGATGCCGGCCATCTTGAACGCCATCTCGCTGCTGTCCACCGCGTGGTAGCTGCCGAAGTACACCTCTGCCTCGAAGTCCACCACCGGGAAGCCGGCCAGGTGGCCGCGCGCCGCCGCCTCCTGCACCCCCTTGTCGACCGCGGGCACGTACTTGCCGGGGATCACCCCGCCCACGATGGAGTCGGTGAACTTGTAGCCGCTCCCGCGCGGCAGCGGCTTGAGGCGCAGGTGCGCGTCGCCGAACTGGCCGCGCCCGCCCGTCTGCTTCTTGTGCCGCCCGTGCCCCTCGGCCGGGGACTTGATGGTCTCGCGGTAGGGGATCTTCGGCGCCTTGATGGTCACGCCCACACCGTTCTTCCGCTTCAGCCGCTCGATCTGCACCTCCAGGTGCAGCTCGCCCAGCCCGCGCGCGATGGTCTGCCCCAGCTCCGGGTTGTACTCGGCCACGAAGCAGGGATCCTCTTCGTGCAGCTTGTGCATCCCCACCCCCAGCTTGTCCTCGTCGCCGCGGTTCACCACCTCCAGAGCCACGGCGATGTCGGGCTCGGGGAAGGCGATGCCCTGCAGCACCAGCGGGTGCCCGGGGGCGGAGAGGGTGTCGTTGGTGTGGGTGTCGCGCAGCTTGGCCACCACCCCGATGTCGCCGGCGCGCAGCTCGTCGACCTCGGCGCGCTCCTTCCCCTGGGCGATGGAGAGGTGCACCAGCTTCTCGGGCTTGTCGCGGCCGGCGTTCAGCACCTCGTCGCCGTTCTTCACGCTCCCGCCGAACACGCGGAAGAAGGAGAGCTCGCCCACGTGCGGCTCGCTGGTGGTCTTGAACACCAGCGCGGCGAAGGGGTCGCTGTTCAGGTTGCGCAGCTCCACCGTGTTCCCGGTGCGCCCCTGCGCCTCTTCGGCGGGGCGCTCCTGGGGGCTGGGCATGAGATCCACCAGCCGGGTGAGCAGCGCGCGCGTCCCCCACTCGGCGGTGGGCACGCCGCAGAGGAGCGGGTAGAGCTCGCCGCGCAGCATGGCCTGCTTGAGGGCGTGGATCGCCTCCTCGCGGCTGATGGTGTCGCCCTCCAGGTAGTGCTCCAGCAGGGTGTCGTCGGTGGCGGCGATGGTCTCGATCAGCTCGTTGTAGTAGCGCTCCACCTCGCCCTTCATCTCCTCGGGGATGTCGCGCTCGTCGTAGTCGTCGCTGGTGCCGTCGCCCTTGAAGAAGTAGGCCCGGTCGTCGAAGAGGTTGACGATCCCCTTGAAGCCCTCGGCGGCGCCGATCGGCACCTCCACCGGGATCACCTTGGCCGTCAGGTGCTCCTTCACGTCCTGGTAGACCCGCTCGAAGTCGGCGTTCTGGCGGTCCATCATGGTGACGAAGAAGACCGCGGGAAGGTGGCGCTCCTGCACCAGCTCCCAGACGCGGTCGGTGCCCACCTCCACGCCGCTGGGCGCGGAAACGCACACCAGCGCGCCGTCGGCCACGCGGATGCCGGCCTTGGTCTCGCCCAGGAAGTCCAGGTAGCCGGGGGTGTCGATGAAGTTGATCTTGGCGTCGTTCCAGGTGGCGTAGGCCACCGAGACGTTCATGGAGATGCCGTGGGAGATCTCCTCGGGGGTGTACATGGTCAGCGCGGTGCCCTCGGCGCTGGAGCCGTGGCGGCGCGAGGCGCCCGAGGTATGGCAGCAGGCGTCGATCAGCGTGGTCTTCCCGCTCCCGCCGTGGCCCACCACCACCACGTTGCGGATGCGGTCGGTTGTGAAACTGGGCGCTGACGCCATGTGCACCTCCTGCTGGGGGGAGAAGGATGGAGGCTCCCGCTGAAAGGGATCGTTTCCCAACCTTCGGCGCGGGCCGGGCCCCGTCAAGGGCTCTCACGCAGAGACGCGGAGGCGCAGAGAGAGGCTCGGCGTCTCTCCCTGCGCCTCTGCGTCTCTGCGTGAGGTGCTGTTTACGACGGTGGCAACGATCCGGAAATTCCGGATAGTTCGCGTGGAGGGTTACGTCACCAGCGAAAATTCCTTCAGCGCGGCTACAGCTTGCTCCCGACTCACGGTAGGGAAGGAGCGGAGGAAGTCCTGGAGGCTGTCGCCGGCGGAGAGGCAGTCGATCAAGTTCTGGAGTGGAACGCGCGTGCCGACGAACACGGGCGTTCCACCCAGAATCTCCGGGTCGCTGTGAACCACAATCCTCGTCTCGGACATGTGGACGGCTCCGGCTGAGGTCTAGAGCGGTTTTCTCTCCGGTCCGGAGTTCGTCGTGCATCCGCGGCCGCGGCGCCCTCTCCCTGCGCCTGAGAGCGCAAACCCTCTCCCGTGCCGGGAGAGGGAGGTGGCCGCGGCGGAGGCGAGGCCTGCGACGGAGCGTGTGAATGCAGATGCATCGCCGCCGGTCCGGGACACGCCAGGGCCGCGGCATAGTCCGCGAAGGCGGACTTCGTGCCGTTCCAGCGGCGGGTTTCCAACCCGTCGGCTCCGGATCGTCGCGCAATCCGCTCTAAACCCGTTCGAGTGTGTCCGAAACCGCGGACGAGCGCAAGGTGCAGAATCGATCCGAGCAGCGGTTCGCTTCACCAGGATGACAATGGGTGGGAACAATCCGGCTTCCGGATCGTTCACCAGCCTGCGCCAAGTAGAACGACAATCACGGAGCCCTCGCCCACAGCCAGCGCCCATCCTCGATCACCACCCTGACGCGGCTCTCGCGCTCGAAAGAGGAGAGGAAGCCGAGGAGGGTGGCGCGGTTGAGGACGTACGAGGTCGGGTCGGCGATGCGCATCGCCATCGCAATCGCGAACTCCGCCAGCAGGTCTTCGGTCGATGCAGAACCGAGCGCGAGGCGGTCGAGGAGCCAGGACGCCGCGCGCTCCAGGACGTCGAGGTTCAGCGCGAGCGTCTCGCGAGGATCGTCGAGGGGCTCGCCGTGGCCGGGGACCATCCACGCCGCCTCCATCCCGCCGAGCGCGCGCAGCGTCTCCATCCACCGCGACGCGTCGACCAGGTAGGGGACGCCGTGCTTCTCCAGCGGCTCGCGGCCGAAGAAGCCATCGGCCGCGAAGAGCACGCCGCCCGCGCGCACGCCCACCTGCGCCAGGCTGTGGCCGGCGAGGTCGACGATCTCCAGCGCGCGGCCGTCGATCGTAACGGTCTCGCCCGGGCGGACGACGTGATCGACGGGCGACGGCTCCGCCTGCAGGAAGCGGTTGACGAGCGAGGTGACGGGCACCGCGCCGCCGAAGAGGTACACCGGCTCGTAGCGCGGCTCGCGGATCACCGCCTCTTCGACCGCCGGCGCGTAGACCGGCACGCCGAGCCTGCGCACGAGCTGCGCGTTGCCGCCGTGGTGGTCGGCGTGCGCGTGGGTGTTGAGGATGGCGACGACCGGGCGCCCCAGCGCCTCGGCCGCGCGCAGGATGCGGTTCGCCGCGCCGCGGTCGAGGCCGGTGTCGACCGCCAGCAGGCCGTTCTCCGTTTCGACCAGCCCGCTGTTGACGGCGCCGCGCAGCAGGTGCGCGCCGCCGCCGAGGTGCCGGAGCTCCCGCTCACTCGCCATCGACGCCCTCCCACTCGGCGTGGAAGCGGGCGAGGAAGTCTTCCATGTAGCGGTGCCGGCCCTCGGCCACGCGGCGGGCGGCGGCGGTGTGCAGGCGGTCGCGCAGGAGGAGCAGCTTCTCGTGGAAGTGGGCGGTGGTCGCGCCGCCGCCGGCCTTGTACGCCTCGAAGCTGTCATGCGCCTCGGGCGCCGCGTCCGGCTCGTGCAGCGGACGGCCGCGGCTGCCGCCGTACGCGAACGCCCGCGCGATCCCGATCGCGCCGATCGCGTCCAGGCGGTCGGCGTCCTGCACCACGCGCCCCTCGGGCGTGGGCATCGGGGTGGCGACGCCGGCGCCCTTGAACGACACGCCGGCCACGATGGCGCAGACGTGGCCGACGACTTCCGCGTCGGCTCCGAGCGGCTCGAGCCAGGCGCGGGCGGCGCGCGGGCCGGCCGTCTCGTCGCCGCCGTGGAACTTGTGGTCGGCCAGGTCGTGCAGGAGCGCGGCGAGCTCCACCACGTACGGGTCCGCGCCCTCGTCGCGGGCGAGCCGCAGCGCCATCCGCCGCACCCGGTGCACGTGCCACCAGTCGTGCCCCGTCCCCTCGCCACTCATCGCCCCGCGCACGTGCGCCTCGGTGCGCGCCAGCACCTCGGCGCGCGGGAGGGTCCGCCCCGTCGTCTCGATCGTCATCGTCACGTTTCTCTGGCTCCGGTGGCCTCGCGGCCACAAGATAGAAGGTGCGGGCGCCGCTGCCGAGGCCGGAACCCTTTCCCGCGCGTCCGTCCAACCCCCGTGCGTGGCCCATCGCCCGGACGTCTCCTCCCTCCCCCCGGTGTCTCCATGTTCGGACTCGAGATCCTCGACGTCGTCGTCGGCCTGGCCTTCGTGTACCTCCTCCTCAGCCTGGTGTGCTCCGCGATCAACGAGTACGTGTCGGCGCTGCTCAACCTGCGCGGGAGGGCCCTCATCCAGGGGATCGAGCAGCTCCTGGACGACGCGAAGGACCCGCACCTGAAGTCCGACGTGCTCAACCACCGGCTGATCCGGTCGATGTACAACCGCAGCGTCTTCGGCAGGGAGCGGAAGCCGTCGTACATCCCCGCCCGCTCCTTCGCCATGGCGCTGCTGGACTCCATCGAGAACCCGTCGGCCCGCGCCGCGGCGGCCTCCTCGGCCGCGGCCGGGGGCTCTCCGCCGCGGGACGAGCCGGGGCATGAAGCGCGGAGCATCCGCGAGATCATGGACCTGCTGAAGGACGACGCGCTCGCAGACGTGGTGCAGACCTTCGGCGAGGTGGCGGAGGATGCCGCCGACGCGGCCCCCCTGCCGCGGTCCGCCCGCCGGAGCGTGACCAGCGCGATCGCGACCAGCCGCACCGAGCTGCAGAAGCTGCACGACAGCGTGGAGGTGTGGTTCAACAACGCCATGGACCGGGTGTCGGGCGCCTACAAGCGGCGGGCGCAGATGTGGCTCTTCCTGATCGGCCTGGTGGTGGCGGTGCTGATGAACGCCGACACCGTGGGGATGTGGCGCCAGCTCTCCTCCAACCAGCAGCTCCGCGACAGCCTGGCGAAGACGGCGGTCGACCAGCTCCCCAGCCTCACGGCCACGGTCCGCCCCGACAGCACGGTCGTGCTTGACCCCGCGCACGCGAAGGCGGTCTACGACTCGGCCATGGCGCAGCTCGACCGCTCCCAGCTCCGCTTCGGCTGGTCGGCGGCGGACGCGCAGGGGATCTGGGTCGGCCCGCGGGCCGCGCCGGCGCTCCGCAAGCTGCTGGGGCTGCTGATCACCGCCGTCGCCCTCTCGCTGGGCGCGCCCTTCTGGTTCGACCTGCTCAACAAGATCGTGAACATCCGGGCGACGGGGCGCGCGCCCAACGAGCGCCCGCGCGCTCCCGAGGCGCCCGGCAAGCGGCTGGCCGAGGTGCCGCCGAAGTAGCCGGCGGCCGCGCCCAACGCGGAGCCACGGAGTCACGGAGAGGCCCGATCGGCCTCCTCCGTGGCTCTCATGCGCCTCGCATGACGGGGCGCGCGGGCCCGTGCCGGGAGGCGGGTCTCGCACTGCCCGACGCGGGAAGGCTCGAACCGAAGTCCATCCCATCGTTCCAGACGCGCCGTACTCACGCCACCCGGACCCGCCCCGCCATGCCCGGCCTCAAGATCATCGAAGTCGTCCTCGGGCTCATCTTCGTGTACCTGCTGCTGAGCCTGCTCTGCACGGCCATCAACGAGTACATCGCCGGCATCCTCAACAAGCGCGGCCGAGAGCTGATCAAAGCGGTCGACGGGCTCCTCGGCAGCGAAGAGGTGCGCGCCGCGTTCTACGGCCATCCCCTGATCACTTCGCTGAACCCGGCGAACACCCGGATCCGCGACCGCCTCGCGAAGATCCGGCAGAAGCTGTGGGGTACTCGCTGGATCTACCGCCTCTTCAACTGGCTGCGGCCATCGATCCGGTCCCAGCGCTACCCGTCGTACATCCCGGCGCGGAACTTCGCGCTCGCGCTGCTGAACTCGACCGACTACGCGGCCACCCGCCTGCTCGTGCGCGGTGCGCCGCTGGGCACGGCGGCGAGCCCGCCGGGCGGCGGCCTGGTGGCGGAGACCCCGGAAGTGCTCGCCCGCACCTTCGAGGCGCTGCTCCAGCAGTCGGCGGCCGACGTCTCCGAGCTGCTGCGGGATCCCGCCGTGGCGTCGGTGCTGGGAAGCGCGGGAACCCCCGAGAGCCTGCGCAACACCCTGGCGGACCTCGCCACCGGGGCGGAGCAGGAGCTGCACAAGCTGCAGGACGGGGTGGAGGTATGGTTCAACAACGCGATGGACCGCGTGTCGGGGACGTACAAGCGGTACACGCAGGTCGCGCTGCTGCTGATCGGCCTGGCGGTCGCCATCCTCCTGAACGTCGACACGATCCGCATCTGGCAGACGCTGTCGACGAACGACCAGGCACGGCAGGCGCTGGTGCAGCGCGCGATCGCCTTCGACTCCGCCGCGCGCGACACGTCGCGGACGGCGACGGCGGACGGGGCCGCGGCCGACACGTCCTGCGCCGCGATGACGGGTGACGCCGCGCAGCGGGCCGTCGCGAAGGCGCTCGCCGGCGAGCGCCTGACCTGCGGAGAGGCGCGGACGGTGCTGGCGATCAGCCGGGCGCAGCTCGACAGCACCCAGCTCGCCCTCGGCTGGACCGACGACGAGCTCCTGGAGATCGGCGTCGCCACGCAGGGAACGAACGGGAAGCTCTCACCCGTCTGGCTGCCCTGGGAGTGGAAGACGGCGATCTGGCCCAAGCTGCTGGGCCTGCTGCTCACCGCGATCGCGGTGTCGCTCGGGGCGCCGTTCTGGTTCGACCTGCTGAACAAGGTCGTCAACATCCGGGCGGCCGGACGGGCGCCGGACGAGCGGCCCAGGAGCCCCGAGACCGGCGGCAAGCGGCTGGCCGAGGTGCCGCCGAAGTAGCCGGCAGCCGCGCCCGACGCGGAGCCACGGAGTCGCGGAGAGGGGTAATCGGCCTCCTCCGTGGCTCCGTGCCGCGTTCCGCCCTCGCAGGAGACCCGGTTTCAGTATTAGGTTGGGGGATGGAACTGCTTCACCGGGCGAGGATGACGTGCCAGACGGCCGCTACCACGTGATGACCAAGAGCGGCGACGCGCGCGCCGAGGTGGACGCGGCGCTGCAGGCGCTCGCGGCGCGCGGCGTCGCGGGCGAGGCGTCGGGGTTCCACAAGGTCCTGCACGTGACGCAGGTGGAGCAGACGGTGGTGATGCTCGCCGCGCGCGGCTGCCCGCTGGCGGCCGAGCTGCGCGGGCGGACCGGGTGGGGCGAGCCCGGCCACGTGCCGATCCGGACGTGAGATCGGCCTCTCCAACCTTTCCGGGGGTGACGGGATGCTGCACGTGACGAACGGAGACGCGGCGGCCGAGGTGATCCGCGCGTCGGGGGTGGGCGGCGAGGTGCTCCCCTGGCGCGACGTGCTGCACGAGGGCCCCGTGCCCGCCGGGCTCCCGCTCGAGGAGCTGAGCGCCGTGCGCGCCGACTTCATCGCGTCGGGCGGGGACGACGTGGAGGCGGTGCGCCGCGAGTTCCGCGCGCGCGACGAGGCGCTGGCCGGCTACGCGTCGCACGACGAGGTGGTGCTCTGGTTCGAGCACGACCTGTACGACCAGCTCCAGCTCGCGCAGCTCCTGGACTTCTTCTCCGCCGCCGGGCGCAGCGGGACGCGGCTGACGCTGGTCTGCGGCCCCGAGTACCTGGGGATGTCGACGCCGGAGCGGCTGGCGGAGCGCTTCGCGGAGCGCGCGGAGGTGACGGACGAGCAGCTGGCGCTGGGGCACGCGGCGTGGGCGGCGTTCCGCTCCCCCGACCCGCGGATCGTGGCCTCGCGGGTGCTGCTGGACATGCCGGAGCTCCCCTTCCTGCGCACGGCGCTCATCCGCCACCTGGAGCAGTTCCCCTCCACCCGCAACGGCCTCTCGCGCAGCGAGCAGCAGGCGCTGGAGGAGATCGACCGCGGCGCCGCCACCGTGCGCGACGCCTACTTCGCCTCGCACCAGCGCCGCGAGGACCCGATCTGGCTGGGCGACGCCACCTTCGCCGACTACATGGAGGCGCTCGCCGAGGGGTCCTCGCCCCTCGTCGCGCTCGGCGACGGCGGCGACCCCATGGAGCGCACCCTGGCGCTCACCGACGCGGGGCGCGAGGTGCTGACGGGGCGCGCGGACCGGGTGCGGCTGAACGGCATCGACCGCTGGCTGGGCGGCGTGCACCTGCAGGGCCACGAGACGCACTGGCGCTGGGACGTGGCAGCGCGCCGCCTGGCCGAGGTCTGATCTCACGCGGAGACGCGGAGAAACCGAGAGTACGCAGAGAGGCCCTCTGCGTGCTCTCGGTTTCTCTGCGTCTCTGCGTGATGCCCGTGGTTGTCAGTGCAGCGGCAGCCAGTAGGTCAGCTTGACCGCGAGGTAGTTGTTCCCGGCCGTGTCCAGCGTCTCCACCAGCGAGCGGACGCCCACGTGCGCGATGCTGTCTCGCTCGCCCGAGCGGTCCTGCTGCCACACCACGAAGAGCGTGCTCCCCGGCCGCCACTCCCAGCGCAGCACGGCATTGCTGCGGAAGGAGCGCACGTTGAAGTCGCTCACCGTGCGGCTCTGCGTGCCGTAGCGCACCACCGTCTCGTCGCCATGCCGCGCCACCCGCGTGGTGTCGCCGTCCAGGGAACGGAGACGGTAGGCGCCCGCCGCGGGGAGCTCGCCGAACTGGTAGTAGCGCCCGCTGGAGGCGAAGGGCTGCGCGTACAGCTCCAGCGACAGGTCGGGGGTGAAGAGCCAGGTGAGCCGCAGGTCGGTGATGAACTCGCTGCGGTCCACCGCCGCGAACACGTACGTCTTCCCGAAGGTCTCCGCCGGGCCACCGTCGAAGGTGGCGACGTACTGGCGGACCGGCGTGGTGCGCAGGTAGTTGGGGGTCACCGAGAGCTGCCACTGCGGCCCGGGCCGCACGGAGAGGCCGCCGCTCAGCCGGTAGGTGGGGTTCCCCTCCTCGTTCTCTCCGTAGTAGACCCGCGCGTTCCAGCGCAGCTTCGCGGCGGCGCTGTTGGCCACCTGCGCGATCCCCGCCCAGCTGGCGAGCGCGCCGGCCGGGGGACCGCCCCGGGTGGCGATGGGGCTCAGGGCGCGAGGGGTGACGAAGAAGGTGAACCAGCTCCGCCAGTAGTTCTTCCAGGTCGGCTCGAAGTCGATGTAGTGCGTGCCCCCCACGCGCGTCCCACCCCGGTTCCAGGTCGCGCTCGGCGTCAGGTACGCCGTCCAGCGCCGGAAGGGCCCGCCCGGCTTGTTCTCGCGGTAGCGCAGCTCGCCGTAGGCGTTCACATAGTCGGCGTTCGACAGGCTCCCCGCGTCGTTCAGCTCGAAGCCGGGGGAGCGGGCGTCGGCGCCCACCGTCCAGAGCCAGTGCTTCCCGTTCACCTTCTGCATGGCGAGCGAGGCGGTGGTGCCGGTGAGGGTGGTGCGCGAGGGGTCCAGCGTCACGTAGTCCGCGTCCGGCCGCTGGAAGTAGCGGGCGCTGGAGCGCTGCAGGCGCAGGATGGCGAGCGAGTCGCCCGCCTGGTGGCTGAAGCCGAGCGCCCCGCTCAGCTCGTAGGTCCCCCCGCCCAGCCGCAGGTTCCAGTCGGCCGCCCCCGTCAGCGCGTCGCGGTTCAGCCGCGCGGCCAGCGGCGACCCCGCCTCCAGCGCCCGGTGCACGCCGGTGAGGATGAACCCCGCCGTCGACCCGTGCTTCCCCAGCTCCTGCTGCATCCGCACCACCCCGTAGGCGGTGCCCGGCTCCACCCGCACGCGGCCGAAGGTGTCGGCCTCCAGGTCCAGCGTCCGCGCCCACTCGGCCCCGGTCACCGCGCCCAGCACGCCCACGGAGAGGCCGGAGGGGAGGCGGCCGGTGAGCTTGGCCGCGCCCAGGATGGTGCTGCTGGTGGGCGTGTCGACGAAGTCGCCGTTGGCGATGCCGTGCGGCGCCGCGCCGATGCGGCGCGAGTAGAAGTACCCCGCCCCGCCGCCGGAGAGGAGCTGGCTCCCCTCGGTGAAGAAGGGGCGGCGCTCGCTGAAGAAGGTCTCGAAGGCGCTCAGGTTCACCTCGGCGGGGTCGGCGTCGACCTGGCCGAAGTCGGGGTTCACCGTGGCGTCGAGCGTCAGGTTGGGCCCGAAGCCCACCTTCAGGTCGGCGCCGGCGCGCACCGTGGCCTCGCGCGGGTCGCGAAAGGGGTCGCGCGGGTCCACCCCGTGGTTGAACGACGCGCCCGTCGCCACGTACGGCATCAGCTCCACCCGCCGCTCGGGGCGGATGCCGGTGATCCCCTCCAGCTCCCCGAAGCGCGAGGCCCAGGCGGTTACGCTGCGGGGGACCACGATCCAGTAGTCGTCCTCCTCCTTCTGCGGGATCCAGCGGCGCACGTTCAATCCCCAGCTCTGCGACTCGCCCGGGTTGAAGCGGAGCTGAGAGAGGGGGATGCGCATCTCCGCCGTCCACCCCGCCGAGTCGCGCGCGGTGCGGGCCACCCAGACCGGGGCGTACTGGTCGTCGTAGTCCGGGGTGTCGCGGGGATGATAGGCGTCCGCCCGCGTCCCCGCGGCGGTCACGGCGAAGGTGTAGGCGGTGCGGCGGTCGTGGTAGGTGTCGAGCGAGACGGCGAAGGTCTCGGCCTGGTCCCACACGTCGCGGCGGCTCACCGGCGCCTGGATCTTCGCGGGCTCGCTCGAGACCATCCGCGCGCCCACGTAGAGCGCGTGGTCGTCGTAGAGGAAGCGGACCTCGGTGCGCTCGGTGGCGGGCTCGCCCTCCTTCGGGTCCTTCTGGGTGAGCCCGGAGAGCACCGGGGCGGCGGCCCAGGCCGCGTCGTCCAGCCGCCCGTCGACCTCCGGCGCGCGCCCGGAGATCCGCACCGCCGCGGCGCGCCTGGCCGGGGCCGGCGCGGGCGCCGCCGGCGGGGTCGGGGGAGGAGCGGGCGGCGGCGTCTGCTGCGCCGCGGCGGCGGCGGGCGCGGCGGCCAGGAGCAGGCCGAGGATCGCGTGCCTCACGAGGGGTCCCCGGCGGCCAGGTAGCGCGCCACCCGCGCGCGGTCGCCGTCGGAGCCGATCCCCGTCATCGCCTGCTCGAAGGCGCCGCGCACGGCGCGGTCGCGGAGGAAGCGCCCGGGAACGGCGGTGAGCACGCGCGCCTTGTCGCCGTCGCTGCCGATGCCGCGGGCGGTGCGCACCGCCTCGACCACCGTCTCGCGGCGCACGTCGCCGCGCGTGAGCACCGAGAGCAGCACGCGCGCCTTGTCGCCGTCCGACCCGATCCCCGCGGCCGTGCGGAAGAACCCGTCGCGCGCCGCCGCGTCGTCGAACGGGTCGCGGGCGGCGGCCTGGATGAGCACGCGCGACCTGTCGCCGTCGGAGCCGATCCTCCCCGCCGTGCGGAAGAAGGCGTCGCGCGGGGCGGGGCTCGCGAAGGGGTCGCGGGCGAGCGCGGCGATCAGCAGCCGCGACTTGTCGCCGTCGCTGCCGATGCGCGCGGCGGCGTCGAGCATCGCCTCCATCTCCCCGGCAGAGATCGACCGCCGCTCCAGCAGCACGGCGAGCGTGCGCTGCTTGTCGCCGTCGCTGCCGATGCGGTTCCCCGCGTCGCGCAGCACGCGCGCCGTCTCGCCGGAGCGCAGCGGCTGGCGGAGGAGGGCGGCGTAGTAGCGCGACTTGCTCCCGTCGCTGCCGATCTGCCGGATCTCCTCGAGCACCGCGTCCACGCCGCCGCGGCGGTAGATGCGGGCGGTGCGCTCCGCCGCATTGATGCCGCTCTCGCGGATGGGCTGCAGCAGCGCGCGGCCGATCCACGCCTCGTCCTCCGCGCCCGGCTGCACCTCGCGCCCGTCGCGGAAGAAGCGGCGCTGGATTCCGCCGCCCACCCCCCGGTACTCCACGCGGCGGTCGGGCTGGCCCGGCGCCTCCTCCTCGATCACCAGCCGCGCGCCGGGCTCCACGTAGGCCACCCCGCGGTCGTCGTCGGTGAAGCGCACCTCGCCCGTGGTGGTCACCGAGATGCGGTGGCGCCCGTCGACGTGCTCGGAGTGCATCCGCGTCCCGCTCTGCCCCGCGGCGCCCCCCGCCAGCGCGAGCGTCGCCGCGAGCGCCAGCGCGCCCGCCATCGTCCTGCCTGAGCCGTACCGCATCGCTGTCCTCCAGAGTTCGGATAAGGGTGATGTGTTGATTTTTCAGCACTTGCACGGTGGAGACTCGGCGCGCATGCCCCATATCCCACTATGCGAGTGAACTCGCCGCTACAACCGCACGCTGTCCGCCTTCGCGGACATCAACGGCGTGGGGATTATCCTGCCGGGCGATCCCCGCGTCCCATGACGACGTCATCCCGAGCGCCGCCGCTCGCCTGTACCGCGCCCGCACCGGATTCGGGCGGCGGCCGAAGGATCTATCTATAACCGCGCCGTCACGTGAGCCTGTCGTGGACCGCCGCTCAGCGCCCTCTCCGGCTCGCTGAGGCTCGCCACCTCTCCCGTTCCGGGAGAGGTTGTGGCCCGGGCACCACCGCAATCCGATCCGACCTCGCGGAGACTGAATCCGCGTCCACCGTCCGCAGGCGACACCTCCGCCGCGTCCACGACCCTCTCCCGGTACGGGAGAGGGATTGCGCTCTCAGGCGCAGGGAGAGGGCGCCACCGCCGCGGACGCGCACCATCTCCATCCCCCATCCATCTGCAGATATTTCAGCACTTACACGGGAAGAGAAGGGGCGATGGAGATGGCATCGCCCCCTTCTCTCCTACCTCGTCGTGGCGGTGAACTCGCGCAGGATGGACGAGAGCCAGCGCTCGGCCTCGGCATCGAAGGGGCGCGGCTGGCCGTCGACCTTGAAGGTGCGAACGATCGCACCGCCGGCGCCGGGAACCATGTCGACACGGCGCGTGCGCCCGCCACGCGTCTCCTCCACCATCAGCGACCCGCCGCGGCGGATGGAGCGGATGTCGTCGGCCGCGGCGCCGCGCACCACGTTCACCGTGCGCAGGCGGATGACGCGCCCGCCGTCCTGGGTGATGTACAGGTCGGAGTTCCAGGTGCCGTCGTCGGCCACCAGGTCGTAGGTGGCGCGCACGCCGGCCGGGGCCGTGGGCTTCGGCGCCGCCGCCGTGGAGTTGCGCTCGCCCAGGAGCGCCGAGATGGCCTCGGCGCGCTCCGCGCTCGCGCTGATGGTGTTCGCCGCGGAGAGGTACGCCTCGCGCGCCGCGACGTCGAGCCGCTGGTTCTCGGCGCCGTAGCGCAGCACGTCGCGCTTCTCGGCCGAGGCGGTGATCTCGGCGGCGGCGCCGAAGGCCGCGCGCAGCACGCTGGACGGGAGGCCCGGGCGGCCGAGCACCTTCACCAGCACGTCGCGCCGCCCGGCCGACGAGGTCAGCTCGCGCGCGGCCGCGACCACCTGTGCCAGCAGCTCGGGCGAGCCGGTCTTCTCCACCACCTTCAGCAGCACGTCGCGGCGTTCCGCCTCCGTGGCCATGGCGCGCGCCGACAGGACGACGCTCGACACCACCTCTGCGTCGGCGTTGCGCGCGAGCACCGCCAGCAGCACGTCGCGGCGCTCGGGGCAGGCGGCGAACGCGGCCACGGCGCCGAAGAAGGCGCGCCGCACCGCCGGCGGCGCGAGCGGGTAGCGCCGCGCGGCCTCCCGCAGCACGTCGCGCCGCTCCGGATCGGCCGAGATCCCCCCGGCCACGCGCAGGAGCGCGGTGAGGTCCGTGGCGGAGAGGTCCGGCTGGCGGAGCACCGCCAGCAGCACCGACGCCTTCTCCGCCGAGGCGCCGATCCCCGCCGCGGCGCGGATCACGTCGGCGTAGCCGCCGCTGTCCTGCAGCATGGCCGCTACGCGGTCCTGGCTCGTCCCCAGCGCGCTGGCGATCGCCGACACGCCCGACGCCGACGGAGCGGGCGGAGGCGACACCGGCGCGACCGGGGGAGCGGGCGCCGTGCCGCCGGACTGCGACGAGGCCGCCCCCGCCGCGCTCGCGGCGGACGCGGGCGCCGCCGGCAGGGCGGGGGCGGACACGATCGGGGTGGTCGCGGTGTCGCGCCGCGGAAGCGCGTCGACCGCGCGGTCCACGATCGCCCCCACCTTCGCGGCGATTCCCGCGAAGGTGCCCTTCGACAGCTTCTCGACCGGCGTCTGGGGAGAGGTGGCCGCGCGCGGCGAGGCGGCGGGGTGGAACGCGGCGGCGGCGGGCCCGGCGCCCTGCACCGGGAGCGCGGCGCGCAGCGCGCCGAGCGGGAGCACCGCGGCGGCGGCCAGCGCCAGCGCGGCGAAGCCCAGGCCGCGGCTCACGCCGCCGCGCGGGGTGGCGCTGTCGAGGATGGCGAGCAGGCGCCCCTCGAACTGGGAGCGGCGCGCCATCGCCAGCGCCGCGGCGGGGCCCTCGGTGGAGCCGAGCGAGCGGACGATGTCCAGCAGGTGGTCGGCGTACTCCACCGGCCGCGTGCCGATGGAGAGCACGGCGTCGTCGCAGGCGTGCTCGCGCTCCTCGCGCATCTGCCGCGCGGCCATCCACACCAGCGGGTTGAACCAGAAGAGGGCGAGCGCCAGGTGCGCGATCCACTGCGTGAGCGTGTCCCACCGCCGCACGTGCGCCAGCTCGTGGGCGAGCACCACGGTGCGCCGCTCCGTGTCCCACTCCTCCGCGTCGGCGGGAAGGAGCACCACCGGGCGCACCACCCCCCAGGTCATCGGCACCACCGCGTGCGCCTCGCGCAGCAGCGTCACCATCCGCCCCACCCGCAGCCGCCGCGCGAGCCGGTCGGCGATGCGCACCCAGTCGTCGTCGGTGATCTCCACCGCGCGGCGCTCCATCCAGAACACGCGCACCATCCCGTACCCGAGCCGCAGCACCAGCATCGCCCCGCCCACGATCCACACCGCCATCAGCGCCGTCTTCCAGTCGAACTCGGGTGCCGCCGGCGCCGCGGCCGATGCCCCCGGCTTCGCGGCGGCGCCATCCACCGAAGACGGATTCAACGGCGCAGCGGACGACGACGGCGCATCGGCCGTGCTTTCCACGCCGCTCTCGCGCAGCGCGGAGACCACCGGCGGCGCGGTGGCCACGGGCGCGGCGACGAAGCTCGCCACCGGGCGCAGCGGCACGGGAACGGGCACCACCCGCCACGCGGGGAGGACGCGGGAGAGGAGCGGCAGGGCCAGCATGGAGGCGAGCGCCACCACCCACACCAGGTGGCGGCGGCGGCGGTGCGGCGCTTCATCAGCCGGGTGGCGGCGAGCGCGGCCAGGAGGATCAGGCTCCCCCGCAGCGCGGCGTCCACCAGCACCGCGAAGAGCGCGGCGAGTTGCGGCGTGCTCATCGTCCGTCCTCCCCGCGCGCTTTCGCGATCAGCGCGGCCAGCCGGTCGAGCTCGGCGGCCGAGGGCTTCTGCTCCTCGAGCAGCGCGTTCACCACCTGCTCGGTGCTTCCGCCGAAGAAGGTGCGCACCACGTCCTTGAGCGCCGAGGTGCGCGCGCGGCTGCGGGGCGTGGTGGGGAGGTAGACGTAGCGCTTCCCGTCCAGCTCGTGCGCCAGCCGGCCGCGCTCCTCCAGCAGGCGCAGCGCGGCGCGCACGGCCGAGTAGGTGGGCGGGTCGGGGAGCTCGTCCATCACCTCGGCGGCGGTCGCCTTCCCGCGCCGGTACACGATCTCCATGATCTGGCGCTCGCGGCGGCTGAGACCTGCGAGGGTGGTGTCGTTCATCGGGACCGGCGGGGGAGGGAGGCGGTCGGAACATGCGGATTTTTCCGCACGTGCTGAATAATCAGCAGGTGGACGCCGGCTGTCAAGAGATTCAAATCGGCGATCTCCCCGGCTCCGGCGGCGCAGTCCGCGAAGGCGGACTTCGTGCTGTTCCAGCGGCGGGTTTCCAACCCGTCGATCGACGAGAAGTGGTCCATTCAGGGGGTTGACGTGGAACGTTTTCCGACGAATTTGCATGCATCGAAATCCGCTGCCCCACCCAGCGAGAACTTCGGCCGCATGCCGGGAGACCTGCCGGATGGTGCCGCCCGTGATGCACGCCCGCTGTCGCCAGGCCGCCCCCTGTAGTGAAGGAGAGGCCGCCTGACCTTCACGGCCGTCCGCGCGCCTCTCGTGGCGCGCGGGCGGCCGTTTTCTTCCGCCTTCTGCCAGGGAGGGACGCATGAAGAAGATGACGATGGACGTGGACGCGCTCCGCGTGGAGAGCTTCGCGACGGTGGACGCGCGCGGCGGGCGCGGCACGGTGGTGGCGCACGGCATCGGGTGCACCGTGGCGCCACAAGGCACCTGCGTACGCACCTGCGGCAACCAGCCGGCGTGCACCGAGGACCTGTGCCGCGACGGCGCCGCGATCACCCTCAACGCCTGCTGCGTCTGACGTCCGCGGGGCGCGCGGAGATTCCCGCGCGCCCATTCTCATCACCAGGAGAGGAGAAACCAATGAAGAAGCTCGCGCTGAAGATCGACGATCTGCGGGTGGACAGCTTCGGCACGGAAGCCGAGCCGAGCGCCCCGCGCGGCACCGTGGCGGCCGCCGAGGCCACCGCACGCTGCACCGTCCGCGACTGCACCTGCACCTGCGGCGGCGCCGACCCGGGTCTGATGGTCGAGGCGGGGCCCACCTGCTTCTGCTGCGCCTGACTGAAAAAAAAAGAGGCTCACACGGAGTCAACGGGGTCAACGGTCAATCGACTCCGTTGACTCCGTTGACTCCGTGTGA
>JBJMPM010000095.1:0-2547 GCA_045803205.1 Longimicrobiaceae bacterium
CTTCTTCGGCTTGGGCAGGGGATAGACGATCCCCTCCCAGTCCTTGTACTGGAACCCTGCCGGCCCGTAGCGGATCATGCGCGCGCTCCTTTCCGGCGGCCGGGGGAGCAAGCTCCGGACCGGGAGCCGCGGCCTCATACCAAATCCGCCTGAACATCTGGTGTTGAACGCACCTCAAACAAACGACGTCATCCTGAGGCCGGCCATGCTGCAATCATTGTCTGCGGAATAACTTGCAGGCCGAAGGATCTATAACCGCGTCAGCACGTGAGTCGGTGAGATGCGCCAACGCTTCCCCGGATCTGGTATGAGACGCTTTATGCCGCCGCCGTCCATTTGTGATAATTTCGGTCCATCTGCCAGATCTCGCTCTGGCGGCTCGTCCGAGTTGTATCTATTGTGTCGCATACTGGCCGTCGCTGCCCCTTCGATGCATCCATGGGCGAAGAACGCCTCATCCTTCCGCCGCCCGCACCGCGCCGCCGCGAGATCGAGATCCTGGACGAGCTCCCCAGCGTGCTCGGCCTGGTGCTCTGGCAGGACGTCCGTCACCTGCATGCGTGGGCGGAGGCGTCGGAGGCAGCTCGCACCCCGCGCTCCCGCTCGGCGGCCCCGGAGGCCGGCGCCGCGCGGCCGATTCTCCGCCTCGCCTCCTCGCCATCTCCCAAAGAGCTGTTCAACCCCTCCCCGCCGCCGTGGGTGACCGCCAAGCGGGCCGAGGCGCGCGCCCAGTGCGGCGAGCTGGCGGGCGCCCTCGACGTGTTCCGCTCGGTGACGGCGGCTCCGCTCGCGGTCGACCGCGCCGCCGTCGCCGCCGCCTGCCGCGAGGTGGTGGAATGGGCCCTCGCCCGCGAGCACGTGCAGACCGCCATCGAGCTCGCCGAAGCGGCCGCGACGGTCGCGCCCGAGGACCCCGCCGCCGCGAACCTCGCCGGCCGCGTCACCCGCAACGCCGGCGAGTACGCGCGCGCCGAGGTCTGGTTCAACCGCGCCATCGGCTACGCGCGCGAGCACGACAACCGCATCGAGCTCACCCGGGCGCACCTGGGCTATGGTACGCTCCACAAGGAACTGGGCCACGTACGTGAAGCGCGGCGGCACCTCAACAGCGGCTCTCGTATCGCACGCAGGCTTGGACAGCCATCTCTCGCAGCCGAGGCGCAGCACGACCTCTCTGCGCTGCTCATGGTATGGGGCCACTATCCCGAAGCTGAAGAGCACGCGCAAACGGCGCTGCGCTGGTATCCAAAGAATCACCACCGCTTCCCGCTGTTCGTAGCGGACGTAGCCTATCTCTTCGTCCTTCGGCGGAATTTCGCCGCAGCCGTACGACTCCTGCGGAGTGTGTTACGAACGGGTGAGTATCCGCCCAGCATCAAGAGCGCCATTCTCGCTCTATATTCGCGAGCGTTGGCAGGAGCGGGTCACACGGAAGAAGTGGCACACCACCAGCAACGTGCCCTGCGACTTCTGAGACGACATGCCGAGTGGGAGACGCTGACCCTGTGGCACGTCGCGGCGGCGGAAAGGCTGCTGGCCCGTTGGGAGCCGGCGGAGGCGTATGCACGACGGGCGCTCGAGATCGCTACTACCCAGGGTGATCGCGAGATGATGATGCTGATCGGTGGGACCCTCTCTGAAGTCCTCGCAAAGCGACCGGCTCCGCCTCCGGTCACCCGCAAGACCGAGCAATTCCGTGCATTCGTGGAGATGCTGGTGAGCCGGCTGGCCGAGTGGGCCCCACGGCGTGCCCGGCAGCGGCGGGGGCCGTGGGGTGAGCAGTGGGCCGCGTGAACGCTTCCTAGTTTCCAGACCCGAACGTAGATCCACCGCGCGAGGTCACCGACGAAGTCGTGTCGGTGGCCCCGTTGTTGTTGCCGCCCACGACGTTCCCCGAGCCGAAGGTGACGCCGCTGTCAAACCGCGACCCGGCCGGGGCGGTGGCAGACGCGGTCGGGGAGCCGGCCGAGCATGCCGCAGTGCCGAGGGCGAGGAGGGCGGCGGCCGCGGCGGCGGTGAGGCGGGGAAGGCTGCGCATGTGTCGAACTCCGCGAAAGTAGGGGGAATACGCCAGGTGGGCGCGACAAAGAGGATAGCGAAGTACACACCGTTTACGCCAGCAGGAGGGGGGCAACTTCGTACATCTTCTCCCCCACCTCCGGGCGTGAGCCGATTGATAGGGAGCCGCGCAGGCTCCCTATCTTGTGGCGGGTTGTAACTGCGGACTTGAATGGCGGCAGGCGACGTCGGCCCGACCGGACTTCGGTGCGGTCTACGCCGGTTCGGACACACCGGGGCCTGCCGCCGCCTCGGATACGGGAGCCCCGCGTGCGGTCGCGGCACTTCGGCCGCGGCCGGCGTACACCGCGCGGGGCTCCCGTTTCATTTGGGAGGAACGTTATGGGGCAACGCGAAAGGGATCTGGACGACGGCACGAACGAGCGCTTCCGCCGGGCGGTGCGCCTCGCGATCGCGGGCTCCACCCTCCGCGCGGTGGCGAAGGAGATCGCCAAGACTCGCCAAACTGCCGTACCCCCGCAGCTTTCG
>JBJMPM010000139.1:0-3319 GCA_045803205.1 Longimicrobiaceae bacterium
CGGCGCGCGGGGGCGCCCGCGCTGCCGCCGGTGGTGCCGGTGGAGCGCACGGGGGCGCTGCCGCTCTCCTTCGCGCAGGAGCGGCTCTGGTTCATCGACCGGCTGGAGCCGGGGAGCGCCGTCTACAACATCCCCGTGGCACGGCGCCTGGCGGGTGCGCTGGACGAGGCGGCGCTGGAGCGCGCGCTGGGCGAGATCGTGCGGCGTCACGAGACGCTGCGCACCGTCTTCCGCGAGGTGGACGGCTCGCCGGTGCAGGTGATCGCGCCCTTCGACGGGTTCGCCCTGCCGGTGGAGGACCTGTCGGGGTTGGGTGAGGCGGATCGCGAGGCGGCGGTGAGGCGGCGCGCCGGCGAGGAGGCGCGGCGGGCGTTCGACCTCTCGGCGGGCCCGCTCTTCCAGGCGGGGCTGCTGCGGCTCGGCGAGGAAGACCACGTGCTGCTGCTCTCGATGCACCACGTCGTCAGCGACGGGTGGAGCATGGGGGTGCTCTTCCGCGAGCTGTCGGCGCTGTACGCGGCATATCGCGAGGGCGGGGAGTCGCCGCTGCCGGAGCCGGAGGTGCAGTACGCCGACTACGCGGTGTGGCAGCGCGAGCAGCTCGAGGGCGAGGTGCTGGATCGGCAGCTGGCGTACTGGCGGGAGCGCCTGGCGCGTGCGCCGGAGCTGCTGGAGCTGCCCACGGACCGTCCCCGCCCGGCGGAGCAGACCTTCCGGGGGGCGCACGAGCGGATCGAGCTTCCCGGCGAGCTGATGGGGCGCCTCCGGGCGCTGGGGCGGAGCGAGGGGGCGACGCTGTACATGGTGCTGCTGGGCGCCTTCCAGGTGCTGCTGTCGAAGTACAGCGGGAGCGAGGACATCGTCGTGGGGAGCCCGATCGCCGGGCGGACGAGGAAGGAGGTCGAGGAGCTGATCGGCTTCTTCGTCAACACGCTGGTCCTGCGCACCGACGTCGGTGGAGACCCGGGCTTCCGCGAGGTGCTGCGGCGGGCGCGGGAGGCCACGCTGGGCGCGTACGAGAACCAGGAGGTGCCCTTCGAGAAGCTGGTGGCCGAGCTGCAGCCGGTGCGCAGCCTGGGCCACTCGCCCCTCTTCCAGGTGATGTTCTCCCTCGACGACGCCCCGGGCGCGGACAGCGTCCTCCCGGGGCTGGTGACGAAGTACGTCGGCGCGGAGATCGAAACCGCCAAGTTCGACCTGAGCCTGGGGCTCGCGGAAGTCCCCGGCGGCGGGCGGGGGAGCCTGTCGTACAACACCGACCTGTTCGACCGCGCGACCGCGGAGCGGATGGCGAGGCACCTGGAGCGGGTGCTGGAGCGGGTCGCGGCCGAGCCGGACGCGCGCCTCTCGGAGCTGGACCTGCTGGATGGAGCGGAGCGCCGCCTGGTGGTGGAGGAGTGGAACGCCACCCGTGCGCCGCACCCGGCCGGCCTGTGCATCCACCAGCTCGTGGAAGCGCAGGTGGAGCGGACGCCGGACGCGGTGGCGGTGGTCTTCGAGGGGGAGACGCTGACGTACCGGGAGCTGAACGAGCGGGCCAACCGGCTCGCGCGGCACCTTCGGCGCCTGGGCGTCGGACCCGAGGCACGGGTGGCGGTCTGCCTGGAGCGTGGCCCGGAGATGGTGGTCTCGGTGCTGGCGACGCTCAAGGCCGGCGGCGCATACGTGCCGCTGGACCCGGCCTATCCCGCCGAGCGCCTGGCCTTCATGCTGGCCGACTCCGCGGCGGCGGTGCTGCTGACGGAGGAGGGACCGCGCGGAACGTTCCCGGTGCCGGCGGGGACGCGCGTGGTGTGTCCGGCCGTCGCGGAGACGGAGAGCGGCGAAGATCTGGAGGGCGGGGCGAAGCCCGGCTCGCTGGCGTACGTGATCTACACCTCCGGCTCGACGGGGACGCCCAGGGGCGTGGCCGTCGAGCACCGCGCGCTCGTCAACTACGTCGCCCACGCGGCCGCCGAGTTCGCGATCCGGGCGGGCGACCGCGTCCTCCAGTTCGCCTCCATCAGCTTCGACCCCGCGGCGGAGGAGATCTTCGCCACGCTCGTCTCCGGCGCGACCCTGGTGCTGCGCACCGAGGAGATGCTCGAGACCCCCGGGTCGTTCTGGGAGGCCTGCGGCCGGTGGGGCGTCAGCGTCATGGATCTGCCCACGGCCGTGTGGCACCACCTGTCGCCCCACCTGGACGACCGTCCCGAGGCGCTCCCGGAGTCGCTGCGGCTGGTGGTGATCGGCGGCGAGGCCGCGCTCCCCGAGCGGGTGCGCGCGTGGCAGGCCGCGGCGGGCGGACGGGTGCGCCTGCTGAACAGCTACGGGCCCACCGAGACCACCATCGGCGTGACGCTCTGGGAAGCGCCGGAGAGCGGCGGTGTCTCGCGGGTGCCGATCGGGAGGCCGGTCGCCAACACCCGCTGCTACGTGCTGAACGCGGCGATGCGGCCGGCGGCGGTCGGCGTCCCGGGCGAGCTGTACGTGGGCGGGGCGCAGGTGGCGCGCGGCTACCTGGACCGCCCCGCCGCGACCGCCGAGCGCTTCGTTCCGGATCCTTTTTCCGGAGTTCCCGGCGCGCGCCTGTATCGTACCGGAGACCGGGTGCGGTGGCGCACCGAGACGACGAGAGGGGTTCTGGAGTACCTGGGCCGCCTGGACGCGCAGGTCAAGGTGCGCGGGTTCCGCATCGAGCTGGGCGAGATCGAGGGCGCGCTGCGGCGGAGGGAGGGAGTCGCCGACTGCGTGGTCGTGGCCCGCGAGGAGGTGCCCGGGGAGAAGCGGCTGGTGGCGTACGTGGTGGGCGACGTGGAGGCGGGAGCCCTGCGCGAGCATCTGGGCCGGGAGCTCCCGGAGTACATGGTGCCGGCGGCTTTCGTCCCGCTGGAGCGGCTGCCGCTGACGCCGAACGGGAAGCTGGACCGCAAGGCGCTGCCGGCGCCGGAGGGGGATGCGTACGCGCGGGGGAGCTACGAGGCACCGCTGGAGGAGGTGGAGGCGGCGCTGGCGGAGATCTGGGCAGAGGTGCTGGGGGTGGAGCGGGTGGGGCGGTGGGACCACTTCTTCGAGCTGGGCGGGCACTCGCTCCTGGCGATCAAGCTGATCGAGCGGATGCGGCGGGTGGGGCTGTACATGGAGGTGCGGGCACTGTTCACCACGCCGGTGCTGGCCGAGCTGGCCCTGGCCGTGGGCCGGGCGTCTCTGGAGGTGAAGGTCCCCGCGAACGCGATCCCGGAGGGGTGCGGGTCCATCACGCCGGAGATGCTGCCGCTGGTGGAACTCACGCAGGCGGAGATCGACCGGATCGTGGCGGGGGTGCCGGGCGGAGCCGCGA
>JBJMPM010000211.1:0-7909 GCA_045803205.1 Longimicrobiaceae bacterium
ATCGACGAGCGCCGGCGTGGACGCGGCGATCGTGCGGGCTTCCGCGGCGGGCTCCTGCGCATTCCTCGGCCAGATCCTCACGGCCCTGCCGTCTGCAGCGCCGACGCCAGGACCCGTGTGGCCGGGCCTCAGGATGACACCTGGGGTGCCGCGGAATGTGCGCGTTCAGCAACACCCTCTGAGGCCGGCTACGCCCCATTTTCGTCCGCACGAGACCCCGGCAGGCCGAAGGATCTATAACCGCGGAAGCACGTCAGCAGGTGATGTGTCGAGGCTGGGTAGCGACCAGCTCAATCGCGTTGTCCCTCAGCCAAGTGCTTACACAGGCTATAGATCCTTCGGCCTGCAAGAGGTTGGGCAACGAAAGCCGCGGTGTGGCCGGCCTCAGGATGACGTCTGGAGGAACGAGGTTTCTCACCAGTCTCTCAGGATGACGTCGTCAGGGATTTCACATCCAATGCAAACGGATATGATACGTTTCATCCGGCTCGCCGGCAGATCCTACCGTCCGCCTTCGCCCGGCACAATGAAATCGTCGCGAATCCTCGCCCTCCTCGCCCTGGCGCTGCTCGCCGCGCCCGCCGCCGCGCAGGCGCCCGCGGACACGGCCTCGCCCCAGGCGGCCGCCGATGCCGTCCTGCGCCAGTGCCGCGGGGTGTTGGGCCCGAACGCGCGCTGCGTGGAGCGGGTGCTGGACGGGGTGCTGGAGCGCTCCGGCGTCGCTCGGGCGATGGCGGTGCTCGACGCGGCGGTCGCGCGCAGCCCCCGCCTCACCCCGCAGGCGCACGGCATCGCGCACGGGCTGGGGATCGCCGCATACCGATCCCCCGAGACCGTCGCCGCCACCTTCGCGAGCTGCCCCAACACGCAGATCGCCGGGTGCTACCACGGCGTCATCCAGGGCTACTTCCTGGACGTCGCCCGCCGCACCGGCGAGGTGTCCGCCGCCGACCTGAACGCGCTCTGCGAGCCGCACCGCGCCTCCGCGCCGCTCTACTTCGAGTGCACGCACGGAATGGGGCACGGCCTGATGGCGGCGTACGGCCACCGCCTTCCCGACGCGCTCGCCCGCTGCGACCTGATCGCCGACCCCATGGCGCGCGACAGCTGCTGGGGCGGCGCCTTCATGGAGAACATCGTCGGGGCAGTGCACCCCGGCCACACCGCCGAGGCGCACGCCGCCGTCTCCGGCGCCGCGGGCCACGCCGGGACGGATCATGGGGAGATGGACCACGGGGGGATGGATCACGGGGCGATGGGCCACGCGCCGCCCGCGAAGCCCTGGCGCCCGATCAACTACGCGGACGTGCTCTACCCCTGCACCGTGGTCGACGCGAAGTACCACCGGTCCTGCTACACCATCCAGACCGCCGCCATCCTGGCGATGAACGGCGGCCGCCTCGGCCACGCGGCGCGCGCCTGCAACCGGGCGCCACGGGAGATGGTCCCCGTGTGCCATGCCAGCCTGGGGCGCGACGTGAGCGCCTACGCCCGCCGCGACCCCCGGCGCGCCGCCCGCCTCTGCGCGCGCCTCCGCTCCGCCGAGACCGACTGCCTGCGCGGCGCCGCCTGGGCCCTGTACGACGCCGCCTCCCGCCCCGCCGACGCGCTGGCCCTCTGCCGCGCCGTCGCGCGGGACGAGCAGAAGACCGCCTGCTACCAGGCCGTCGCCCGGCGCGTCAGAATCGGCACCCCCGAACCGTCGCTACTGGCGGCGGTCTGCGCCGACGCCGAGCCCGCGTACGTGGCCGCCTGCCGCGCAGCCGCCGAGCTCCCCCCGGCCGGCGAGGGAGAATGATATGTCAGCGACTATGCGAGTAAACTCGCCGCTACAACCTCACACTGTCCGCCTTCGCGGACATCAACGGCACAGCCACCCCGGTGCGCAGCACCATTGCTGAACCGAGGGTCGCACCGATGGCGGAGATAACCCTGACGATCACGGACACGGGAAGTCCACGCAGGCGGCGCGCAGGCGGACTGTGTGAAGTTGTAGCGGCGGCTCGGCGGCTTCAGCCGCATCGTCGCCCAATACACCTTCGTACCCGGACCTCAGCACTAGGCACTAGGCACTAGGCACTTAGCACTTGCCCCCGATTGCGCCGCGGCGCGCGCGTTGCGAGCTTTCCCGCGCCGGGGCCGGAGTCCTGAAGCACCCGCAACCGATCCATCGCAGCCATGCGCAGCAACCTGAAGAACCTCGCGCTCGTCGCCGCCTGCGCGGCGGCCTCGCTCGCCGCGTCGCAGTGCGCGTCGTCCAAGAACAGCCGCGGCGCCGGCTCCGTCGCGGCGGGCGACTCGCCCACCGTCGGCCGCCTCGCGCCCGCCACCTGGACGCGCCAGTCCACCCCCGCCGAGATCGCCCAGTGGGTGCGCCGCGGCTGCGGCGGGGCGGTGGTGCACCAGCAGGAGTGCATCGAGAAGGCGCTCACCTCGGTGATCGAGCCGGCGGGCGTCGACAAGGCGATGGCGGCGCTCCTCCTCCTCTCGAAGGACGTGGACGTGGTGTCGCGCGACGGCCACGTCTTCGCGCACGGCATCGGCATCTCCGCCTACAAGTCGCCCGAGACGGTGGGCGAGACCTTCTCCCTCTGCACCGCCGACTTCCAGTCCGGCTGCTACCACGGGGTGATCCAGGCCTACTTCGCCGACACGCGCGGCGGCGAGGCCGGCGTCACCTCCGAGAAGCTGAACGGCCTCTGCCAGCCCTACCGCGGGCCGGACAAGCGGTGGCTGGAGTTCCAGTGCGCCCACGGCATCGGGCACGGGGTGATGGCGGTCGAGTCGCACCACCTGCTGAAGGCGCTCGACTCCTGCGACCTGCTGAAGGACCGCTTCGAGAAGGAGGCGTGCTGGGGCGGCGCGTTCATGGAGAACGTGGTGAACGCCACGCAGCCGCACCACCAGACCGTGACCCAGGTGGCAACGGCCGGCGAGCACGCCGGCCACGGCGCCCCCGCCGCCGACAGCGCGAAGGCCGCGGCCGGCCACGAGCACGGGTCCGCCGAGCACGCGGGCCACGACATGGCCGGCCACGACGCGTCGGCAGGGGGGCACGAGGGGCATGGCGGGGCGGAGTCGTTCATGGCGCTCGACCCGCGCGAGCCGCTCTACCCCTGCACCGTGGTCCGCGAGCACCACCGGCAGAGCTGCTACCTGATGCAGACCTCGGCCATCCTCTTCCGCAGCAACGGCGACTTCCGCGACGCCGCGCGGCAGTGCGAGCGGGTGCCCGAGCGCTACCGCAACACCTGCTTCATCAGCCTGGGGCGCGACGCCAACTCCTGGGGGCGCGGGAGCCGCGAGCGGGCCATCGCCTACTGCAGGGCGGCGTCGGAGGTGGGCCAGCCCTGGTGCATCGTGGGGCTGGTGAAGAACATCGTCGACGTGACCGCCGACCCCAACGATGGGCTGAGCTTCTGTCGCCTGGCGCCGGACAACACCAAGCCCGCCTGCTTCAACGCCGTGGGGCAGGAGATCGCGCTGCTGCAGCCCACCGCGCCGGGGCGCGAGCAGGCCTGCCGCGCCGCGGACGCCGGCTACGTCACCGAGTGCCGCCGCGGCGCCCTGCTCCCGCTCGTTCCCGGCGACGGCTGACCGGAGCGCATGCCCGTTGTTCGCACCGAGTTGCGGTAGATCGCTGGTCCGCGGTTTGCATTCGGCGGCCTCTCGCGATTTGCACGCAGGGAGCGAGCGAGAGATGGGCATACGCACGATACGCGACGGGGAGGGGCGGAGCTGGCGGGTCTGGCACGTGGTGCCGCAGAGCCAGGTGCTCCGCGCGGCCGCCCCGGACATGAACGGCGGCTGGCTCTGCTTCGAGTCCGACGGCGACAAGCGGCGGCTGCCGGGCCCGCCCGGCGGGTGGGAGCAGCTGCGGGACGAGGAGCTGGTGGAGATGCTCGGCCGCGCGGCCCCCGTGCGGGCGCGGGTCGGGTAAAAACACGTCTCACGCAGAGACGCAGAGAAACTGAGAGTGCGCAGAGGGTTCTGCGCACTCTCAGTTTCTCTGCGTGCGGCCAATCAAACGTCAGGTGCCGGGGGAGCCCAGCCGCACCGCGACGGTCGGGACAAAGCGGCCATCGGCGCCGATGAGCGCGAAGCCGGCGGAGCACTGGATCGCGCGGCCGGGGTAGCGGGGCTGGAGCAGCGCACGGATCGCGTCGTAGTCGCGCCCTCCATCGTATACGCCGACGTCCAGGAGCGCCCCGGTCTCGCTCTTCACGAACCACACTGTCTGGCCCCTGCCCGCCTCCCGCGCCGCTTGGCGAACGCGTGCCGGGCTGAACTGCTCGGCCGCAGCCCGGCCGAAGAGGAACTCCCCGCGCGGCGGCGGCGGGTCGCTCCCCAGCGGCGTGGGCGGGTCGGCCCAGATCACCACCACCGTGTCGGGCCCCAGCTCGCCGGGGCGGAGCCGCACCACGCCCGCGACCGGGAAGAGAGCCTCGGGTACGCGTTCCATCCACGCGTCGGTGTCGACCTCGGGATACTTCTCCCGGATCACGTCCCGCACCGCGTCGCCGCGCGGCCGCTCCGCGTCGAACGCCGTCCGCGTCACCCGCCCCTCGCCATCGGCGACCAGCCAGACGTAGACCGCGTGTCCGCGAGCCCGGCGAACGGCCTCGGGACGGTAGCGCAGCACCGCTGAGCGGACCATCCTGGTGAGGGGGTAAGCCCCGGCGGAGTCACTTCGCGCGGCGAAAGACGCGGGGGCCACACGGGAAGCCGCGGTGCCACAGCCGCCCACGAGAACGGCGAGGAAACCCATGTACGCCGATGCCCAGCGGCCCATCAGGATGCTCCCCCGCGGATAAACGGACGCCGATCCAGCACTCTACAAGCTAATTCGTGGGCGCGGGTCTCGTAACCACACGTCTCACGCAGAGACGCAGAGAAACTGAGAGTACGCAGAGGATTTCTGCGTACTCTCAGTTTCTCTGCGTTCTCGGCGCGAAGCGCCCCTCAGTCGGCCGCCGCCACCTCGGACTCGCGGACCATCACCGGAGCCAGCTCGGGCTTCGGACGGATCCACCGCACGAAGTCGTCGAAGAGGGTGTAGACCACCGGCACCACGAAGAGCGTCAGCAGCGTCGAGGTCACCAGCCCGCCCATCACCGCGTGCGCCATCGGCGCGCGCTGCTCCGCGCCCTCGCCCAGCGCCAGGGCCAGCGGGATCATCCCGAAGATCATCGCCATGGTGGTCATGATGATGGGGCGCAGGCGCACCCGCCCCGACATCAGCACCGCTTCGTTGCGCGCCATCCCCTGCGCGCGCTGCTGGTTCACGAAGTCCACCAGCAGGATGCCGTTCTTGGTCACCAGCCCCATCAGCATGATGATCCCGATCATGGTCATCACGTTCAGGTTGCCGCCGGTGATCCAGAGCGCCCCCGCCACCCCCAGGAAGGAGAGCGGAAGGGCCAGCATGATGGCCAGCGGCTGCAGGAACGAGCCGAAGAGCGAGGCCAGGATCAGGTAGATGAAGACCACCGCCAGCAGCAGCGCGGCGCCCACGTAGCCCTTGGTCTCCTCCAGGTTCTGCACGTCGCCGGTGAAGACGGTGCGGTACCCGGCCGGGAGCCCCGCCTGCGAGATCGCCGCGCGGGCGCTCGCCGCCACGTCGCCCATCGCGAACCCGGGGAGGACGCTGGCCCCGATGGTGATCTGCCGCTCCAGCGAGCGCCGCTCGATGGAGACCGGGCCCGTTCCCGAGCGCACGTCGGCCACCTCGGACAGCGGGATCATCGCCGCGCGCGAGTCGCCGCCCACGTTGCTGCTGGGAACGGGGATGTTGGCCACGTCGGCCGCGGAGGTGCGCAGGCTGTCCGGGTAGACCACGATCACGTCGTGCGAGTACCCCTGCGGGTCTTCCCACCGCGTCGCCCGCTGCCCGGTGAAGAGCGGCTGCAGCGTGCTGCCGATGCTCTCGATCCCCACCCCGGCCGCCCAGGCGCGCTGCCGGTCCACCACCACCTCCAGCTGCGGGATCCGGTCTTCCTGCGCGCTCTGCGGCTCGGCCACGCCGGGCACGGTGCGGAGCGCCGCCAGCACCTGGTCGGCCGCGGCCTGCAGCGTGGAGAACTCGGGCCCCTGCACGTTCACCTGGATCGGCTGGCCGCGCCCGCCGAAGATGGTGGGCGTGCCGCTGATGTTGGCCCGCACGCCGGTGAAGCGCCGCAGCTCGCCGCGCAGCGCCGTCTGGATCTCCTCCTGCGAGCGGCTGCGCTCCTCCTTGTTCTTCAGCTTCACGAAGATCTGCCCGTTGCTGGGCGTGCCCCGGAAGCCGCCGCCGATGCTCATGTAGGTGTACGCCACCTCCGGCTGCCGGCGCAGGAACGAATCGATCTCGCGCCCCTTCTCGATGGTGTACTCCAGCCGCGACCCCGGCGGCGCGCGGAAGCCCACGTTGAACTCGCCGCCGTCGAAGTCGGGCATCCAGGTGAAGCCCAGCAGCGGGAGGACGTAGATCGCCGCCACGATCGAGCCCACCGCCCCCGTCATCACCTTGACCCGGTGCCCCAGCGCCCAGCGCAGCCACCGCGGGTAGCGCTCGGCCACGGCCTCGAAGCGGTCGTTGAACCAGTGCGCGAAGCGGACGACCGGGTTGCGCGGCTTGCGCGCGGGCACCGCCACGCCGTCGCGATGGTGGACGCGCCGCTCCACCTCGGGGTCGGGCCAGATGCTGGAGAGCATCGGGTCGAGGGTGAACGACACGAAGAGGGAGACCAGCACCGCGAAGGCGACGGTCACCCCGAACTGGAAGAAGATCTTCCCGATCATCCCCCCCATGAACGCCACCGGGATGAACACGGCCATCACCGCCAGCGTCGTGGAGAACACGGCCAGGCCGATCTCGCTGGTCCCCTCGCGGGCGGCGGTGTGGTGGTCCTTCCCCATCTCCAGGTGGCGCACGATGTTCTCGCGCACCACGATGGCGTCGTCGATCAGCACGCCGATGGCCAGGGACAGCCCCAGCAGGGTCATCATGTTGAGCGTGAAGCCGCACATCCACACCGCGATGAAGGCGGTGATGACGGACGTGGGGAGCGACAGCGCCGTGATCAGCGTCGAGCGCCACGAATTCAGGAACACGTAGACCACCACGATGGTCAGCAGCGCCCCCAGCGCCAGCGCCTCGATGACGTTGTTGAGGTTGGCCTGGGCATCCTTGCCGCCGTCGTTGGTGATCTCCAGCTTCGTGCCCGGCGGCAGCTCGCCCGAGATCTGCCCGACCAGCTTGCGCACCCGCGCAGCCACCGCCACCGTGCTGGCCTCGCGCGAGCGCGTGACCGACAGCGACACGTTGGGCCGGCCGTTGCGCAGCGCGTGGCTCTCGACGTCCGCAAAGCCGTCAACCGTCTCGGCCAGCTGGCCCAGGCGCACGATCTCGCTGCCGCGCCGGCGCACGATGATCTGCTGGAAGTCCGCCGGGTTCTCGATGCGGCCCACCAGGCGGATGCTCTCCTCGGTGAGCGGTCCCACCACCCGGCCCACGGGCGCATTGGCGTTCTGGCTGCGCACCGCGTCCACCACCTCGGACACCGAGATGCCGTACTCGCGCAGCCGGTCGGCGCGAAGCAGCACCGACAGTTCGCGCCGCAGTGACCCGGTGACGGTGACGGTGGCCACGCCATCGATGGCACGCAAGCGGTCGGCCAGGTCGTCCTCGGCCATGCGCGAGAGCACCGCGTGGCTCTGGCTGGTGGACGACAGCGCCATCTCGATCACCGGCTGGGCGCTGGGGTCCTGGCGGCGAATGACAGGCTCGCGCATCTCGGTGGGCAGCTTGTAGCGTACCGAGTTGATGGCGTTGCGGATCTCGTCGGCCGCGTCGCTCATGTTCTTCTTGAAGTTGAAGATGATGACGATCTGCGCCTGGCTCTCGACCGCGTTGGACCGGATCTGGTAG
>JBJMPM010000232.1:0-15393 GCA_045803205.1 Longimicrobiaceae bacterium
TCTCGCCGCGGCGGATGATGGCGGCGATCTGCTCCAGCGACACGTACTCGCTGGCCGCCACGTCGTAGAGCTTCCGGTTCCCGTACCGCTTGATCACGCGTACCATCGTCTCCTCCTGTCGGCCCGTGGCAGCATCATAACGCGCTGCGTCATTCTAGTCAAGCACATTGACGCGGCGCGGCAGGCCTCTGTGGAACGGGCGGATGAAATCCGCGGCAACAACGGCCCGAAGTCCGCCTGCGCGGACTCCCAGCCGCAACATCGCCGGGAACGGCCGCCCCCTCATCGGCCGAGGCTGGCGGATCTCGGCCGCCGTGGAGCCGGTCGCGCGCCCCTGGACGGCGGCAACGAGTCCGCGAAGGCGGACTTCGGGCCGTTGTTGCCGCGGATTCATCCGCCTGTTTCAAGAGGTTCCACCCAAGGGCGCTGCCGCGCTGCGTCAGGATGCTTGACTCTGATGACGCAGCGCGTTATGATGCCTCCACAGGCCTGAGAGGAGGAGGACGATGGCGCGCGTGATCAAGCGGTACGGCAACCGGAAGCTCTACGACGTGGCGGCCAGCGAGTACGTGTCGCTGGAGCAGATCGCCGCCATCATCCGCCGCGGCGAGACGGTGGAGGTAGTCGACAACGTCACGGGCGACGACATCACCGCCCAGACGCTGACCCAGGTGGTGCTGGAGGAGGGGAAGCGCGGGCGCGGCGTGCTTCCCAGCGAGCTGCTGCACGATCTGCTGCGGCGCGGCGGCAGGGTGATCGAGAGCGGCGTGGGGCAGGTGAAGCACGGGGTGGAGGAGCTGGTGGAGGGGTCGCTGGGGCGCATCACCCGCGTCCTGCAGGGCCCGCAGACGCGCGAGCTCAAGCAGCTCCGCGCCCAGCTCGCCCAGCTCGAGGCCACGCTGAACCGCGTGCTGGAGGAGCAGGAAGAGGGGCGGCGCCCCGCGGCGGGAGCCGGTGGGACTCGACGTGCGCCGCGGCAGGCGGCGACCAACCCAAGCGACGACGGAGACGGACGATGAGCACCAGCACGAAGGCCAGGAGCCGGAACACCCGCATCTTCCGCCTGGGCGAGCTGCCCCGGAACGTGGCGGAGCGCGCGGTGAAGCTCCCGAAGGAGATCGCGGACGAGGTGACCACCCGCGGGCGCGACGTCTGGCTCGCCGGGCTCGGCGCGCTGGCCACGGTGGAGCAGGAGGGCACGGCCCTCTACGAGTCGCTGGTGAAGCAGGGCGAGACGCTGGTGGAGCGCGGCGAGAAGCTGGAGGCCCGCGGCAAGGTGCGCATCGGCGCGCTGAAGGACGACGTGGACGCGCGCCGCGAGGCGGTGGCGGAGAAGGTGGAATCCACCGTCTACGACCCCATGGTCGAGGCGCTGCAGAAGCTGGGAGTGCCGACCCGCGCCGAGGTGCAGAAGCTCTCCGCGCAGGTCGAGTCGCTCGCCCAGCGCGTGGGGCTGCTGATCAGCCGGCTGGAGCGCGCGCAGGTGGCGGTGTACTCGGTGGTGGCGCGCGAGGAGGGGTGGGCGATCGAGAAGCAGGGCGCCGAGCGCGCCGTGAGCGTGCACCCCACCAAGGAGGAGGCGGTGGACCGCGCCCGCGCCCTGGCCGGCGAGCACCGCCCCAGCGAGCTGGTGGTGCACCGCAAGGACGGCACGGTGCAGGACACCGTGGTGTACGACGCCTGAGCGGACGCACGCTCCGTGCATGGTAGCGAGGGGTGCGGGCGTGCGGGGGATTCCCCGCGCGGTCCGCACCCCTTTTCTCTGGTCACGCGTACGGGCTCCATGACCCAGGCTGAAGGAAAGACCGGCCTCGCGCTGGCGGGCGGGGTGCTGGAAGGCGGGTTCTACGAAGTGGGCGTGCTCTGCGCCCTGCAGGACGCGGTCGAGGGGCTCGACTTCACCGGCCTCGACGTGTACGTGGGCGTCAGCTCGGGGGCGGTGATCACCTCGCTCCTGGCCAACGGGCTCTCGCCGCGCACCCTCTCGCGCGCCATCCTCTCCCGGGCCGACCCGGAGATCAACCTCGACCCCAACATCCTCTTCACCCCCGCGGTGCGCGAGTACGCGCGGCGCGCGCTCAAGGTGCCGGGGCTGGTGGCGCGCTGGGTGCGGCGCCGCATCGAGCGCCCGCTGGACATGTCGGTGATGGGCTCGCTGCTGGAGCTGGGCGCCCTGACCCCGGTCGGGCTGTTCGACAGCGCGCCGATGGAGCGCTACCTGGCGCGCGTCTTCTCCGGCCGCGGGCGCACGAACGACTTCCGGCGGCTCAGGGCGAAGCTGCGCGTGGTGGCGGTGAAGCTCGACAGCTCGGAGCTGGTGACCTTCGGCGGGGCGGGGCAGGACCACGTGCCCATCAGCCGCGCGGTGCAGGCCAGCCTCTCGCTCCCCGGCTTCTACTGCCCGGTGACGATCGACGGCGAGGACTACATCGACGGGGTGGCGCGGCGCACGCTGAACGCGAGCGTGGCGCTGGACGAGGGGGTGGACCTGCTCTTCTGCGTGAACCCCATCGTCCCGGTGGACGTGCACGCCGGCGGGAACGGGAACGGGAAGAAGGCGCGCGGGCTGGCGGACTACGGGCTGCCGGCGGTGCTCTCGCAGACCTTCCGCACCGCCATCCACTCGCGCATGGGGACGGGGTTCCGCGGCTACGCGCGGACGTACCCGGGCGCGGAGGTGATCCTGGTGGAGCCGCCGCTGGCCGACCACCGGATGTTCTTCTCCAACATCTTCAGCGTCTCCAACCGCCGCGGGGTGTGCGAGCACGCCTACCACAGCACCCTGGACCATCTCCGGGCCAACGCCGACGAGCTGAACGCCAGGCTGGCGAAGAGGGGGCTGCGCCTCCGCCCCGAGGTGCTGGCGGACGAGGGCCGCACGCTCTTCGACGACGACGACGCGGTCGGGGTCGCGGGAGACATCCGCGGCGTGCTCGACCGCCTCGGCGAGGTCCTCGACCGCATCGAGAACGCCGCCTGACGTTCATCACGCAGAGAGCGCAGAGAAACCGAGAGGACGCAGATGGTTTCTCTGCGCCCTCTCAGTTTCTCTGCGTCTCTGCGTGAAACGTGTTGTTCAGCTCGTCGCCTCGGCCGCGATGGGAAGCCGGATCTCGAAGCAGGCCCCACCCAGCTCGTCGCCGGGACGGTGGCGCACCCACCCGCCGAGCTGCCCCACCATCCACGCCACGGCGGAGAGCCCCACCCCCGCCTCGGGGTCGCCGAAGTCGGCGGGCTCGAAGAGGGTGGCGGCGCTCGCCAGGTCCAGCCCCGCGCCGTCGTCCTCCACGTCGATGCACACCACGTAGTCGGCGCTCTCGTCCATCCGCCGCGGCTCCTCCACCGACACCCCCACCGTCACCTCGCTGCGGCAGTGGCGCATGGCGTTGGCCAGCAGGTTGGCGATGGAGCGGAAGAGGAACGACGCGCGCCCCTCCACCTCCACGCTCCCCGGCAGCTCCGAGCGCAGCCGCACCTCCACCCCGCGCGAGGCCGGGAAGAAGCGGCGCACCGCGCGCTCCACCACCGCCTGCACGTCGAAGCGCACCTCGGGGCTGATCCCCCGCCCCTGCACCACGTCGAGGGTGTCGTCCACCATCCGCCGCAGGTCGCTGCTGCTCTCCACCACCTGGTCCAGCTCGGCCAGGGCGGCGCGGCCGGCGCGCGCCTCGGCGGCGGCCACGCGGGCACGGGCCTCGAGCGCGCCCAGGCCCATCGCCAGGTCGTGCAGCAGCTCGGACGAGACCTGGCCGAGCGCCTCCCAGCGCTCGCGGAGCTGCAGCCCGCGGTAGCCGGCGTCGTCGGAGTAGGGGTTGGAACGGCTGGCGATGCCCATCGGTTTGGTTCGACCGCCCGGGTGGAGCCCCGGCACCGGCGCCGGGGGTGAGCGACTGCTCGCTCTACAACGATATGCACGATGCAAGAGCGCCGCCAGCGCCCGGCCCTCATTCGGCCGCGGTGGACACCCTGAAACGGCCGGCCAGCGCGTCCAGGTCCACCGCCGTTCCGGCCGTGCGCCGGCCCGTGTCGGCGAGCTGGTCCATGGCCGCGCGCTGCTGCTCGCTGGCGGCCGCGGCGTGCTCCGCGCGCTCGGCCGCCCCCTGGGTGATGACGCGCACGCGCGCCATCGCGTCACGGATGCCGGAGAGCGCCGCGGCCTGCCGCTCCACGTCGCCGGTGATGCGCTCGATGAACTCCACCGTGCGCTCCAGCCCGCTCACCACCAGCCCCAGCGACTCGCGCCCGCTCTCGGCCACCTCGCCCACCCCGCCGATGCGCCCGCTCCCGGCGCGCAGCCGCTCGCGCACCTCGGCGATGGCCGCGGCGGTGCGCTCCACCACCCCGGCCACGTCGCCGGCGGAGCTGGCGGACTGGGTGGCCAGGTCGCGCACCTCGCCCGCCACCACCGCGAAGCCGCGCCCCTGCTCGCCCGCGCGGGCGGCCTCGATGGCGGCGTTCAGCGCCAGCAGGTTGGTCTGCTCGGCGATCTCCTGGATGGTGGTGACGAACCCCGCCACCCGCGACCCCGCCTCTTCCAGCGCGTCGATGGCCGCCTCCAGCCGGCGGTAGTCGTCGCGCAGCTCCATCAGCAGCCCGCCGGCCCGGCCGATGCGCTCCGCGTGGGCCCGCGCCTCGCGCGCCAGGACGCGGGCCTCGGCGCTGGAGGCCACGGCCTGCTCGCGCAGCGCCTCGCCCTCGCGGCTCACCTCGTCCACCGCCGCGCCGCTCTCGGCGATCAGCCCGAGCTGCTCGCGGGCGCCCTGCGCCACCTCGCCGGTGGTGTCGCCGATCTGCCGGGCGGTGGCGTGCACCTCCTCGGCGGCGGAGGCGAGCACGTCGCTGAGCCGGGCGAGCGACTGGGCGCGGCCCTGGATCTCGCGCACCATCTCGCCCATGGTCTGCTGCATCCCGTTCACCGACACCGAGAGGAAGCCGGTGTCGTCCAGGTAGCGGTCCGGGAGGCGCCGGGTGAGGTCGCCCTCGCTCGCGGCCGCCAGCGCCTGGCGCACGCGGCGCAGCCGGCGGGTGTAGGCGATGGGCCCCGCGGTCGCCAGCCAGGCGGTGGAGACGAGCATCACCGTCTCCAGGGCGATCAGCGGCGCCGCGCCGGGCGCCCCGCCGAGACCCAGCCAGCGGCCGGCCGGGTAGAGCACCGCGGCCAGGGCGAGCTGCACCTGCGCCACCCGCGGCATCCCCAGCGCGTAGCCGCCCACCGCGAAGATCAGGTAGGGGAGCACCAGGTAGCCGCGCGGCCCCAGCGCCCAGCAGAACCCGGCGATCACCACGCTGTCGAGGGTGGAGATGAGCCAGAACTGCCAGGGCGAGAACTTTCCCGCCCGCAGCAGGAGCGCCGCGGCCAGGTTGCCGAGGAAGGTGGTCAGCGCCAGCGCCACCGCCGCGGCCACGGTGATGTCGAGCGTGCCCGTCCAGCGCCCGATCAGCCCCAGCGCCACCGCCAGCACCACCAGGTACCAGCGCTTGTCGATGGCCTGCCGGTGGCGCTCGCGCATGATCAGCCAGCGCTCGCGGGCGAACAGCGCGTCGAAGTCGGTGGCGTCGCTCAAGGGACGGGGCGGGGCGGGGAGATGGGGCGCGGCGGGGGAAGCGGCCCGCAATGTTGCGGGCCGCTCGCGCCGATGTCAAGCAACTCCGGACGTGCCAGCGGGTTACCGCGTTCGCGCGACGGCGCTTCAGGGGCGCCTCGCGCCGTCTCAGGCGGGCGGCGTCGGCATGGTGGCCGCGAAGGCGCGGCGGGCGTTTTCCTCGAACGCCTGCACGTCTTCGTAGTAGCGGCGGACGATGGGAGGTGAGGCGGGATTGGTGTAGAGCTCCGCGCGCGGGTGGTCCAGCAGCTCGACGATCGGCGCGGTGGCCTCTTCTACCGTCTGCGCCGGCATCCCCGGCGGGGAGCGCAGCGGCACGTCGGCCGCGGCGCCGACGGCGTTGCGGGCGAAGTCGGTGGCGACCACGCCGGGCATCACCAGCGACACCTGGATGCCGGGCCAGCGCGCCGCCAGGTCCATGCGCAGGTTGGCGGTGAGCGCGTTGAGCGCGGCCTTGGCGGCGTTGTAGGCCGAGCGCACGGTGGCGATCGGCACGCGCCCCAGGAAGGAGGAGACGTTGACCAGGTGCCCCGCGTTGCGCTCCTGGAAGTGCGGGACGATGGCCTGCATCCCGTAGAGCGCCGACTTGGTGTTCACCGCCATCATCTCGTCGAAGTCGTGCTCGGTGAGCTCCAGCACCGGGCGGTCGATGCCGCGCCCCGCGTTGTTGATCCACACGTCCACGCGGCCGAACGCCTCCAGCGCCTCGTCGCGCAGGCGCTCGACGTCGGCGCGCCTGGTGACGTCGGTGCGCACCACGTGCGTCTGCGTCCCGGTGCTGGCGGCCACCTCGCCGAGCGCCTCCTCGCTGCGCGCGGCGAGCACCAGCGCGTCGCCGCGGCGCCCGAGCTGCCGCGCCAGCTCCGCCCCGATCCCGCTGCTGGCGCCGGTGATCACCACCACCCTCGCTCCGTCCTCGCTCATCTCCGCCTCTCCATCTCCCGTCGTTCCACGAGCTCGCGCAGCCCGGCGGCCACGCGCGCGATCACCGGCGCCCACTCGCCCGCCGCAGCCTGGCGGAAGAGGCGCATCGTCGGGTACCAGGGCGAGTCGCCGCGCCCCTCCATCCACCGCCAGTCAGGCTCCGCGTGCAGCAGCGTCCACACGGGGACGCCGAGGGCGCCGGCCAGGTGCGCGGTCATGCTGTCGACCGTCACCACCCGGTCCAGCGCCCGCATCACCCGTGCGCATTCGAGGACGTCGTCCGACCCCGAGTCGATCCCGAACCCCGCCGCCTCGTCGCGCGCGGGGCCGCGCTGCAGCACGTGGAGCGCGACGCCGGGAATCTCCGCGAGCGGTGCCAGGAGCGGGAAGGGGATGGAGCGCCGGTCGTCCCACTCCCCCGCGCGCCAGACCAGGCCGACGTGCAGCCGCCCGTCGCGCTCGATCGGCGCGGGGTCGGCGTGCAGGTATGGGACCTCGGCGGGGAGGGTGTCGAGGGTGCTGCGGAAGACGTGGGCGAGCTCCATCACCTCCACGTCCACGTCGTGCTCCGCCTCGCAGGCGCCGTCGTGCAGGGGGAGGAGGCGGTCGATGCCGCGCACCGTGCGGAGCAGGGGGATGAGCGCCGGCTGCGCCCACACCGTCACCTCCGCGGCGACGCGGCGGACGAGCGGGGCGTAGCGGATGAACTGGAGCGTATCCCCCAGCCCGTGATAGCAGCGGACGAGGACACGCTTCCCGTCGAGCGGCGTTCCATCCCACACCCACTGCTCGTGGCGGGGGAGGTGCCAGCACGGCGTTCCGGCGCGCGCGCGGAGGACGGCATCGCTCGGCTCCCACGCCGCCGCGAAGTCGCCGCGCCGCATCGCCGCCATCCAGCGTGCGCCGGGATCGTCTCCCTCCGCCTCACGCGCTCCTTCGGCCACGCTCCTCCTCGACTCGGTAAGCTGGTTGCTTCTCCAGAGCGGATTGCGCAACGCTCCGGAGCCGACGGGTTGGAAACCCGCCGCTGGAACGGCACGAAGTCCGCCTTCGCGGACTATGCCGTGGCCCTGGTGCGTCCCCCGACCGGCGGCGATGCATCTGGCTTGCACGCTTGGTTGCAGGCCTCACCTCAGCCGCGGCCACCTCCTCTCCCGGTACGGGAGAGGGATTGCGCTCTCAGGCGCAGGGAGAGGGCGCCACGGCCGCGGATGCACGACGCGAACTCCGGACCGGAGAGAAAACCGCTCCAAGCCAACAAGCATGCCGGGACAAAACTCTGGCGAATCCGTAACCAAACGGTTACAGTTCCGTCCATGGAAGCCGCCGCCGCCATCTCCGACCCCGTCAGGCGCGAGATCATGACGCTGCTCAACGGGCGCATGATGTCGGCCGGGGAGATCGCCGAGTGCTTCGACATCAGCCGGCCCGCCGTCAGCCGGCACCTGCGGGTGCTGCGGGAGTGCGGGCTGGTGCTCGACGAGCTCCGCGGCCGGCAGCGGCTCTACCGCCTGGAGACGGCGCCGCTGGCGGAGCTGGAGGCGTGGCTGGCGCAGTTCCACGATCCCTGGCCGGGGCGCCTGGACGCCCTGGAGACCGAGGTGTACCGCACCCGGCGCGAGCACCGCGCCTCCCTTCCGACCGCCGAGGAGAAGACCGCATGAACCCCACCCCATCCGGACGCCTGGTCCGCACGCCCGAGGGCCGCGACCTCGTCCTGATCCGCACCTTCCGCGCGCCGATCGAGGACGTGTGGGCGAGCATCACCGAGTCCGAGCGGACGGCGCGCTGGTTCGGCGCGTGGACGGGGGAGGCGGGCCCCGGCCGGACGATCCGCTACAAGATGGGGTTCGAGGGCGACGGCCCAGGGAGCGAGATGATGATCCTGGCGTGCGAGCCGCCGCGCCACCTGGCCGTGAAAGGGCTCAACGACTACGGCTGGCACCTCGAGGCGCACCTCAGCGAGGCCGCGGGGGTCACCGAGCTGCGCTTCGTCCACCACCTCGGGGCGAAGGACAACGTGGGCGACGTGGGGCCCGGCTGGGAGTACTACCTCGACAATCTCATCGCCTCGCGCGACGGCACGGCGATGCCGGAGTGGAACGACTACTACCCGTCGCAGAAGTCCTACTACCTCGAGCGCGAAGCGGAGCTCGCGGGCGCTTCCTGACGTTCAAAAGATCGTCTCACGGCAGAGACACGGAGAGACCACCCAGCCTCTCCGTGTCTCCGCGTCTCTGCGTGAGACGCTTCATGAGGCCGCGGCGGCGCGCTTCAGCAGCTCCCAGGCGGCGCGGACGTGGTCGTGCGTCGTGCGGATGTTGCCGATCGCGAAGCGGAGCGCCACGCGGCCCTGCAGCTTCGTGTGGGAGATGAAGATCCGCCCGCTCGCGTTCACCGCCGCCATGATGCGCTCGTTGTGCGCGTCGACCTCATCTTCCGAAAGCCCGGCCGGGCGGTGGCGGAAGACGACCAAGCTGAGCGGCGTGGGGGCCATCCGCTCCCAGAAGGGCTCCGCATCGACCCACGCCGCCAGCTCGTGCGCCAGCCGCACGTGCTCGCGGATGCGCGCCGCCACCCCCTCCGCGCCGAAGTAGCGCAGCACGAACCAGAGCTTGAGCGCGCGGAAGCGCTTCCCCAGCGCCGGGCCGTAGTCCATCAGGTTGGTGACGCTCTCGCCCTCGGGCGTCGCCAGGTACTCGGGGACGAGCGAGAAGGCGCGCCGCGCGACGGCCGGATCGCGCAGGTAGAGGACGGAGATGTCGATGGGGGTGAAGAGCCACTTGTGCGGGTTCACCACCAGCGAGTCCGCCCGCTCGGCGCCCTCCAGCACCCAGCGCAGCTCGGGAGCGGCGGCGGCCGAGCCGCCGTACGCCGCGTCGACGTGCAGCCAGACGCCCTCGCGCGCGCACACCTCCGCGACGGCGGGGACCGGGTCGACGCTGCTGGTGGAGGTCGTCCCCACCGTGGCGACCACGCAGAAGGGGAGCATCCCCGCCGCCCGGTCCTCGGCGATGGCGGCGGCGAGCGCGGCGGGGTCCATCCGGTACTCGGCGTCGGTGGGGACCTTCCGCAGCCCCGCCATCCCCAGCCCCAGCGTGATGCACGCCTTGTCGATGGACGAGTGCACCTGCTCCGAGGCGTACACGCGCATCCGCGGCAGGCCGCGCCCGGCCATCCCCTCCTCGCGCACGCTCACGCCGGCCGCCTCGCGCGCCGCGGCGATCGCCACGAGGGTGGAGAGGGAGGCCGTGTCCTGGATGGTGCCGCGGAAGACCTCGGGAAGCCCCAGCATCTGCCGGAGCCAGTCCAGCGCGCGCTCCTCCAGCTCGGTGACGGCGGGGGAGCTGCGCCAGAGCATCCCGTTCACGTTCAGCGCCGCCGCCATCATCTCGCCGATGATGCCGGGGGCGGAGCCGGTGATGGCGAACCAGGCGTGGAAGCCGGGGTGGTTCCAGTGGGTGATCCCCGGCATCACCACCCGGTCCACGTCCGTCAGCACCTCCGCGAAGTCCTCGCCCGCGGCCGGCGGCGCGCCGGGGACCCGCGCCGCCACGTCGCCCGGCTGCACCTGCGAGAGCACGGGGAAGCGCTCCACGGAGGCGAGGTAGTCGGCCATCCAGTCCACCGCGGCGTGCGCGTGGCGCCGGAACTCCTCCGGCGGCATGTCCCCCAGCGCGGGCGCCCCGGCGGGCGCGGCGGAGGCGGCGGAGGCGGGTGCGTCGAGCATGGTCATGAGCGGTTTTGCCGGTGGATGGGTTCCGCGTAACTTACGGCTTCGCGCGCATGCCTGCACGCAACGAGGGTGCGCCCCACTCCTGATCGCCGATCCCTTTCGACGTCATCCTGAGGGCGGCCACCCCGAAGCATCACTCGCGGACTTGCCCGCAGCCCGAAGGATCTATAACTGCGTCAACACGTGAGTCGGCGTGACGCACCGGCTCCTCTGAATTCGGGATGATGGATGATGGTGAACGGTGCGCTTCCGAGGCTGAGTCGTGGCTCCGGCTATAGATCCTTCGGCCTGCAAGGTGTTGATGCATGCGCGGTTGCAGGTGTGGCCGGCCTCAGGATGACGTCTTTGGGGGTCGTACGGGAGGGGTCTGTCCGGGTGTCTTCTCTCGCGGAGGTCGAGTAATGCCTCTCGTCCACACCTCCGCCGCGGTGCTCGACGCCCTGGACGCCGGGCGCGGCGTCGTCGCGCTCGAATCGACCGTGATCGCGCACGGGCTCCCGCACCCGCGCAACCTGCAGGTCGCGCGCGAGCTGGAGGACGAGGTGCGCGCCGGCGGCGCCGTCCCGGCCACCGTGGGCGTGGTGCGGGGGCGGCCGATCGTTGGGCTTTCGGCGGCGGACGTGGAGCGGCTGGGGATGGCCGAGGGGGTGCTGAAGCTCTCCACGCGCGATCTGGCCGTCCCCGTGGCGCGGGGGCTGGACGGTGCCACCACCGTCGCGGCGACGATGTGGCTGGCGCACCACGCGGGGGTCGCGGTCTTCGCCACCGGCGGCATCGGCGGCGTGCACCGCGGCGAGGCGCACGACGTCTCCGCCGACCTGACGGAGCTCGGCCGCACGCCGATGGTGGTGGTGTGCGCCGGCGCCAAGGCCATCCTCGACCTCCCGGCAACGCGCGAGGCGCTGGAGACGGCCGGCGTGCTCGTCGTCGGCTACGGAACGGACGAGCTCCCCGCCTTCTACTCGCGCGAGAGCGGCATCCCCGTCGACGTACGCACCGACACGGCCGGGGAGGTCGCGGCGCTCTGGCGCGCGCACCGGTCTCTGGCCGCGCCGGGCGCCATCCTCCTCTGCGTCCCTCCACCGCCGGAGCACGCGCTCCCGTCCGCCGAGGTCGAGGGCGCGATCCGCGACGCGCTGAGCGAGGCGGAGCAGCGGGGGATCCGCGGAAAGGAGGTGACGCCGTTCCTCCTCTCCACCGTGTCGGAGCGCACGGGTGGGCGCTCGCTGGAGGCGAACGTGGCGCTGCTGCGCAACAACGCCCGCGTCGCCGCCGCCGTCGCCGCCGCGATGGCGTCCGCCGGGCGATGACCAGGGCCGAGCTGCGCGCCGAGGCCCGCCGCCGCCTGCGCGCGCTCGGCCGCGAGGCGAAGGCCGCCGCCGAGGCGGAGATCGGTCGCCGCGTCTGGGAGGTGCCGGAGGTCGCCGCCGCGCGCACCCTCCTCCTCTTCGCCGACCTTCCCGAGGAGGTGTCGACCGACGCCATCGCCGCCGAGGCGCTGCGGCGCGGCCTCACCGTCGTCTATCCCCGCACGATCCCCCAGACGAAGGAGATGACGCTGCACCGCGTCGCTTCGCTGGATCATCTGCGCACGGGGAGCTACGGCATCCGCGAGCCGGACGCGGGGTGCTGCGAGGAGGTGGCGGAGGCGTCGATCGATGCGGCGCTGGTGCCGGGGCTGGCGTGGGACCGGCGCGGGAGCCGGCTGGGGCGCGGGGCGGGGTACTACGACCGGCTCTTCGGGAACGCCGCCTGGCGCGGCTTCCGCTGCGGCATCTTCTTCTCGTTCCAGGAGATGGAGCCGATCCCCGCCGAGCCCTGGGACCTGCCGCTCGACGCCGTCGTCACCGAGGCCGGGGTGTGGCGGCGGGATGCTTGACGTCATCACTCAACTTGACATTCCGGACGGCTGCGAATACCATCCGAAACCGTCTCTGGCGGCCCACTGCGAGACCGCGGAACGTTTCGGGCGTTGTCGTGTTCGTACTGAAAAGAGCCCGGGAACGAGCATGCGCACACGCTTCCGTGAAGACAAGGCGACCCAGGCGGCGGCCCGCATCCTCCGGCAGGCGGGTGGCCGGATGGAGTACCTGAAGCTCATCAAGCTGCTCTACCTTTGCGAGCGCGAGTCGCTGGTGCGGCTCGGGAGCCCGCTCACGTACGACGCCTGCTGGTCGCTCCCGTACGGACCCATCCTCAGCGCCACCCTCGACCGCGTAAACCAGCAGCAGCTCTACAGGGGCGGCTACTGGGACCGGCACGTTGCGCCCAAGGACCATTACCACGTGGCGCTCAGAGCCGGCGACGTTCCGAACGACCAACTCTCACCCGCCGAGGAGGAGTTGATCGACCATGTGGTCGCGGAGTACGGCCACCTTCCGCAGTGGGAGCTCGTGGAGCTTACGCACAGGCTCCCGGAGTGGGAGAACCCGAACGGCTCGGCGCTGCCCATCGATCCCGCCGTGATCCTGCGGAGCGAGGGCTACACGGAAGAGGAAATCGAGGCGGTGATGGAGGATTGGGCCGAAGCGGCCCTGGCGCAGTCGCTGGCGGGCTGAGACATCGTGCCGTTCGGGGCCGGCGATACCTTCTACCTGACCCAGGCCACCGGGTCGACGCCGCACCTCTGGGTCCTTCTCTGGGGCCCTGCGGGTGCGGCGGATGCGTTCATCAGCGTATTCCTCACTACCCGCCGGCCCTATTCGGACCCCGCCTGCATCCTGGCGCCGGGCGATCATCCGTTCATCAGGCACGAAACCGCGGTCCGGTACAACTCGCCGGTCCGCTGGACTGCAGCAGCGCTGAACGAGCTCCTCGCCCGCGCCAGGGCTTTCAGCGCGAGGCGGTAACGCCCGACGTGCTCGACAGGCTCCGCACAGGCTTTCTCACGTCGCCGCGCACTCCGCACGCCTTCGTCGAGATGGCGCGCGGCGAGTTCGGCGCCACGTGAGGAGCCGCGGTGTTCGATCAATGAGTCATTCAGCGGCTTTGTGACTCATGTACGATACAAACAGCATTGCCGCCTGAAGAGACGCAGAGCCGCGGAGAGATGCTCTCCGCGACTCTGCGTTCTTGTGTGAAACCGATCGTTTGCTTACCGGCAGGCCCGGCCCTCCCAGATCTTTTTCCAGCCCCGGCCGGCGTCGGTGGAGATGGCCTCGTACCAGGCGCGGGTGGGGCCGAAAGACCTGGATGAGCAGGTCGTTGCGGGTGTCAGGGCACGCCGCTCAGCCGGGTGATCTCGGGACTTCGTAGTGCAACTGGACGAAACCCGCGCCCCAGGTCGTGGCGGAGAGAAGGCGGAGGGGAGGCTCCGCGAGCCTCCGCGGCAGGAGAGGAGCCCCGCCGCCCAGGGTGACGGGGGCCACCTGCACGAACAATTCGTCGAGCAGCCCGTGGTCGTGGAACTGGCCGACGAGCTCGCCCCCTCCCACCAGCCAGATGTTCTTCCCGGCGGCCGCCTCGAGCATCTGTTGGTGCACGGCGCGAACGTCGCCGCTGACGAAGCGAATGTCCGCGCCCTCGACGTGCGGCAGCTTTCGGGTCGAGAAGACCCATGCCGGTTGGGTATACGGCCAGGGCTCCGGTGCGTCCGCGTCGGGGCGGATGTGATGGGCGAGGAGCCACTCGTAGGTGGTGGAGCCCATGGCCAGGGCGCCCACCTCCCGGATGAACTCCGGGTAGTCGCTCTCCTCGGGATCGCCGAGCTGGAGCAGCCAGTCCACGGAGTTCGAGGAATCGGCGATGAAGCCGTCGAGGCTGGAGGCCGTGTAATACTGGGTCTTCGTCACTGGCGGACGCGGCGTGTCCTGTGATAGGAGCCGTTTTCCTTCGCGACGTCAAACTATCCGGTCTTCAAAGGACCGGCGACCCTGTACGTGTTGAGGAGGACGCCGGACGGCGTGGCCGTCGTGCCGACGAGCTCGAATGAGCGTGGCGGGGTTCCCTCCGCGAAGAAGCGCTTCCCCGTACCCAGCAGGACCGGATAGACGATCAGCACGGCTTCATCCGCAAGCCCGTGTTCGAGGAGCGTCGATGTCAGCGTGGAGCTGCCCGAGAGGACGAGGCCCGGACCGTCCTGCGACTTGATGCGGCGAACGCCCTCGACGAGGTCCGGTCCAACGCCCTCGAACGGGCCCCACTCGAGACTTTCCGGACGGTGGGTGGCGACGTGCTTCGTTGCCGCGTTGAGGCGGTCCCCCAACGGACTGCTCGGCGCCGTCGGCCAGAAGCCCGACCAGATGTCGTAGGTGCGGCGGCCCAGCAGCAGGTCGAAGCGCTCGCCATGCGCGGCCATGACCGCGTCGCGGCCGGCGGGAGTGCGATAGGGCGCGGTCCAGTCGCTGTAGGGGAAGTCGCCCCCATCGGCGGAGTGCTGGATCACGCCGTCCAGCGAGATGTGTTCGATGATCTTGAGCTGTCGCATCTGAATCTCCCACTACTACGACGAACGGTGAGGTCAGAATTCGACAAGCCGTCCGACGAAAAGACTACGCAGGCACGTAGGCCAGCCTGATCACATCCTGGTCAATCCGATCACTCGCCACGAGGCGGAGTCGCGGGCGGGCGCCGGCGAAATACGGCTTGCCCTGACCAAGCACCACAGGGTGGAGATAGATTCGATACTCATCGATCAGCCCGAGTGCCGTGAGGCTGTGGGCCAGGTCCGGGCCAGCCACTTCGATCTCCCCGTCGCGCTCGGCCTTCAACGCGCGGATCGCGCCTTCGAGATCATCAGCAACAAGCGTGGCGTTGGGGCCGACGGACTTCAACGAGCGCGAGACGACCCATTTCGGCTGCTTGCGCCACGCCGCCGCGAAGGCGCGTTCGTCTGCGTCCCATTCAGGATGGTCGTCGTCCCAGTAGCGCATGACCTCATACATGCGTCGGCCGTAGACGCTACCCGCCTGGCCCTGAGCCTGCTCGATGAAGTGCCTGAAAAGCGTGGGACTTGGCCCGAAGGCTGTGTGGTCGACGTAGCCGTCGAGCGACTGGTTCATTCCGAAGACGAGCCTGGCCATGTGTGCTTTCCTCTCCTGGTCGCCACCGAGGTCCGCGCGAACGCTCGCGCACTTGGGTACGGGCTCGAGTAGCACATTGCCGTCGCCGCGCGCGCGGCGGCGGAAAACC
>JBJMPM010000022.1:0-21123 GCA_045803205.1 Longimicrobiaceae bacterium
ACCACCAGCGCGTTCTCGCGGGTCTCCACGCTGCCGGGATAGTCGCGGTGCACCGAGTCGTGCCGGAGCAGGTGCGCGAGGGTCTTCGTGTCGGTCAGGTCGTTCACCGCCACGAAGTCGATGTCGGTGGCGCCGGCCTTCTTGGCCGCGCGGAGCACGTTGCGCCCGATGCGGCCGAAGCCGTTGATGGCGACACGGATGGGCATGGCTCTCCCTAGCTCTTTGGCGAGACCGATGGACGGTTCAGAACACCCTTGAAAGCGACTCCGGAGCCGGAGCGGAACCCCGCTCCAGCTCCGGCACCACCCGCGCGAAGGTGGCCACGCTCGCCACCCGCGCCCCCGCCTCGAGCAGCGCCTCGACGCAGGCGAGCGCGGTGGCGCCGGTGGTCCACACGTCGTCGACCAGCAGCACGTGCTCGCCGCGCAGCTCCGCGGCGAGCCCCGGCGGGACGGCGAAAGCGCGCGCTACGTTAGCCCGGCGCTCCCCCGGATGCAAGGCCGTTTGCGTAGCCGTGGCGCGCGTTCGCGCCAGCAGCCGCGGGTCCGCCGTCCACCCCCTGCGGGCGGCCAGCGCGCGGGCCAGGAGCTCGGCCTGGTTGTAGCCGCGCTCCCTCCGCCGGGCCGTGCTGGTGGGGACCGGGATCACGAGCGCGGCCTCGCGCTCCACGTCGGCGGGGAACTCCATCCGGGCCATCCGCGCGGCCATGGGAACGGCGGCAGCCTCCCAGCCGCGGTACTTGAGCGCGTGCACCAGCCGCCGCGGCACCTCGCCCATGGCGAAGGCGGAGCGGATGGCGCGGACCGCCGCGGGCCAGGGGCGGCAGGTGTCGCAGGTCGGCGCGGGCTCGCGGTCCCACGCGAGCGGCGACCAGCAGCGCGGGCACTTCACTGACGGGAGCGGGCGGCACTTCAGCCAGCAGAGCCGGCAGACCATGCGCTCCGGGTCCGCCGTGTCGATGGGCTCGCGGCAGGCCACGCAGACCGGCGCGAAGACCAGATCGAGGGCGCCCGTCCAGAGGTCGCGGGCAAGGGGAGATAGCGGCATCCGAGAATGAGTTCTGGCTCTCACAGAGGTCACGGAGGTCACGGAGGAACGACTCTGTGGCCTCTGTGACCTCCGTGAGAGACTGCCGGTTCAGTTCCCGCGCAGCGCCGCCCGCATCGCGTCGATGGGAGGATCGAGGTTCCACCAGCGGCGGAAGGCGGCGGCGCCCTGCTGCAGCAGCATCTCCGTACCGTCGATCGTGGGGATGCGGTGCGCGCTCATCGCCCGCACCCACGGCGTCTCGCCCGTGCGGCTGTAGACGAGGTCCAGCGCGGCCTCGATCGGCGGGGCCGAAGCGGGGTCCAGCGGGAGCGGATCGTCCGCGCGGAGGCCGAGCGAGGTGGCGTTCACCGCCAGGTCGAAGGCGCCCGCACCGATCTCATCGACCGATGCGACGACGTCGATCCGCGTCCTTCCCTCCCCGAAGCGGCGGGCCAGCTCGCGGGCGCGCTCCTGCGTGCGGTTGACGATCACGATGCGCTCGGCCGCGTGCGACGTGAGCGCGTGCACCACCGCGCGCGCGCCGCCGCCCGCCCCCAGCACCAGCACGCGCCCGCCGGCGATGGAGCGGCCCAGGAGCACGCGCACCGCCGCGTTGAACCCGTCCACGTCGGTGTTGTCGCCCCACACCTCGTCGCTGGAGAGCCAGAACGCGTTCACGGCGCCCGTCGCCTCGGCCGCGGGGGTGTGGCGGTCGACGGCGCCGAACGCCGCCTGCTTGTGGGGGACGGTGACGTTGCCGCCGCCGCCGGCGCGGGCCAGGGCGCGCAGGAGCGACGGCGCGTCGTCGGCCGAGCAGCGGAGGGCGACGTAGACGCCGTCGAGGGCGAGGGCGCGGATCGCCGCGTTCTGCAGGAGGGGGGAAAGCGAGTGCGAGACGGGGTCGCCGAGGAGGGCGAGCACCCGCGTGGCGGCGGAGACGGGGGTCACGGCGCCAGCACCGGCTCCAGCCGGTCGAGCGCGGCGGAGACCAGCTCGCGCAGCTCCTCGAAGGTGTCCTGGTACACGGCCTCGTTCCCGCCGAAGGGGTCGGGGACGGCCGGGCCGGCGCCCTCGCTCCCCGCGACGAAGTCGCCGAGCGTCATGGCCCGCTCGCCCACGCCCAGGCGCCGCAGCTCGGCGACGTGGGCGGGACCCATCGCCAGGATCAGGTCGGCCGACTCCGCGATGGCGGGGGTGAGCTGGCGGGAGCGGTGCGCCTTCAGGTCGATCCCGGCGCGGCCGGCGACCACGACGCCCGCGCGCGTGGCCCGCTCCCCCTCGCCCGCCGAGAGCCCGGCGGAGGCCACCTCCACGTGCTTCCACCCGCGCCGCGCGATCTCGGCGCGCGCGAGCCCCTCGGCCAGCGGGGAGCGGCAGGTGTTCCCCGTGCAGACGAAGAGGATCCGGAAGACGGTGGTGCGCGGCGCCTCGGGCTCGCGGTCCTGCTGGCTCATCTCGGCTTCCGCGGCGTCCTGCGCGTGGTCGGTCGGCATCGGCGGATGTTCGGCGTGCGCGGCGCGAGCGAGGCGCCGTTACGCGCGGTCAGGGGACGACGGCAATCATTCACCCTCCCCGTCGCCCGGGGCAAGTGCCAGCGCCTCGGCGACGGCCAGGTCGGCCGGGCGGGTGACCTTGAGGTTGCGGTAGGAGCCCATCACCACCCGCACCGGCCCCACGTAGCGCGCGTAGAGCACCGCGTCGTCCGTCGCGGCGGCGCCCTCCTCGCGCGCCCGGGCGTAGGCGTGCACCAGCCCCTCGCGCGGAAAGCCCTGCGGCGTCTGCGCCTGCCAGAGCCGCGCGCGGTCGGGGGTGGCGGCGATGGTGCCGTCCCCATCCACCTCCTTGATGGTGTCGGTCACCGGCACCGCCGCGACCGCCGCGGAGGGGGCGGCCTCGAGCACGCGGTCGATGACCTCGGTGGAGACGAAGGGGCGCGCGCCGTCGTGGACCAGCACGAAGTCGGCCTCCGCCTCGACCGCCGCCAGCCCGTTGCGCACCGAGTCGCCGCGCTCCGCGCCCCCGGCGACGATGCGCACGCCCAGCGACGCCAGCCAGGGCGGCGGCGCCTCCACGTCGTCCGCGGGAACGACGACCACGACCTGCTGGATGCGGGGATCGCTCAGGAAGGGAACGACGGCCCGGAGGAGGACGGGGATGCCGTCGATCTCCAGGTACTGCTTGCGGACGGGTCCGCCGATGCGCCGCCCCGAGCCGCCCGCCACGATGACGGCGGCGGCGCGCGGCTCAGGTGAAGACGCGCTGGACAAGGCTCCTCACGTCCTCGGTTTCGACGATCCGGATCCCCGCCGGCGCGGTGCGCGGCGCCGCCCGCGGCGCCAGGTACGCGGCGGTGAAGCCCATCCGCGCGGCCTCGGCCAGCCGGCGCTCCACCTGGCCGACGGGGCGCACCTCGCCCCCCAGCCCCAGCTCGCCGACGAACACCGCGTCCGCCGGCACCGCGCGGTCATACACGCTCGACGCCAGCGCCACGGCGACGGCCAGGTCGCCCGCCGTCTCGGCGAGCTTGAGGCCGCCGACCACGTTCAGGAAGACGTCGAGCTGGCCGAAGGGGATGCCGGCGCGCTTCTCCAGCACCGCCAGCAGGAGGGCCAGGCGCTTGTGGTCGAAGCCGGTGCTCACCCGCTGCGGCGCGCCGTAGCTGGCCCTGGCGGCGAGCGCCTGCACCTCCACCAGCAGCGGGCGCGTCCCCTCCATGGTGGATACGACGGCGGAGCCGGAGCCGCGGGTGGAGCGGTCGCCCAGGAAGAGCTCGGAGGGGTTGGGGATGGGGACCAGCCCCTCCGCCGTCATACGGAAGACGCCGATCTCGTCCACCCCGCCGAAGCGGTTCTTGGTGGCGCGCAGCACCCGGTGGTCCACCCCGCCCTCGCCCTCGAAATAGAGCACGGTGTCGACGATGTGCTCCAGCGTCTTGGGCCCGGCGATCCCCCCGCCCTTGGTCACGTGCCCGACCAGGAAGACGGCGGTCCCCGTCTGCTTGGCGAAGCGCTGCAGCCGCGCGGCGCACTCGCGCACCTGGCCCACGTTGCCGGGGGCGCCCTCCAGCTCGGGGGTGTAGACGGTCTGGATGGAGTCGATCAGCAGCACCTCGGGCCCGATCTCGGCGGCGCGGAGGAGGATGGCGTCCAGCTCGGTCTCGGCCAGCAGCGTGACCTCGGCCGCGTCGCCACCCAGCCGCTCGGCGCGCAGCTTCACCTGGTGCGCCGACTCCTCGCCGGAGACGTAGAGGGTGCGCAGCGAGGAGGATTCCAGGCGCGCCGCGACCTGCAGGAGGATGGTCGACTTGCCGATCCCCGGCTCGCCGCCCACGAGCACCACCGACCCCGGCACGATCCCGCCGCCCAGGACGAAGTCGAGCTCGCCGAGGCCGGTGGTCCACCGCCGCCGCTCGGCGCCCTCCACGTCGCGCAGCCGCACGGGGACGGCGTCGCTGGCGAGGCGTACGGAGGCGGCGGAGCCAGCAGGCTTCTTCTTCGCGGCGGAGGGTTCCTCGACGAGGGTGTTCCACTCGCTACAGGCGGGGCACTGCCCCTGCCAGCGCGGCGTCTCGTTGCCGCACTCGCGGCAGAAGAAGGCGGTCCGGGTCTTCGCCATCGGCGGCGTCAGTGGTCCTCGCGGGAATGGTGGGTCATGCTCTCGAAGAGCGTGAACTCCTTGCGGAAGAAGAGCGGCACGTTCCCCGTGGCCCCGTTGCGCTGCTTGCCGATGATCAGCTCCGCCTTCCCCTCGATGCTGTTCCCCTCCTTGTCCGTCGGCCCGAAGTAGTACTCCGGCCGGTAGAGGAACATGATCACGTCCGCGTCCTGCTCGATGGCGCCGGATTCACGCAGGTCCGACATCATCGGGCGCTTGTCGGGGCGCGACTCGACGGCGCGGCTGAGCTGCGAGAGGGCGACGACGGGGATCTCCAGCTCCTTCGCGAGCGCCTTCAGGCCGCGGGAGATCTCCGACACCTCCTGCTGGCGGCTCTCGCTCTTCCCGTGGCTCACCATGAGCTGCAGGTAGTCGACGACGATCATCGCCAGGTCCGCGCGGTCGGCCTTGAGGCGGCGGGCCTTGGCGCGCATCTCCAGCACCGAGATGCCGGGCGTGTCGTCAATGTAGATGGGCGCGGTGTTGAGGTGGCCTGCCGCGATCGCGAGGCGCGCGTAGTCGTCGTCCGTCAGCCTCCCGCGGCGGAGGCGGCTGGCATCCACCCGCGCCTCGGCGCAGAGCACGCGCTGCACCAGCGACTCCTTGCTCATCTCCAGCGAGAAGAAGGCGACCGGCCGCTGCGCCTGGATGGCCGCGTGCTGGGAGAGGTTCAGAACGAAGGCGGTGTTGTGCACGCACACGTCGTTCGCCACGAAGTTGTGCGTGCCGGGGATGGTCAGGTCATAGACCTGCTTGATCCCCATCGGCTCGATCGACACCACCTCGTCCCAGTAGACGTCGCTCTCCGCCAGGTCGCGCAGCCGGTCGTTGTCGAGCATGGCCGCAAGATGTGTCAGATCGCTCCGTGAGAGCGCCCTTCCACGGCTCCGCTCCAGCGCGCCCCTCCACACGAAGGCGAACTCTTCGCCGCCGGCCGCATCCGGGCCTCGTTCGGCCGAGGCGGGCTCCCACACGGGCGCGGGAATCGCGTCGAAGGACGCGCGAGCGCCCACCAGAGCCAGCTCCCGCACAGCGGCCTGGGTGTGGCGGCGAAGAAACCCGTCGAGTCCGAACAGCCCGATGCGCGCGTTGAACTCCACCAGCGCGTCCAGCTCGGAGATCTCCAGCATCCACGCGGCCCGGCCCTCACGGCGAACCGGCCGCACCTCGGCGAGCACGCCGAAGCGCAGCAGCAGGTGCTGCAGGTGGCGGATGAACCGCTCGCTCCGCCGCTCCACCCGGACCAGCGGCCCTCCGTTCTTACCGACGAACGCTCCGCCCGCGACCGAGAGGAAGCGGTTCAGGAAGAGCGCGAGCTGCTCCCTGGGAAGGGTGAACACCGCGTCGGGAAAAACGGCCTCCGCGTCGTCCGGCGCGGCCAGCCCGAACCGCTCGGCCCAGGCGGCGAGCGAGCTCCCGCGGTGCAGGCCGTCCGCAAAGAAATCGAGCGCGGCTTCGGTGAACTCGGCCCGCACCTCGGGATCCTGCGTGCGCAGCCGCGGCACCGGGCCCTTCAGGTCGCCGTCGCCGATCAGGCAGGCGAGGAGCTTCACCTCGCACTCGCGCATCTCCGCGTCGCCGAAGACGTCGATGCGGCGGGGGACGGCGACGTGCTCGCCGGGCTGGATCTCCTCCAGCCGCTTCCATCCCCCGATGGTCAGGAAGGGATGCGTCAGCGTGGTCTCGATCTGCCGGCCCAGGCGCGTGGTGACGCGGAAGACGGGCTTCTCGCCATCGTCGACGTAGGCGCTGGGCTCGGCCGTCTCCAGCTTCCAGCGCTCGTTGAGCGTCAGCAGTCGCGCGGAGCGGCGGCGGTACAGCTCCTCGATGGTGGCGATGGAGCCGTCGTCCAGCACGATCTCGGCGTCGTGCGCCAGGCACTTCCCCATCGACGGCCTGGCGGCAATGATGACCAGGTCGCTGGGCTGGAAGCCGGCGGTGAGCTCGTCGAGGTCGGCGAAGCCGGTGGGGACGCCGGTGATGGAGCTCTGGTTGGCCTGGAGCTGCTCGATCTTCTCGAAGGTGGGCCAGAGGATCTCCTTGATCCACACGAACCCGCGCCGGTCGCTGCTCTGCGCGAGCTGGAAGATGCGCTGCTCGGCCACGTCCATCAGGTTCTCGACCTCGCCCTGCCAGGCGTAGGTCTCCTGGATGATGGAGGTGGCCGCCTCGATCAGCCGGCGCAGGATCGCCTTCTCGCGGACGATCTTGCAGTGGTACTCGATGTTCGCCGCGGTCGGCACCGCGTCGAGCAGCGAGGCCAGGAAGGTCACCCCACCCACCGCCTCGAAGTCGCCCGCCTTGCGCAGGTCCTCGCTGACGGTGATCTCGTCGATCACGTCGCCGCGCTGCCAGATGCGCAGCAGCGAGCGGAAGAGCCGGCGGTGCGCCTCGCGATGGAACATGGTGTCGTCCACCACCTCCACCGCCTTCACCACGGCGTCCTGGTCGATCAGCATCCCGCCGAGCACGGCCATCTCCGCCTCGGCCGAGTAGGGCGGAGTGCGGTCGGTGAACGGGCTCGGCGCCGACGGCGGCGTGAGGTGGAGTGCGGGCGTGGACATCTACGGAAGTGCCAAGTGCCAAGTGCCTGGTGCCCAGTACGGCGGAGAATGCCTCTGGTCGTGTGCGCGAGAGCGCACTCAGGCACGATTTGATTCGAGGATCGCGCGGGCGCGCTGCAGGTCGTCCCAGACGGCGCGCACCCAGCCGGAGTTGCGGAGCAGCGCGGCCGGATGGTACGTCGGCACCAGCGGCGTGCCGTGGTAGGCGTGCACCCGGCCGCGGAGCCTGCCGATCGCCACGTCGGTGCCGAGCAGCGTCTGCGCGGCGAAGGTGCCGAAGGCCATGATCACCTTCGGGCGCACCAGCTCCACCTGCTTGAGCAGGTAGGGGCTGCACGCCTCCACCTCGTCGGGGGCGGGATTGCGGTTCCCCGGCGGGCGGCACTTCAGCACGTTGCAGATGTAGACGCTCTCGCGCGGGAACCCGACGGTCATCAGCAGCAGGTCCAGCAGCTGCCCGGCCTTGCCGACGAAGGGGCGCCCCTGCCGGTCTTCGTTCTCCCCCGGCGCCTCGCCCACCACCATCAGCTCCGCCGTCTCGCTCCCCTCCCCGAACACCACGCGCGTCCGGGTCCGGGCGAGACCGCAGCGGGGGCACCCGAGGGCAATGTCGCGTACGGAGGCCAGTACGGGAAGGGCGAAGATTTCCTCCGTCGACACCCCCCGCGCCGGAGCGTCCACGGCGGGGCGCATCGGGGTCGCGCCGGGGGGCTGCGCGCCGGCGCGGAGGTGCGGCGGCGGGGCGGCGGCGGGCACCTCGGCGGTGCGTCGTGGAGCGGGGGATGGGTCGCGCGGCGGCGCGGAGGAGGGCGCCGGAGCGGCTCCGGAGGCCGGCGGACGGGCCGGGGCGGCGGGGTGCGGCGAGAGCATCTCCCGCAGCTCCCCCGCGGTGTGGCGCTCGAGGACGAGCTCGGCGTCTCCCAGCTCCGCGCGCTGGCGCAGGTAGCTGCGGAGGAGGTCGCGTGGGTCGCTCACGGCGCGCGCTTCGCCTCGGCGAGCTCCACCACGCGGTCCAGGATGCGCTCGGCCACCTCGGCCTTCGGCATCAGCGGGAGCGCCTCGTCGTCGCGCCCGGGCTGGAGGAAGGTGACGCGGTTGGTCGCCACCTCGAAGCCGGCGCCGGGCTCGCGGGCGTCGTTCACCACCAGCAGGTCGAGCCCCTTCGCCTCCAGCTTGCGGCGCCCGTTGTCCACCGCGTCGCGCGTCTCCAGCGCGAAGCCGACCACCACGCACCCGGCGGGCCGCAGCTCGCGGGTCGCGGAGAGCACGTCGGCCGTGCGCTCCAGCCGCAGCTCGGGGACGCCGCCGGACTCCTTCTTCAGCTTCTCCCCCGCCGGGTCCGCCGGCCGGAAGTCCGCCACCGCCGCCGCCATCACCAGCGCGTCGGCCCCGGGGAGCGCCTCGGCCACGGCGACCCGCATCTCCTCGGCCGACTCGACCTTCCGCACCTCGACGCCCACGGGAGCAGGAAGATGCGACGGACCGGAGACCAGCAGCACCTCGGCCCCGCGCCGCCAGGCAGCGGCGGCGACCTCATATCCCATCCGCCCCGACGAGCGGTTGCCCACGTAGCGCACGGGGTCGATCGCCTCGCGGGTGGGGCCGGCGGTGACGACCACGCGGCGGCCGGCGAGCGGCGTCTCGCCCTCCAGCACGCGGCCGGCGTGGGCCAGGATCTCGTCCGGCTCCAGCATGCGGCCGGGCCCCTCGCCCTCGCCCCAGGCCAGCGGGCCCACGCCGGGGCCGGCCAGCACGTAGCCGATCTCCACCAGGCGCGCGCGGTTGGCGGCGGAGGCGGGGTGGGCGTACATCCGGTCGTTCATCGCCGGGCAGAGCACCACGGGCGCGGCGGTCGCCAGGAGCACGGCCGCGAGCAGGTCGTCGGCCATGCCGGCGGCGGCGCGCGCCATGAAGTTGGCCGTGGCGGGCGCGACCAGCACCAGCTCGGCGTCGCGTGCCAGGCGCACGTGCAGGTTGGGGTCGCCGGCCGGGTAGAGCGACGCGTGCGCCGCGCGGCCGGTGAGCGCCTCGAAGGTGAGGGGGCGGACGAACTCCTGCGCGCCCGCGGTGAGCACCACGTCGACCGCGGCGCCGAGGAGCGTCAGGTCGCGCGCGAGCTGGACCGCCTTGTAGGCCGCGATCCCTCCCGTGACCCCCAGCAGCACGCGGCGCCCCACAAAGGGACGCCGCGGGGCGCGCGCGCCGGCCACCTGGGCGTCAGCCCAGCTCGGGGCGGGCGCGCGGCACCAGGCGGTACTCGGTGGTCCCCTGGCGCACCTCCTCCAGCGCGGTGGTGGTGAGCTTCTCCTTCGGCTCGCCGCCGGTGAGGGTGGGGTCTTCCATCAGCTCGCCGCGGCGCAGCTCGTTGAGCTGGCGGGCGAACTTGGCGGCGACCAGCACGCCCAGGTACTTGCTGCCGGTGTGGCGGGCCGCCTGGCCCGGAGTCACGACCTTCATCTCTCGCCTCTCTCCATCAAGGGTTCAGCCGCGTCGTCGCGGCCCAGCTCACGCTCGATTCCCGCGCGGATCGCCTCGATCCGCGCCTCCACCCCCGCGCCGCGCGGGCCGGCGCGGCCCCGCAGCACGGCCTCCAGCTCCTCCACCGCGGTGGAGAGCACCTCGTTCACCACCACGTAGTCGAACTCGGGCGCGGCGCGCACCTCCTCGGCCGCGTTGCGCAGCCGGCGCCGGAACGCCGCGGGATCCTCCGTGCCGCGCCCGCCCAGCCGCCGCACCAGCGCCGCGGCCGAAGGCGGGAGCACGAACACCAGCACCGCCTCGGGGACGCTCCGGCGGATCTGCCGCGCGCCCTGCACGTCGATGTCCAGCAGCAGGTGCTCGCCCCGGGCCTGCGCCCGCCGCACGTTGGCGAGCGGCGTGCCGTAGAGGTTGCCGTGCACCTCGGCCCACTCGATCAGCTCGCCCGCGTCGCGCATGCGCAGGAACTCGTCGCGGCTGACGAAGTGGTAGCTCTCCCCGTCCACCTCGCGCGGACGCGGCGGCCGCGTGGTGGCGGAGACGGAGAAGGCCACGTCGGGGTTCCGCCGCCGGAGCGCGTTGGCCAGGGTGGTCTTCCCCGCCCCTGAGGGGGCCGACAGCACCAGGGGGAACGGGGCCGCGGCGCCGCTCACTCCACGTTCTCCACCTGCTCGCGCAGCCGCTCCACCTCTTCCTTGATGGCCACCACCCGGTGCGCGATGCCGGCGTGGTTGGCCTTGCTGCCGATGGTGTTGGCCTCGCGGTGCATCTCCTGCACGAGGAAGCCGAGCCGCTTCCCCACCGCCTCGGCCGCGTCGGCGTCCAGCAGCTCGCGGAAGGCGGCGTTGTGCGCGCGGAAGCGCACCAGCTCCTCGTTCACGTCCCAGCGCTCGGCGAGATACGCGATCTCCTGCGCCAGCCGCTGCTCGTCGACCGCCACGCCGCCGGCCAGCTCGCGCACCGCCTCGCGCAGCCGGTCGCGCTCGGCCACCAGCCGCTCCGGCGCCAGCCGGGCGACCTCGTCGAGCGACGCCTCGATGGCGGCGATGCGCCCCTCCAGGTCGTCGTGGAGGCGGCGCCCCTCGCCCTCGCGCATGCGCACGTTGGCGGCGGCGGCCTCCTCCACCAGCGCGCGCAGCTCCTCGGGGGCGATCTCGGCCTCGGGCTCGCCCTCGTCGCGCACGAAGACGTCGGGGAAGCGCGCCAGGGTGTGCAGGTCCGCGCTCCCGGCGACGCCGAAGCGCTCGCGGAGCTGCTCCAGCACCGCGAGGTAGGCGCGCACCCGGTCCTCGTCCAGCTTGAGCCCGCGGGGGGTGCCGGCGGGCTGCTCCAGGCGCACGGTGAGGTTCACGTGCCCGCGCGAGAAGTGCGTCCTGAGCCACTCGCGCGCGTCGCCCTCCCAGCGCTGCAGGGAGAGAGGGAGGCGCAGGTTGGCGTTCAGGTGGCGATGGTTAACCGTGCGCACGTCGGCCCAGAGAGTGCCGGCCGGCGTGTCCCGGCGCGCCTCGCCGTACCCCGTCATGCTCCGGATCAAATCCCCTCCTCTGGAACCTTGAAGGCTAACGCAGTGCGCGGGTGGGGTCAACCGACCGTGACCGCCGGTTTGGGAGCCGGGCGGATAAATCCGCAGCAACAAAGACACGAAGTCCGCCTGTGCGGACTCCCACCTTTCGTATCGCCGCCATCGCGGGGCACGCGACCGGCCTCACCAGTACCTCGCCCAGCCGACCTCGGCCCCGCCAAGGTCCATCGCGCGCCACAGAACTACACCCTCACCACCGCCGGTAGTCCGCGAAGGCAGACTTCGTGTAGTTGTTGCAGCGGTGCAGCGGTTTCAACCGCCCTGCCCCACCAAGGACGGTGAAACGCCACCCCAACACTTAGCACTTAGCACTCAGCACTCAGCACTTCAGTTCCTGAAGAACCAGCGCACGCCGTAGAGCGCCCGCGGGCCGGGGATGCGACTGGCGGGCACGTCGTACTCGCCGGTCGTCGCGCCGAGGTTCTCGAAGCGCCAGAAGATCCGGATGTCGATGATCCGCACCTGCAGGAACATGTTGAAGATGGGCTTGCGGTAGCGCAGGAGCAGCACGTTCGCCGCCGTCGTCGAGTCCCACGCCAGCGTCTGGTCGCGGTCCACCATCTCCACCCGGAAGGTCGGCTCCAGGTTGCCGTTCTTGTAGACACCGTGGAACTGGACCGCCACCCGGCCGAGCTGCGTGGGGAGGTTCACCCGGTCGGGCGCGTTCAGCCAGCGCTGGTACCAGCCCTCCAGCGTCAGCCCGCGGAAGTAGAGGGGGATGGAGCCGTACGCCTCGATCCCGCTGATCGCCAGCCCCGGCTGCAGCGGCGCGCCCAGGTCGAACTCCTCCCCGTACGGCGCCGTCTGCTCCACCCGGTGATGGACGAAGGCGGCGCCCAGGTGGAAGAGCCCGCGCTCGAACTCGGCGCCACCGCGGACGCCGTTCAGCGAGCCGTCGAGCGTGCGCAGCTCGCGCACCGCCACCGTGTCCAGCGTGCGCGCGCCACCCCCGCCGATGCCGGTGATGGCCTTCACCACCACGGTGGTGTCGAGGAGGAAGCGGATGCCGCGGCTCCCCCCCGCCGCCTGGCCAAAGAGCGAGAAGCCGCCCCACGGCCCCGCGCGCAGGCTCCCGCTCGCCTCCACCCCGTCCACGCCGCCGAGCGAGAGCTGCCGCACTTCGGCCGAGGCGGCCAGCATGCGCCCGGGAGTGAAGTCCAGCCGCCCCCACACCTCGCGCTGGTCGGGCGCCCAGCTCTCCTCCTCGCCGCGGTGCAGGCGCGCGCCGGCGGAGAGCATGCCGATGCGCACCGGCAGGGTGAGGCGCACGTCGGCCTGGAGGCTGCGCACGCGCTGCGTCACGCTGTCATTGCCGGCGGGGTTCAGCAGGCTGCGGCCGGCCATCGCCTCCAGGTGGATGCCGCCGGGAAGCAGCCCCCGCGCGCGCAGCACCACCTCGCTGCGGTCGGAGTTCTCCTCCACCAGCGTCTCGCCCGTCTCGTTGAGGGAGTTCTCGCTGATGAGCTTGGTGATGCGGTACTCGGCCTGTACGCCCCAGTTGGGGGTGAAGGCATAGCCCAGCCGGGCGATGGTGCTGGTCTCGCGGAACTTCTGCCGGCGGCGCGCGCCGTCGGTCTGGTCCACGTCGAGCGCGATCTCGCCCAGCATGTGCTTGCCGAGCGGGCGGGTGAAGAGCCCGCGTAGCGCCCGCGTCCCCAGGTCGCCGTCCATCCCCTCGATCTGCGCCAGCGGCCGCGCGTCGCCCAGGCGCAGGCTGGTGAGGTCCACCCGGATCTCCTCCAGCCCGCGCTGGATGCGCACGGACTGCAGGTTGACCAGGGGGATGCGCTGCAGGTCGGGGATGGAGGAGCCCAGCGGCCGCAGTTCGAAGCCGTCGAGGTAGATGCGGAAGCGCCCGCCCCCCGCCGCGTAGGGCGAGACCCCCAGCGGGCGGCCGAAGCCCCCGGAGCGCGTGAGCACCAGCCCGGGGATGCGGTCCAGCAGGTCGGCGAGCGAGAGTCCGTGGAAGTACTGCAGCTCCCGCGGCCCGAAGGTCCACGACGCGTCGGAGAACCCGTGCGTCGGCGGGAGCGGATGCAGCGGGAAGGTCGGGGCCGCGGCGGTGGTGTCGACCTTCGTCGTGTCCCCCTTCGCGCCCGGGAGCGTATCGCCGCGGACGGCCTCGCCCGGGATCGCCACCTGCGCGGTGTCGCGCGGCGGACGGGGGACGGTGTCGCGCGGCGCGGGCGCCGGCGGGCGCGTGGGGATGGTGTCGCGCTGCGCCAGGGCGCGCGCGGGGGCCGCGCCGGCCGCGAGGGCCAGCGCGAGCGCGAAGAGGGCGGAGCGGAGCGGCGGCCTCATCCGGCGCGCGCGAGCACCCACTCCACGAACAGGCGCGTCGGCGCGCCGGTGGAGCCCTTCGTCAGGTAGGCGAGCTTCCCGTCGCCGTAGGCCGTGCCCGCCACGTCCAGGTGCGCCCAGGGAAAGTCGCCCGCGAACTCGCGCAGGAACCAGCCGGCGGTGATGGCGCCGGCCGGCCGCCCGCCGGAGTTCTTGATGTCCGCGTAGTCGCTGCGGATCTGCTCGCGGTACTCGTCGAACATCGGCAGGGGCCAGCAGCGCTCGCCGGAGCGGTCGCCCGCGCGGCGGAGCTCCTCCACCAGCGCGTCGTCGGTCCCCATCACCCCCGAGGCGTGGTGGCCCAGCGCGACCACGCAGGCGCCGGTGAGGGTGGCCGCGTCGACCACGGCGGCGGGCTCGAAGCGGCGGGCGTAGAAGAGCGCGTCGGCCAGGATCAGCCGCCCCTCGGCGTCGGTGTTCACCACCTCGATCGTCTTCCCCGCGGCGGCGCGGAAGACGTCGCCCGGCTTCATGGCGCGGTCGCCCAGCAGGTTCTCGGAGCTGGGGACGATCCCGACCACGTTCGCCTTCACCCCCAGCTCGCCGATCGCCTGCATGGCGCCCAGCACGGCGCCGCCGCCGGACATGTCGAACTTCATGTCCTCCATCCCCGCCGCGGGCTTGATGGAGATGCCGCCCGCGTCGAAGGTGAGCCCCTTCCCCACCAGCACCAGCGGCTTCGCGCCCTCCGCGCCGCCGCGGTGCTCCAGCACGATCAGCCGCGGCTCCTCCTCGCTCCCGCGCGCGACGGCGAGCAGGGCCCCCATCCTCTCGGCCTCCATCTCCGCCGGGCCGAGCACAGTGACCTTCATCCCGAACTTCCCACCGATCTCCTCCGCCACGGAGGCGAGGTGCGACGGGGTGGCGACGTTCCCCGGACGGTTCCCCAGGTCGCGCGCCCGGTTCGCCGCGCGCCCCACGATCTCGCCGACGCGGGCGCCCTCCTCCGCCGCGGCGCGGTCGCCGTCCCCCGCGACCGCGATGCGCAGGTCGGCGAGCGCCACCGGTGCCGGCTGGTCGGCGGGGGCGGACTTGAGCTCGGTGAAGGTGTAGGCGCCCATCGTCGCGCCCTCGGCCACGGCGCGCGCGGCGTCGCCGGCCGCGATCGACGTCGAGGGGAGAGCGAAAACAGCGGAGGCAGCGCGGAGCTTCGCCGCCTGTTTGGCGGTGGTGCCGCCGGCGCGGCGCAGCTTCTCGGTGGTTACGGCGTCCGCCTTGCCGGCGCCGACCAGGAGCACGCGCTCGGCCTTCACGGAGCCGGCGGGGGGATAGAGGAGGAGCGTCTCGCCCTCCTTCCCCGCCAGGTCGCCGCGGCCGCGCACGGCCGCGATCGCGCCGCCCAGCGCCTGGTCCAGCGCCGCGGCGGCGGGATCGATCGTATCGCCCTCGAACACGGGCACCACCAGCAACGGCGTCTCCATTCCGGCGAGGTCGCCGCCGACAACGGTCACGTTCATATAAGTGCCTAGTGCCTAGTGCCTAGTGCCAAGGAACTACCAAGTGCTGAGTGCAAAGTGCTGAGTGCAAAGTGCTGAGTGCCGGGGGGTGGGTGCCAGATCGCGCGGATTAAATTGCGATTTGCACTTTGATACCAGGCACTAGGCACTAGGCACTAGGCACTTCTGTTCACATGTTCTCGACGATCTTCCGGCCGAACTCGGAGCAGGAGACCTTGGTGGCGCCCTCCATCAGCCGCTCGAAGTCGTAGGTCACCGTCTTCTTGCCGATGGCGCCCTCGAGGCCCTTGATGATCAGGTCGGCCGCCTCGCCCCACCCCAGGTAGCGCAGCATCATCTCGCCGGAGAGGATGACGGAGCCGGGGTTCACCATGTCCTTGCCGGCGTACTTGGGCGCGGTGCCGTGCGTGGCCTCGAAGATGGCGTGGCCGGTCACGTAGTTGATGTTCGCCCCCGGCGCGATGCCGATGCCGCCCACCTGCGCCGCCAGCGCATCGGAGACGTAGTCGCCGTTCAGGTTGAGCGTGGCGATCACGTCGTAGTCCTTCGCGCGGGTGAGGATCTGCTGCAGGAAGGCGTCGGCGATGGCGTCCTTCACGATCACCTTCCCCTGCCCCTCGGCCTCCTTCTGCGCGGCGTTGGCGGCGTCCTCGTCCCGCTCCTCCTTGATGCGGTCGTACGCCGCCCAGGTGAAGGTGCGGTCGCCGAACTCGCGCTCGGCCAGCTCGTATCCCCAGTTCTTGAAGGCGCCCTCGGTGAACTTCATGATGTTCCCCTTGTGCACCAGCGTCACCGAGCGGCGGCCGTTGGCCAGCGCGTACTCGATGGCCGCGCGCACCAGCCGCTCCGTGCCCTCGCGCGAGACGGGCTTGATCCCGAAGCCCGAGCTGCCGGGGAAGCGCACCTTCTTGAACCGGTCGGGGAAGGCCTCGGCCACCAGCTCGCCGAAGCGGCGGGCGTCGTCGGTCCCCTCCTCGAACTCGATGCCGGCGTAGATGTCCTCGGTGTTCTCGCGGAAGATCACCATGTCCACGTCGCCCGGCTTCTTCACCGGCGAGGGAACGCCCTCGAACCAGCGCACCGGCCGCACGCAGGCATAGAGGTCCAGGATCTGGCGCAGCGCCACGTTCAGCGAGCGGATGCCGCCGCCCACCGGCGTGGTGAGCGGGCCCTTGATCCCCACCAGGTACTCGCGGAAGGCGTCGAGGGTGGCGTCGGGGAGCCAGCTCCCGGTCTGCTGGAAGCTCTTCTCGCCGGCCAGCACCTCCATCCAGTGGATCTTCCGCTTCCCGCCGTACGCCTTCTCCACGGCGGCGTCGAACACGGGCCGCGAGGCGTTCCAGATGTCGGGCCCGGTGCCGTCGCCCTCGATGAAGGGGAGGATGGGCTGGTCGGGCACGGCGAGCCGCCCGCCGCGGATCTCGACGCGCTCGCCGCCCTGGGGCACGGTGGGGGTCCAATCGCTCATGATTTTCGAAGTGGCTGAGGTCAGGGAGAAAGTGCCTAGTGCCTAGTCCCTGGTGCCCAGTAGCGCGGAGCGGGACGAGAAGCATGTGCGCGCTTCGTAGTTCCTAGGCACTTGGCACTAGGCACTAGGCACTTCTGTAAAAACGAAGCGCGGCAGGGTGTCTGGTCGCCCCCGCCGCGCCCGGATACGGCCGCCGAATTCAGCGCTGGTCCAGCGGGACCACCGTCTTCCCGCGGGGGCCGATGTACTCCGACGAGGGACGGATCAGCCGGTTGTCGGCGTACTGCTCCATCAGGTGCGCCGTCCACCCCGGCATCCGCGCGATGGCGAACACCGCGGTGAACAGGTCCATGTCGATCCCCAGCGTGGTGTAGACCGAGGCGGAGAAGAAGTCGACGTTGGGGTAGATGCGCTTGCCGCGCTTCTCCATCTCCTCCGCCATGGCCGCGCGGATCTTGTCGGAGAGGTCCAGCCAGCGCGTCTCGCCCGCCTCGGCCATGATCCTGTCCGCCAGCTCGCGCAGCACCTTGGCGCGCGGGTCGGTGGCCTTGTACACGCGGTGGCCGAAGCCCATCACCTTCTTCCCGCCCTCCAGCGCCGCGCGCACCCACTCCCTCGGGTCCTGCCCGCTGGAGTCGATCTCGCGCAGCATGTTCATCACCTCCACGTTGGCGCCGCCGTGGCTCGGGCCCTTCAGCGTGCCGATGGCGGAGGTGATGCAGGAGTACACGTCGCTGAGCGTGCCCGCAGTCACGCGCGCCGCGAAGGTCGACGCGTTCATGGCGTGCTCGGCGTGGAGCACCAGCGCCGCGTCCATGGTGCGGCAGCGGGTGTCGTTGGCGTCTTCGCCGTTCAGCATGTACAGGAAGTTGGCCGCGAAGCCGCTCCCCTCCTTCGGCTGCAGCGGCTCCTTCCCCTGGCGCAGCCGCGCGCTCGCGGCCACCAGCGTGGGCGTCACCGCGGTGAGGTAGAGCGCCTTGCGGCGGATCTCCTCCGCGGAGATGTCGTCGGCCTTCGGGTCGAAGGTGCCCAGCGCCGACACCGCCGTGCGCAGCACCGCCATCGGGTCGGCGTCGTCCGGCAGGGTGCGCAGCACGGCCAGCACGCGGTCGTTGAGCCGCGCGCTGGCCGTCAGCTCGCGGCTGAAGGCGTCGAGCTGCTCCCGGTTGGGAAGCTCGCCGTTCCAGAGGAGGTAGCACACCTCTTCGAAGGTGGTGTTGCGCGCGAGGTCGTCGATCTCGTACCCCGCGTAGATCAGCTCGCCGACCTCGCCGTTGATGTCGCTCAGCCTGCTCTGACCGACGACGACGCCCTCCAGCCCCTTGCCAGCCATCTCTGACTTCCCCTGAACGCGCGTACGGGTATAGGATCTTCGCCAGTGCCGCCCGGCCCGGGCCGCGCCGCCCCGTGCGGGGAGCGCGCGGTCGTGCAGCATCCGGGCCACTGCGGGCGCGGAACATAGCGCGCGCGCCCCATGCGTCGCAAGCCGCCGCGGAGGCCGGCGAAGGGCCCCGCGGGACGCGTCTTGCATTGTCCGGAGCGCATCCGGGGGCGCGGCCGCCGCGCCCTGTTTCACGCCGAAACCCGCGCGATCCAGCCGTGGAGCCGCACCCCGCCGACGCGGAGCTGATCGGGCGCATCCTGGCGGGCGAGCGCGATCTCTACGCACAGCTCGTCACGCGCCATCAGGACGCGCTCTACCGCCACGCCGCGGCCATGCTGGGCGACCGCGACGCCGCGGCCGACCTGGTGCAGGAAAGCTTCGTGAAGGCGTTCACGCGGCTGCACACCTGCGACCCGGAGCGCTTCGCGGCGTGGCTCTTCCGCATCCTGCGCAACCGCTGCAAGGACTGGCTGAAGAACCACCGCCAGCGCACCGCGCCGCTGGAGGACGAGGCGCACCAGGCGCCCGAGACCGACGACCCGGTGCGCACGCTGGAGCGCACGGAGCTTGGCCGCGTGGTGAACGCCGCGCTGCAGCGCCTCCCCGCCGCCCAGCGCGAGGCGTTCCTGCTGAAGCACGTCGACGGGCTGAGCTACGAGGAGATGGCCGAGCGCCTGGAGACCGGCGTGAGCGCGCTCAAGATGCGGGTGATGCGGGCGCGCGAGGCGCTGCAGGAACTGCTGCGGGACGTGGTGTGAACGGGGGAGCAGGGTGGTTGAAACCGCAGCAACAACCACACGAAGTCCACCTGCGCGGACTACCGGCTCCAGCGAAGCCGCGGTTCACCGGCACGTGATGGGCTTCCCGGCAGCCGAGGTACGCGGGCTCGGCCGCGGTGAGCCCAATCGCGTGCCCCGCGACCGCGGCGACACGGAAGGTGGGAGTCCGCGCAGGCGGACTTCGTGTCTTTGTTGCTGCGGATTGATCCGCCCGACTCCACTGCGACCGACTTTCCTGGACTACTCGAGGAACGAGCGGAGCCTGGAGAGGTTGCGGCGGTCGAGGGTGACGAGGTCCTTGGGGTCGTCCGGGTGCTCCTTGGGGGTCTCGATGACCCTGGGGACGGCGGCGAGGCGCTCGTCGGTCATGATGCGGCGGAAGGGCTCGTCGCCCAGCGAGCCCTCGCCGATGGCGGCGTGGCGGTCGCGCTTGCTGGCGAAGGGCGTGGCCGAGTCGTTCAGGTGGAAGAGGCGCAGCCGCTCCAGCCCGATCACGTCGACGAAGCGCGCGATCACGCCGTCGTAGTCGCCGCGCAGGTCGTACCCCGCGGCGTAGACGTGGCAGCTGTCCACGCACACGCCCACCCGCGCCTGCACGGCCGGCGAGATGCGGTCGATCATCTCCCGGAGCTGCTCGAAGGTGGCGCCCAGCACCTTCCCCGATCCGGCGGTCGTCTCCAGCAGCACCTCCACGGTACCGCCTTCCTCCTCCATCGCCTGCTCGATCAGCTCCGCATTCTGCCAGAGGCCGCGCGCCACGTCGCCGTCGGTGGCGTTGCCGGGGTGCGTGACCAGCGCGTCGAGCCCCAGCCGCACCGCGCGCCGCAGTTCCCCGCGAAACGCCGCCAGCGAGCGCTCGCGCAGCACGGGATCGGGCGTGGCCAGGTTGATCAGGTAGCTGTCGTGCGCCACCGCGTAGCGCACGCCGTGCGTGTGGACGGCGCCCTTGTAGAGGTCGCACTCCTCGTCGCCCAGGTCCACCTCGGCCCAGCGGTTGGGCTGCTTGGTGAAGATCTGCATCGCGGTGCCGCCGACCTCGGCGGAGCGCGCCGGCGCGTTCCTGCACCCGCCGGCCGTGGAGATGTGTGCGCCCAGCAGCACGTGCGTTTGCCTCCCGAAAGGATGGATGATCTCGTTTGCCGAAGGTAGACGAAGCGAACGGGTGGTGTCAACGCGTGCCGGCAGGGGTGCTCACCTCCAGAACGGCCGGCACTGCCACCCGGGCGGCATGCCCATCTGCTTCAGCGGGACGGCGGGGTATCGCCCGACGAGAGCCACCAGGCGGCGTCCCCACTCGCTCTTTGGGTCGATCGCATCGAGCAGCGCCGCCAGCACGACGAACCGCGCGTACAGCCGGTCCGTGGGGATCATCTCGCAGCGGAGCTTCTTCGCCGCGAGAGGCTGGTCCACGTGCATCGGCGCGTTCCACAGCCGGCTGTGGTGCGCGGACAGGTTGCGGACGAAGGTCACCGAGCGGAACCACGACGCCAGGACCGTTTCGTCGTACCCGAACCTGAGCGCGACCGCCTTGCGGTGACGGAGCGCGAGGCCGGAGTAGAGGCGAGAAAGCGCGCCGAAGGTGAGCGCCTCCATGATCGCCCAGATCGGGGGAAGCTCCGGCGTGCAGTAGTGCTTCAGGTAGTGCTTGACGGCCAGGTGGCGGTCTTCACGCTGGGCGGTATGGTAGAAATCGGCGAACGCGCCCACATGCTCGAACTGGGTGGGATCGAGGTAGAAGTGCGGCCCCTCGGAAACGGCGACGTGGCTGACGATCGCCGCGCGCAGCGCAACCTCGATCTTCTCGACGGCGTCCAGGCAGAGCAGGCGGAGTTCCCGATCGAAGTCGTAGAGGGTCAGGAGGTCGCCGAACGTGGTGCCCGGGGTGAAGCGCCTCAGGCCCGTGGCGGCATCCGCCTGCTGGAGCGGCCGCATGTACGTGAGCAGCCGGTAGTAGCCGATGTATTCCAGCGCATGGAGCGCTTCGAGCGGATCGGCGATGGTCAGCCCGCGCGACGCGGCATGCGCCAGCAGCGCCGCGGGAGAGAGCGCGGGCTTGGTGTAAGGGACCCTGGGCACGGGCGCAAACCGGGCAGAATAGAAGAAGCCCCCTGGTGCGCATTCGCGGATAACCGCGAAGAGGCGTGGGGGCTATTGTTACCGTCAAAGCTAATGAGCCGGCGATCTCATGTCAAGTCCGTCAAATTTGAGAGCAAATAGACAACGGAGGAAGGCCGGTCGCACCGTTCGATGTCGCGTTGATTTAGAAAAGTCCGGGGTCTGGTTGATTTAGAAATGTCCGGTGAACGGTGGCGCGCTTGCGCCATGGATGGTCGGCCGCGGGCTTGTGTGGCTTCGAAGTTTTTTCATCCGCCCCTTCCCGCGGAGGAG